>CAZWAO010000043.1:0-14798 GCA_964631815.1 uncultured Ignavibacteria bacterium | reverse complement strand
ACTTGATGTTGCCTTAGAAAAACCGCGTGTTTACTGGAATTCGCGCCGCCGCAGCCGATAAATACAAGGAGGGGGGATACCCTTGGGAAAAGAAGGAGGCTGAGCACGACATCAGGAGACGACCCACGAAAATCGCTTGCCGACTTGGGACCCCCGATTTTCTTTTCCAGGGAACTTTCGCACGCTGCCGGCGTACACCGGGATTAAACGGAGAGTTATGGATACCATAAAGAAGATGCTGCTGATATTCGTGGTCAACACCCTGGTGATGTTGGTATCCTGGGCCGCCCTGAGTGTGGCCCTTTTCGCCCTGAAAGCTTGGATTGGCTCGCAGTCGCCCCTGGCGACCGTACTTTCGATCAACTCGTACGTGATAGTCATGTTCTTTTATGCCTTCTATCTGATCTTCGATTTAAGCGAGTATTTAAGCGCGGAGACTTTGAGGAGAAATGAGAGCTCAAACCCTGCATAATCTAACGGAAGGAACTCCCCGATTCGGCGAGTTTCTGCGTCTGGTCTTTGTTCGAGTGATTATAGTGGCGTCGCTTTGCCTGGTGGTGACCCTGGTGATACATCTGCTTTCGCAGGGGTACTTCGCAATGGGCTCCTTCTTGGCGGGAGCGGCGTTCGGACTGGGGGTCTTCCTGATCTGGAACCGCCTGAAGCACCGTTTTACAGAGCAGCCGGAGCAGTTGACGGCTGCCGTTCACCAGAGGGATGAACTCTCCAATCCCGGCGAAACGCGTCCCAGAGCCTCGGTTCAGGAGTGAAGCTCAGCCAGCCCCGCACCATCCATTCCCTGACATCTGCTCAACGTCCCGGCACCCTAAAGGGAAGATAAGATAATCCCACATTCTCCTGCCTGGAATGATATTATCCCTGCAGAGGGGGTACCTGTAGGCAAAGGGCAGTAATCTACAGCATGGCGCAACCGAAATTTCGATCTTCGGCGGTGCCTACTTCACTGCGCCCATGGAGTTATACAGCGGGAAGAAGGTGGAAAGAAGAATGACGGCGGAGATGCCGCCAAAGACCACCAGAATAAGTGGCTCCATCACGGTGAGGACTTTCTTGATAGTCCTCTCCACATCCTTTTCGAAGTAGCCGTTGATCAAAGCCAGCTGCTCCGCCACCTTGCCGGTCTGCTCACCCAAACCTATCATGGTCACCATAAAGCCGGGGAAGGGCAATCCTCTCATGGAGTCTGCAAAGGACTCGCCCCGCTTGATCCTCTCCTCGATGGTCTCGATGGACCTGACGATGCTCTTGTTGCCGATGGTGCCTTTTACCAGATCCAGAGAAGGGAGCAGCCCGAAGCCGGAGTGCAGAAGAAGAGACAGGTAGTGGGTAAAGGTGCACAGGACGCTTTTCTGAATGACCGAGCCGAAAAGCGGCACCTTCATTTTCATGTAGGACATGGTGTATGCACCGCTCTCGGTCTTACGGTAAATCATGAGCGCGACAAAGCCGAGAATGGCAAAAACCACAATTGGAATCCAGAGGCTCATGATGGAGCCGATCACGAACTGGACGAATCTGGTGTACCAGGGAATGGGAGCGCCCAGCTCCACCACCAGCTTCATCATCTTGGGCATGAGATAGAAGGCGTAGAAGCCGGTGACCGCGGACATGACCACCATGATCATACAGGGATACATCATGGCTTGCTTCAATTCCGATTGCAGCGCGTCCTGCTTTTCCAGGGAGGTGGCCAGCTCCTGCAATATATCGGCCAGGGTGCCACCCTGTTCTCCTGCTCGCACGGCCCCCAGGTAGAAGGGGGGGAATACCTTGGGATGGGCGGCTATACCCTCGGAGAAGGAGCCGGTGGTTTCTATTTTCTTGCATATGTCGCCGATGATCTCCCTGAACTTTTGTTTCTTCTCCTGCTCTGCGATTTTCTGCAGGGACTGCAGAAGGGGCAAACCGGCGGTGAACATCAGGTGCAACTGGATGGTGAAGGCCAGAACGTCTTTGGTGGTGACCTTTCCGCCGCCCCGTCTTGCGGAGCCTCCCGCTGGCTTGGCCTGAACGGTGATGGGATACAGGCCCATCTCCCTAAGCTGACTCTCCGCATCCTCCAGGTTGCGGGCGGGAAGGGTGCCTTTTATCCGCTTGTTCTTGTTGTCTACCGCCTGGTAGGTGTATTGGGCCATTATCCGATCACCCTTTGAATCTCCTGTATGGTAGTCACGCCCTTCTGCACCTTCTCGATGCCGTCGTCCAGCATGCTCTTCAGACCGGCGGCCTTCTCGATCTCGGCGGAAAGGGCTTTCTGCAGAATCAGCTCGTTCACCTGCTGGTTCACCTCCAACACCTCATACAAGCCGATCCTTCCCTTGTATCCGGTGTGCTTGCACTTGTCGCAGCCTTTGCCCCGGTAGAAGGTGGGATTCTTCAACTGCTTAAGCTGAGGATAGAACTCCAGCTCTTCCTCGGTGGGGGTGTAGCTCTCCTTGCACCGGGGACAAATCCTGCGGGCCAGCCTTTGGGCTATCACCGCCAGAAGCGAAGTGGATATCACAAAAGGCTCGATGTTCATGTCCAGAAGACGGGCTACTGCAGCCGAGGCGCTGTTGGCGTGCAGGGTGGTGAACACCAAATGTCCGGTCATGGATGCCCGAAAGGCCATCTCCGCGGTCTCCTCGTCCCGCATCTCTCCCAACAGGATGATGTCCGGGTCGTGACGCAGAATGGACCTCAAGCCCTTGGCGAAGGTGTATCCGGCCTTGTCATGTATGGGAGATTGTTTGGCTATGGGAAGCTTGTATTCCACCGGGTCTTCCAGGGTGATTAGGTTTTTCTCCAGGGTGTTCAGAGTGGAGAGCGCCGCATACAGGGTGGTGGATTTCCCCGACCCGGTGGGGCCGGTGATGACCACCATACCGAAAGGTTTTAAGATCAGCCTCTGAAATGTGTCCAGGTTGTCTCCCCAGTAACCCAGATCCTCCAGGCTGAGAAGGAACCTGGGCTTCTGCAGGATTCTCATCACCACGCTCTCTCCGTAGAAGATGGGCATGGTGGATACGCGGACGTCGATCTCCTGGGTATTGTAGGAGAAACGGAAGCTCCCGTCCTGGGGAACCCGGGATTCGGTTATGTCCAGGCTGGACATGATCTTTATTCTGCTGACCACCGCCCGATAGATCTTCTTGGGCAGGATGAAGGCCGTTTCCAGCACGCCGTCTATTCTGAAGCGTACCCGGCCCACGCTCTCGTCCACCTCGATGTGTATGTCGGTGGCTCTCTCCTTTATCCCCTGGGCCATCAAAGAGTCGACCAGCTTGATCAAGGGAGCGGTTTCCTCCTCCACCTCTTCTAAGCTCAGAGCCTGACTTAAGCTTTCCTCGATTTGTTTCTCCGGATCGACGACCATTCCATAGAAGTCGTCGATGTAGCTGAAAATGGTGTCCTCGTCGGCTATCCGGGGCTCTATGGAGAGTTTGGTGATGTCTCTCAGCCGGTCTATGGCATTGATGTCGTTGGGATTGGCCATGGCCACGGTGAGCGTACTTCCCTCCACCCCCACAGGTATGAGCTTGCATGACCTGGCCAGATCCCCGGGGACGAGCCTCACGGCTTCATCGTCCACTGGCGTCTTGGAGAAGTCCAGATAAGGAGTCTCGGTTTGCTGTCCCACGAACTCCAACACCTCGGCATGGCTGATGAAGCCCAGCCTCTCGCAGATTTCCCCGAATTTGGCGCCGGTGCGATCCTTCTCCCTCTGCGCCAACTCGAACTGGCTCTGGGTTAACCTCCCGGTCTTCAGCAGCATGTCTCCCAAAGTTTGGCTCATCGCTCCTCCTTCCGTGTACCCAGATATTTGAGGCGGTCGCGCACCGCCAGTTCCAAAGCGGGATCCTTTTCCTCACGGCAGTTCAGAAACTGCTGGTAGTAGGTTATTGCTTTTGTGGGTTGCCCCGCCAGATCCCACACCCGGCCCAACCGGTAAAGAACCCGGGGATGGGACGAATAAATCTGGTGGGCCTTCATGCAGGCGGCAATGGCTTTATCCAGCTCTCCCTGATCCTCATAGATGGTGGCTAAAAGCAGGTTGGCCTCCAAATGAAACGGGTCGATATCCAGCAGTTTCTTCAGCTTGTTTTCGGCGGAGGCGTACTCTCCGCTCTGATACAACAGCACGCCGAAATTGTACAACACCTTGGCATCCTTGGGCCGCGAGGCATACAGATACACCAATATCTGCTCGGCCTGCTTGAATCTTCCGGTCTGCAGGTAGGCCGTGGCCAGGTTCATGTTGGCCTGCAGGTGGTCCGGGTTATAGTTCACCGCCAGGCGGTAGGAATCAATGGCGGATGATAAGTCTCCCTGTTGTTGATAGGAGATCCCCTTTCGGTAGTATCTCTCGGCCCGGGATTCGGATCGTTCCGAGACCTCCAGCCCTTTCCGGGTTTTCGTTCCCGCAGGCTGGTATGGGTGGCCGCCGGTTATGATCTCGGGACCGGATGACTGTCCTTCCGGCGAAGTCTCTATTCTCTCGTCCGGCTCCGGTTGCCGTTCCTGCTGCTCATCCTGCGGCGAGACCAAGTCCGACGCCACCGCTTCCCCCAACAGCTCCAATGCCTGCAGGGTATCCTCCGGCTGAACAAAGGGTGGTCCTAGGATTTCCAACTGCTCTTCAGGCTGGAGAGCATCCTGTCGGGCAGTCTGTTCGAGTTCCTTGGTTTGTGGTATGGCCGTTTGCTCTTTCGTGACCTCCGGCGGAGCGACAATCGGCCTCTTCAGGTTCTCTTCTTTGGATTCGGGCTTAGATGCTTGGGATACTGCTTTGGTCTCCGGTTCAGACGGAACGGATGTCGGCTTGTTATGTACCTGTGCCTGTTGATCCACGGCCTTCTGCTTTACCGGTTCGGCCTGATCGGCCGGAGGCTTTTGTGCGTGCCGGGAAGCTCCCACGGCTTTTTCGGTGGGCGTCTGCGAATCGGAAGCCTGGTCCGGGGTGTGCTTCTGTGTCCCGCCTTGATCCGTTGTCTTGGCCGGGAGCGTGCCCGATTCCCGCTTCTGGTCCGCCGGGTTGCCCGACTGCTGGGCCGCCTGCCCGCGGGCGCTGATGGAGCGGCGGGTTATCTTTGGCGGTTCCTCCGGAGCCGGCTTCAAAACCAGGAAATAGCCCAGAACCAGACCCACGCCGACCAAGACCAGAGGAGCCAACAGAAGCAGGAGTTTCTTCTTCCCCGGCTTCTTCTCTTCCTCGGGTGGAGGAGAGGTTTCGGGAATCTCCGGAAGCTCTTCTTTTTGTTCTGCTTTGTCTACTGCCTTGGCTATCAGTCCCATTGTTCGGTCGGCCGGGTTATACCGGTACTTGCAGCTTGGTTCTTCCCATTATCCTTATTCCGCTTAAGCTCTCCCAGCCCTCCCTGACGTGGTGCACTTCGATTTTCCTTCCGTTGCCGGTGAAAGCGGACATCATGGCTCTTTCGCACAGGGCGTTTATCATCCGCGGCAGCCCGCGGGAAATCCGGTGAATCTCATTGGCCGCCTCGGAGGTGAACTCCACCGACGAGTTGACCCGGGCCACCAGCAGTTGATGCTGGATATATGGCTGTATTTCATCGAATTCCAGAGGCTGCAAACGATGTCTCACCAGAATGCGCTGGTCCATCTGCCTGAGCCTCTCCTGGCCCAATGTCTCCTCCAACTCCGTCTGTCCGAACAGAACGATCTGCAGCAGCTTCTGATCCTCGGTCTCCAGATTGGAGAGAAGCCTCAAGGTTTCCAGAAGCTCGAAATCCAATCCTTGAGCCTCGTCGACGAAGACCACCACCTTCCGGGACTGAGCCTGAGCGGAGAGAAGCAGCTCCTCCAAGCGGAGGATCAGCTTCCGCTCGGTCGAATCGTTGGATGCGAATCTGGTTTGGCCCAGGGCTTCCACAATCGCCACCAGCAGTTCCTTCCCCATCAGTCGGGGATGGGATATGTGAACCGGAAGCAGATCGTCTCCGGCCTTGTCCAGAAAGTAGCGGGAGAGCATGGTTTTCCCGGTTCCCGGCTCTCCGGTTATCATGGTGAATCCCAAACCCTCGTAGATGCCGTAGCGCAGATGGTTCAGAGCCTCCGCGTGCGAGCGGGAGAAGTAGAACATCCTGGGATTGGGCGATACCGAAAAGGGCGTCTCCTGGAACTGGTAAAAGCGGCGGTATGAATCCAAGAGGTCCACCCGCATCAGAGCCGGTTTGTCTTTGCGCTGTGCCGATGCGACGATGATCCGGGACTGGGATGAGGGCGGCTGGGTCGGCTGCTCCACTCGCGGAGATCTGTATATCAGCTTCATTTTCTAGTTTTCCTCGAAGTCTGGTTTGCTGATCCGGGGAGTCAGGAGTATAACCAGCTCGGCCCGGTGCTCGGTCTTCTCCTTGCGCTTGAAGAGATAACCCAGGATGGGCAGATCGCCCAACACCGGAATCTTGTGCTCCGCATCGGATTTCTTGGAGGTGATCAGGCCTCCGATCACCGCCGTCTCGCCGTTTTTCATTCTCACCTGGGTGCTGGTCTCGCGAATGTCTATGTTGGGCGCCCTTAGGGTCTGATTCTCAAACTGAAACTCGGAGTAGGTGGAGGCGTCGCTGACGATGGGGACCACCTGCATGGTCACGTAGTCGTCGGACGAGATATAAGGCGTCACCCCTATGGTCAAACCCAGAAGGACGGTTTTTTGTTCCGGATATATGACGGGTTGGCCTATCTCTGTTCCGGCGGAAAGTCCGGTCAGCTCCCAATAGCTTATCACCCGCCCCACGTTCATCATGGCGGTTTGGCCGTTCATTACGTTGAGCCGGGGCTTGGACAAAACGTTTACCTCTCCGTACCGGCCCAACATGTCCACCACCAGGTCGGCATCGTGCCGGGAGCCGGTGAACTCCACCACCGAGCCGGGCAGCCCCAGAGACTGCCTGCCGGTCAGCTCGATCTGCCGATTGTTCAAAAGAAAGGAATGCACCGCCGACCAGTCCACCCCCCAGGACTCCTCCCTCTCCAGCGTGACCTCCACCACTTCGGCCTCGATTAGAACCTGGCGGGACAAGGTGTCCCTCAGGTTGCGCATCAGGTCCTCGGCCATCTTCAGATTTCTCTTGCGGTCGGTCACGGTCACGATTCCGGCCAGCCGGTTGATGAAGTATTTTCCTTCCTCGGAGACGATCATCTGCAAACCCTCCTCCACCTGCTTCCACAGATCGATGGACTGTTCGTCCGATGTGCCGGTCACCTGCACCTGGCCGCTCATCCCTCCCACGTTGGGTATGGAGCCCAGAACGTCGCCACCCACCTGCATCTGGGTGTTCATCTTATTGGGCACCTGGCCCAGCTCAAACGTCCGGGTGTCGGTCAGCTTCACCACCACGGTGGGGCTGTTGGTGGAGTACAGGTACTCGGTGGGAGCGAATATGGCTTCCAGCGCCTCTTTCAGAGTCAGATCCTCAAAGGCCACGCTGATCCGGGTCCGGGGGTTGACCTCCTTGTCCCAAATGATGTTGAATCCGGCCTTCCGGGAGAGCGGGACCAGCGCGTCCTCCAGGGTGATGTCGTTGCCCGAAAAGGAAAAGAGCTTCTCCTTTTCCGGTTCCGTCTCCAGAATGGGAACCGGCTGCAGCTGGGGAGGCACCGGCGGGGGAGACCCGGCGGTCTCCTCGATTTTGGTCATGGCCTGATCCACATGCTGCTGCGCCAGATTGGAGGCACAGCCGCACAGCAACAGGAACATCAGAAAGAAGGGCCTGATGGCGCCGATTGGATTAGATCGTCTCATGAATCACCTTCCCTGCCCACCTCCGGGCGGTCGTAGAAGAAAACGAAGGTCCTTCCCTTTTTGAGGACCACCACGCTCTGTTCCCTGATCTCCTTTATCTCCCAGCCGTCGAAACGCTCCCCCTGGTGGACCCAGGCGCTTTTTCCTCCGGACACCAAAAGCGCGCTTCTCTGATCGTCGCTCGCCAGAATGGCCTTGACCACCAGGCCATCGCCGGCTTCGCTTTTCGCCCCGGTTTGGGGAGAACTCAGAATCGCAGTTTCTCCTCCGGCCAAGTCGGTCCGATCCTGGGCTAAGGATTGCTCTATCTCCTTTATCTCCTGCTTGAGCTTTTTCTCCTCCAGGATGGTTTTGAGATACTCCACCTCTTTTTTAGCCAGGTCCAGCTTCTCCTTCAGCTCCGTCGCCTTGGGATCCTCCGCCTGGAAGGGGTCTTTGAGAGCCTGCATGGCCTGGAAGAGCGGAGACTTCTCGGGCTCATCGCTCTTCGCCGTCTTGGCGGTGGGCTTTTGAGCGGTTCTGTGGGCGGCCCGGGGTTTATCGGATTCCGCCGGCTCCTCCGTGGTGGAACTCATGAACTTGAGGGCCAGGAATCCCACCACCATCACCACCACCAGACCCAGTGCCAGCATCCCCTTTTTGGACTTCAAGATTTTGGACAATTCCATTTTCTAAGAACCTTCTGGAATGATGTAATATTTGAGCTGCACCCTCAAGTTTCCCGGCACGGCCACATCCGTGCCCCCGATGGTCACAACCTCCACCACGAAGGGGAAGTTCTTGAACTCCTTGAGCATCTTTATCACCTGATCATACGAGGCGTAGCCTTTGACTCCGATCTTGAGAGGCACTTCGTTCACCGTGATCACGTCCGGAAAATCTCTGCTTCTTCGCTCATTCTCCACCTTCACCTCGGCCTCCAAACCCAGCCGTGACAGGAAGGATTTTATGAATTTCTCCATCAGCACCTTGTTGGCCATGGGATCCTGCGCCCGGGGAATTTCCACCAACACCCGGCCGCTTTCCCTCCTCTCCTCTAAGGACCTCTCCAGATCGTTCAAGTATTCCAGGCGCTGAGTGGACTTTCCCAAAAACTCCCTTTGTTCGGCGATTTGCCCCCGCAGGGATCCCATTTTCTTGACCCCCAGGAAGGCGATGGCCACGATCAAGAGGCCGAAGATCACTATTATGGTTTTGTCCTTGCCCATCTCAGATGTCCAGTTGATAGATGATCTTAAATTCCACCCGCTCTCCCTGCAACTCCCTTTCGGTCAATTTCACACTGTTGAACATGGGAGATCTGGTAAAGTTGTCCTCGGTCTCCTCCACCTTCAGCAGTGAGTTTATCTCGTCCGTGCCGTTGGCCACGCCGGTGACCTCGCCCCTCCATACCTTCTTGACGTCCTTGAGGGTGAAAGTGGAAAGCGCCACGCCCGGCGGCACCACGGCCGCCAGCTCCATGAGGATTTCGGACCAGGGCGGCTGGGAGGCTTCGATGGATTGAGAGATGAACTCCAGGGGCATCTCCTTCAGCCGATCCTCCTTCATCCGGATTTCCCCTTTGATTCCCCCGTGAAAAGCGTCCAAGTCTTTCAAGTCGAAGGACAGACGGGACATGATCAGGATGAAGACCAAAAGCACCCCGGCGGCAGCGGAGGAGCACAAAACCAGAGTCTTTTTTATCTTTCTCTTCTCCTGCACGGAGAAAGGAACGAATCCGAAGTCCAGCCGGTCGGCCTCCAAAAGAGCCAGACCCAAGCATCCGGGATGAACGCCTGAGTCCGGTTGATCCATCTCGAAAACCGCAGCCGGGTCGAAAGGCACGATCTCCGCTCCCGTCTTTTGCTTGAGACCCTCCACCATCGCCGGCAGGGCGCAGCTTCCGGCGAACATCAGCCTCTCGGCCCTTTCCTCGGGATAGCTGTCGTTGTAGAAGAGCAGGGTGCGGTAAATGTCCTTGCTCAGGCCTGAGTTTTCCGCATCCTCCGCCGCATCGGTCACGGGCAGCTCCCTGGTGAGACGGATTTCCTCTCCCTTGAAGACCACGATGCGGCACACCGGCTTTTCCACCTGGATGAATGCCAGGGGCTTGTCCGAAAGAACCTCCAGTCTGTCCAGCAGGCCATGCACGGCTGCCGGATAGGTGGTGTAGAGGTTGGGCTTGGTCCGGGAGTTGGCGAACATCCCGTACAGCTCCTCCAAACCGGCTCTTTTCATTCCGGCGGCCATCATCTTCCGGTTGACCTTGGTGCCCGGGCCCGGCACCTGGCCTAAGTCCTTGTCCTTGAACTGGTACTCCGCTCCGAAGGCTTTCAGCACTTCGGTTTCCACCGCGGCGGAGAGCATCTTCTTCTTCAGATCGGGGACCACGAAGATCTTGTGGAAGGTGTTCTCCAGCGGCCCCGACACCCGGATCTCGTCCACCCCTTGGGGAAGATTCTTGATCTCCTCTTTGAAGAATCGGGGCAGATCGGACACGGGAACCGCCAGCGAAGCACACACCCGGAGCTTCTTTTTGTCCTTGACCAGGCCGGTCATCAGAAACCGGTCGCCGGCTTGATCCATGCAGAGCATCATCTGTCTTCTGCTCCTGTTTAAGGACAAATATCGTCGCCGCCGCATCCCTCGTCGGTCTTGTTGGGACCGGCGGAATAGAATTCGTGATTATAAGAATCCCAGCAGTATTCGACCCCCCAGGGGTCGACCAAGTGATCCGGATTCCACAACAGCCCGGCGTTGGCCAAAGACCCCACCCCGATCACCAGACCCCAGTTGGTGTAGCCGTCAGAGTTGCCCGGGGCATCGGTGGAATCCTGGTCCACAAATCCATCCCCGTCATCGTCATTCTCCGCCAAGATCCCGGCGGCCTTATCCAAAACCGCCGTCTCTTGTTCTATCTCCCTCCTCCAGGCAGTGGAGGAGGCCAGTTCGTTGGCCGAAAGGTAAACTAATATGTCGTCGAAATCCCCGGAGCTGCCCTCCTGGGTGTAAGTGCCGTTGCCCGGATTCTGGTTTTCCTCTTCGAATTTCAAGTTGGAACCCCTGGAAATCAAGACCATGGCGGTGCTGCCTATGGACTGCCCGTCGACTACTAGCTCGCTTAGGGGATCGCCGTAATTGGTGGCCACATAGGCATAGTATTTGCCGGCATAGACCTCGTCCCTCTGGGCATTGGGTGAGAGGTCCAACTCATCCACCGGCACGGTGTAGCCCGAGTCGGAGACCGGCAGCATCAAGTGATTGCGGTAGTATCCCAGGGCCGCTTCCCGGATGGTCTGCATTTCCTCCCGGGTCTTGGCTTCCCGTTCCCTTTTCTTCATGGCCGTAAAAAGGCCCACACCCGAGACCATAAGCATTCCGGCCACGGCCATGGTTATGGCCAGTTCCATGAGGGTGAAACCCCCGCAGGAACGCTCCAAGGCTTTCCAATAACCTGAGAAGCTCATATTTGTCCTGAACGTGTGCTTGAACGGACCGCAGAGGCCGCCATGAGGAAATCCAGAAGGCGTGGCCTTTTTCCTGCCTGCGTCCGCAGAATGAAATTCGACAAATTTCAAAAAGCGGAAATCCGGTTGGGAGAGAACGCTGCGTAAGAAGCGGTGTCCTCTCCCAACCGATCCTCAACCACTCTTAGTCGAGGAAGTAGTAAAGATTGATCTTGGCCGTGCCGGTGTAGGTCGAAGGTGATACCACGTAACCGGTGCTGTCTACTCCGTCGTCCAACTGCTTGTCCACGCTCTCCGCTACGTCCGGCGGCAGACTCACCCTGATGTAATTGCCGTTCCGGTGAGCAGTGGGAGTGGTGGCCGTATCGGCACCGAAGTAGTACTTGGCACCGAAGGGACTTCGCTTGGTCTCGTAGGCCAGATCCTCCGACTCTACGTTGGACCACACCGAGGAATCCGAGTCGAAGTAACCGTCGGCATCCTCATCTCCCGGCAGCTGCAGGAACCTGTCGAAGTAGGTGTAAACCGCTCCGTAGAGACCCCGCATGTCGGCAGTCTGTCTCTTGATCTTGGCGTTCTTGATCATCTGGGCGCCTCCCAGAATGGCTCCGATCAAAAGACCGATGATGACCAGTCCGATAGCCAGCTCAACCAAGGTAAAACCGGCTTGGTTTGAAAAGAGCTTGCGCATAGCCTTCATTCTTTTTCACCCCCCTTCTTTGGCTTTTTGGGTTTTTCGGGTATTGACTTCTTCGTTTTCCGGTTGCAACCATGCCCCGGAGACGATCACAGACAGGCTTCGGCGAAGGCTTAAGTCGGCTTCGGAAACCGGGTCGGTATTCCCAGCCGTCTGGCTGCCTCTACCATTGCCTCATTTTGCTGATCTTTTGAAGTCAGAAAGCAAGTCCCCCCTAAGGGCGTTTACATCTGCCACTTCGGGAAGTGCTTTCCGCGGGCGAGAAAACTTTTGACTTGACTTCACCGCGGCCGTCCCCTCCACACCCCCGTTGTTGAAACTTATCGGTCAGGGCGCTACGTACTTTAGAAAATCTTAGTGAAGTGATGCCCCTCTTTTGCCAACAGTGTCCTCCTCGTCTTTACCTGTTTTTCGGCGTAGTCCATGCAATCTGCATGCCGATTTCCCTTAGATCACCCGGCCGATAGAACAGCAGCTTGGAATACAACGGCTTAATTCTGCCGAAACAGGCCGGAAGCCTGCCTCCCCTAGAGGATCGGGAATCTCTGTCTGATGGCAAAATGTTGGAATCAGTCCACAGCCTGCCGCAGCTTTCCCACACAAAAGTCTTCACCAGACCGCTTAAGTTTCTTCGGCTTGCCTTGCGTTTGGTGCTGAGGACATTTCTCCGTCGAGCGTAGACGGAAATCGGTTCTCAGAATGGAGGATAGACGGAGGGAGAAACGACAACCGGAGAGAGAATGCGGGATGAACCCGCCAAGCAGACGGTGATAAGCTCCAAGTCTATGCCGCGGAGGACCACGGCTTACTTCTGATTCTTCTCTTCGATCTTCCTTTGAATGGTTTTGAGCCTATTCTGATATTCCTTGTTATCCGGGCTCAGCCTGACCGCTTCCTGCAGCTCGGCCAAGGCCGGCTCCAGCATACCTTCAAGCTCATACACCATGCCCAGCCTCCAATGGGCGGCAGCCCAATCCGGTGCGTTTTTCTTAGGCTCCACCTGAAGATACTGCTTGAAACAACGCGCCGCCTTATCCAGGCTGTCCTCGGAGAAAATGTAGCTGCGCCCCACCTGGTAGAGAAGGCCGGTTTCGTCGGGGTACTTTTCGAATCCGCTCTCGAACACCTGGGCCGCTTCGTGGTATCGTTTCTGGTTCTGTATGAAAAAGCCCAAGGCGTACGTGGCCTGGTGATTGTAGGTGGTATCCAGTCGAACCGCCCTTCTGAAAGCCTCTTCGGCCTTGACCGTGTCCCCTCTGAACTGCCAGTAGTAGCCCCAGCCGAAAGCCCCATACAGCGAATCCATCTGTTCTATGATCTCCACATGTTGCTTGGCCTTCCTTTTGTCCCCTCCTGCGATTCCCGGAGCCATCATGAGATACTCAGCCAGTTGAAGTCGGGCGTCTATGTTGGTCGAATCCAGCTCCACCGCCTTCTCGAACTCGCCCTTGGCGCGGTTGGCCCGGAAGACGGCTTTGATCTTGCTCCCGTTTTGGGCCTGCAATCCGTGGGCTCGTCCCAGCCAAAGATGGTAATTCGACACCGAATCATCCAGCTGGACGGCCTTTTTCCCATACTTGATGGCGTTGTCGTGATCGCCCAGGGCCAGGAACGCGCGGCACAACAGGAAGTTGGCCTCGGCATTTTCGGGCTGGCTTTCCACCACGTCAAGCAGGACATCCTTGGCCCTTTCGAATTCCCATTCATCCATCAGCTTTTTCCCCTCCGCCAGGGTGTGAATCTGTGCGTGGGAGGATGCTCCGAAAGAGATGAATGCAAGAAAAAGTGCGAACAGAAGAAACCGGTTAAATCGGGTAGGGGGCTGGTGTGATAGCATTCTTTCCTCCTGTGAAAGTCCGTTCGAATAACTATACGAACTATACGCCCGGGATTTCTGCGTTGTTCGGGGAATCGTGCTAATCCAGAAGCCGGATGAGTTTTTCCATATCATTGCGGTGGTTGTAGAAATGCGGCGACACCCGGATGCTTCCCTCCCGCAGGGAGACCTTCACCCGATTCTGATTGAGTCGCTCGAACAACCGGGGTATGTCCTTTCCGGAGAAGGAGAGAATAGAGGAACGGTGCCGAGGGTCCAGAGAGCTGGTTATCCGGTAGCCCCTGGACTGCAAAGCCTCGACCAGCACGTCCAGAAGCGCAAGAGTGTGTTGCTGGATGTTGTCGATTCCCACCTCGGTCAGAAGCTGCAGAGACGAGTGCATGGTCCAGATCACGGAATAAGGATAAGTTCCGATTTCGAACTTGCGAGCAGTCGGGAAGGGTTTCAGATCGAATTTCAAAAGGTCGGAGAAATTCAGCTTCCAATCCACGCCCAGCCAGCCGGAGAAAACCGGCTCCACCTTTCTCTTGGCCTGGGAGGAGAGGTAGAAGAAACCCGCGCCTAAAGAGGAGAGAAGCCACTTGGCGCCGCCGCAGGCCAAAAAGTCGATTTTGCATTCCTTTACGTTTATCTCCTGGCAGCCTACTCCCTGAATGCCGTCCACCACGAAGAATATGTCCTTATCCGCGCAGATTTCACCTATGGTCTTCAGATCGTTTTTGTATCCGTTGAGAAACTGGACGAAGCTCAAAGACAGCACCTTGGTTCTGGCATCTATGGCCCCAAGGAAATTGTCCATATCAAAAAACCTGTTCCTGCTGGGCAGGAATTCCGCCACGATTCCCTTTCTCTTCAAATTGGTCCAGGGATAGGCGTTGGAAGGAAACTCCACGTCGGACAGAAGAATCTTATCCCCGGGTTTTAAGTCCAAACCCCAGGCCGCCACGTTCAGCCCGTAGGAGGTGTTGGTGGCGTAAGCGATCTCCTCCGGCCTGGCTCCGATCATCCCGGCGGCCATGACCCGGATGTCATCCAGCTTATTGAAAGCCTCCT
>CAZWAO010000042.1:12864-14799 GCA_964631815.1 uncultured Ignavibacteria bacterium | reverse complement strand
CATAGTCAGCCACAATGCGGAGAAGCTTCTGAGGAAATGCTTGGACTCGATCTATTGTTACCAGAAAGAACTGGCTTTCGAGGTCAGGGTAGTGGACAATTGCTCTGAAGATCAGACCACCACAATGGTGGAAAGGGATTTTCCGCAGGTGAAACTGTTGAAAAACCAAGCCAATCCGGGATTTTCCGCAGCGTGCAATCAGGGCATAAGATCGAGCCGAGGTCGGTACGTTTTCCTGCTGAATCCGGACACGGAGTTCACTGCCGGAGGCATAACCCGGATGATCAGATTCATGGAATCTCAGCCCCAGGCTGCGATATGCGGACCGCGGATGGTCGATCCCCAGGGAAGAGTCCAATTCTCCTGCCGCTCCTTCCCCTCCTACCTGACCGCCTTCTCATCCGGGCAGTCTGTCTTGAACCGTTTTTTCCCCAGAAATCCCCTCTCCCGGAAATATCTCATGCGGGATCTGAATCGAAAAAAGGGAAGCCAAGTGGACTGGGTGTCCGGGTCGAGTCTGTTGACCAGAAGGGAGGTATTCGAGACCATCGAGCTTTTGGACGAACGGTTTTTCATGTATGTGGAAGACGTGGACTTCTGCCTGCGGGCCAGACAAAACGGGCTTCTGACCTACTATTTTCCGGAAACGACCATCCTTCACCACATCGGGCAGAGCACCAAAAGAAAGCGTTTGAGCATGCAGGTGGAACATCATCGCAGCATGTATCGTTTTTATTGCAGGCATTATGCGCCCTATCCCCTGCTGCGGGGAGTTGTTTTTTTGGGCGTGTGGATTCGATTGTGGTTTACCATATGGGCCGGATTTTTCGTACCCAGAGGAAGATGACAGGTCTTAAGCCCTCCTGCTTTTTTCCCCACGGGCGGAGCGGACGGTAGGCGGGCAAGAGAACCAGGAAAAACAGTAACCTGAGCTAAACCAGATTTACACACGGAATATGAACGGACCGCATCTGGAATTCGAGAAGCCGATTTACGAGCTGGAAAAGCGCATAAGCGATCTTAAGGAGCTGGCGGGTCGGGGAAAAGACGACTCGCTGGACGATCTGGAACTATCCCGCGAGATCAGGTCGCTGGAGGAAAAGCTGGATAAGCTCAGCCGGGACATCTACTCCAGACTCACCCGCTGGCAGAGAGTTCAACTGGCGCGCCATCCCCGTCGACCCTGCTCTCTGGACTTCATCTCCTTGATGACCACGGACTTTGTGGAGCTGCACGGCGACCGGGGCTTCTCCGACGACAAGGCCATAGTGGGCGGCTTCGCCAAGCTGGACGGCAAACCCATCCTGGTGGTGGGGCAACAAAAGGGAAGGGATACCAAACAGAAGCTGTACCGGAACTTCGGCATGCCCCATCCGGAAGGCTACCGCAAGGCGCTCAGGTTGATGCAACTGGCGTCGCGGTACGGAAGGCCGGTGATGGTGTTGATCGACACCCCCGGAGCTTTTCCTGGCATAGGAGCCGAGGAGAGAGGGCAGGCAGAGGCCATAGCCCACAACTTGAGAGAGATGACCCGTCTTGAAGTGCCTATCGTCATCATAGTGATCGGCGAGGGGGCCAGCGGAGGGGCGCTGGGAATCGGGGTGGGCGACCGGGTATTCATGCTGGAGAATGCATGGTATTCGGTTATCTCTCCAGAAGGATGCGCGGCCATCCTGTGGAGGGATGCCGCCAAAGCCCAGGAGGCTGCGGAGGCCTTGAAGCTGTCCGCCCCGGATCTGATGAAACTGAAAGTGATCGACAAGATCATCCCCGAGCCGGGAGGCGGAGCGCACCGCGACCCCAACCGGCAGGCCCAGTTGCTGAAGGCCGAGGTGCTGTCCGCGCTGGCCGAGCTGGAAGGCCTGAGCACAGAAGAGCTGATTGCCCGGCGAATCGCCAAGTTTCGGGTGATGGGGGAGTATTTGGAAAGTTAGC
>CAZWAO010000042.1:0-12764 GCA_964631815.1 uncultured Ignavibacteria bacterium | reverse complement strand
TCGATGCGGAGGGGAACCGATTTCATCCGCCGTGACCAAAGCATCGAAGGAAAAGGAGAAGATAATGATAGATTCGAAACTTCTGGAGATTCTAGCCTGTCCCGCCTGCAAAGGTGACCTGACCTACGATCAAAAAACCCAGAAACTCATCTGCGAGAAGTGCCGGCTTAAATATCTCATAAAGGACGAAATCCCGGTGATGCTGGTGGACCAGGCCGAGAAATACTGAATCGAGATCGACCCAAATGGAATAACAGGAGGAGCATTAGGATGAAGCTTTCCAAGTTTTGTGTGGAGGATTTGATTTCCTTTGAGCTGCAGGCGGAAACCAAGGATGAAGTGATCAAGGAACTGGTGGAGTTGGCCGCCCGATCCAAGCTGGTCAAAGATTCTAATCAGCTGCTGCAGGACATCCTGGAGAGGGAGAAATTGGTCACCACCGGCGTGGGTTATGAGGTGGCTTTCCCTCACGCCAAGTCCAAGGCGGTACGGGGCATAATCATCGCTTTCGGCAGGTCCAAGAAGGGGATCGACTTCAACTCCATGGACAAAAAGCCGGTTCATCTTTTCTTTTTGATCGCCGCGCCGGAAGATGCCATCGGGGCTCACCTGAACGTGATGGCCCGGCTCTCCTATCTGATGAAAAGCGAAAAGAACCGCGACAAGCTGATGAAGATCAAGAGCCCCAAGGAGCTGCTGGAGGTGCTGGACTCGGTGGAGTGAGCCGGGTATGTAGTGGTTTCGGCCAGATACGGGAAAAGTCCGGGGGGCTCCCGGGCATCAAGAAAAAAGGCCGGCTCCCTGCCGGCGGCGAATGTCCGTCTTCGGGGATTGCGATAAACCGGTTTCGAAATTCCTCCGCATGCACCTGTGAGAAGTCAAATAAGCCATGGGATGCACTCAAGCTCGCGTCTTTTAGTCTTTCAGCCGGCATATGGACAGTTTTTCATTTCTGATTCACACAAAGAAGCAGACTCGGGTTCAATTGGTGGGGTTTCTTGCGGCCTCCCTTTTGCTGCTGATTCTTCCCCGCGGGCTGAAGTTCGACATCTCTGCAGTGATATTCAAATTCACCTACGGACCCTTTTACGCCCTGAGCAACCACCTCCATGAGCTGGAGGGGGTGCGGGAGGAGAACCGGCGACTCCACCGGAAGGTCATGGAGTTGTCCATCAAGAACTCCCAGCTGACCGAGGAGCATCTGGAGAATTCGAGGCTGCGGGAGCTTCTGGGATTCAAGTCCCAGCTTGAGCAACTGGTGATTCCTGCGGATGTTGTGGCATCCGAGCCCAACCGCCGGGCATTCACGGTGATGATCAATAAGGGCCAAAAAGACCAGGTGCGAAGAAACCTGCCGGTGGTCAACATGTACGGCCTGGTGGGAAAGATATTGGACGTTTCGTCGCACACCGCTGTGGTGCAGCTTTTGATCGAGCCCAGCTTCCGGGCCTCGGCTCAGGTGCAAAGAAGCCGGGTCATGGGGATAATAAAGCCCGGGGCCGGGATGACCCTGCGCCTGGACAACGTTCCGCTGGCGGAAGACGTGAAGGAGGGAGACCGGGTGATCACCTCGGGGCTGGGCGGGGTCTTTCCTCCGGGCATAGAGATCGGAACGGTGGTCAGCGCCCAAAACGAGGAAGCTTTTTCGCAGGACTACCAGACCTTCGGCATATTCAAAATGATCCAAGTCCGTCCCTCGGTGGATTTCAGCACCTTGGAGGAGCTGTTCGTATTGAAGGTGGAGCCGCAGGCCAGGATGGAATGATCGTCTCCGGGTAATCAAACAAAAACGCCACCGGCACTAAAGGGAGAATCAGCCGAAACGAGGGCCGTCGCAACGTGTTCTGGGGAAGCGCCACATTTTCAAAAATCCTATCGGCCGCCATCATCCTCCTCATGCTGGTGTTGTTTCAGAGCCTGCTGTCGGATTTGGTGACCATCGGGGGCATCCGGCTGGATTTGGGCATAGTCATTTTAGTATACGTGGCTTTGACCCGGGGCCCCACCTATGGCATGATATTCGGCTTTGCCATAGGACTTCTGCTGGACGTTTTCACTCCCTCCACCCTGGGATGGGGCGCTCTGGTCAAATGCCTGATCGGATTCACCGTGGGCAGCTTCAAGGACAACCTCTACCTGGAGAGCCTCTATTCCAAGGGGGCGGTGATGTTTTTGGCTCTCATCGTAAATGACCTTTTGTATTACCTGTTCGTCACCGGTGTGACCACTACCACCTGGCGCACGTTGTTATGGGCAACGCTCCCCTCGGCAGTTTATACCGCGGCGGTGGGTATGCTCATCTTTCTGGTTATGAACCGGATTCACTGGGAGAAGTGGAGCGTCGAGAAAAGCTCTGGTTGAATAAGAAGAACGAAAAACCGGGCGCGAGGTGACAGGTTACCGGGCGCCTTGAAGTCTGTCGCTCTTCCGTATGGGATGACAGTGTATCATGGATAAGTCACGACATTCCGGGCTTTCATTCCGCTACCGGACGGATTCCGGGGACCCTGTCAGACAGACATCGCGAAACGGTTTCATCCCCGGAGGCAAAAGGGCCAGGCTGCTGTTGGGCGTCTGGGCGGTGATTCTGCTGATGCTGGTGGGCCGGCTCTTCTTCCTGCAGGTGATAAGGGGAGATTATTATGCCGGCATTTCCGAGGAAAACCGTATTCGGCTGCTTAACCTGCCCGCTTCCCGGGGGCAGATCACGGACAGAAACGGCAGGATTATCGCCACCAGTCGACCATCCTACACCGCCTTCCTCATACCCTATCAGGTGATGGAGGCTCTCCCCGACAGAAATTCGCGTCTGCCCAAGGAAAGCATGACTTCCCTGACGCACAAGCTGGCGATTTCATTGGAGCTGGACAGCTCCTATCTGGAGCAGAAGCTGAAATCCAGGTGGTGGTTGGGATATGAGCCCATAAAGCTGAGGAAGGATATCGATTTTGAGACTGTCTGCGTCATCGAGGAGCAAAACGAGGACCTGCCGGGAGTGATTTACCAGGTGGAGCCTACCCGGAAATACCTGGAAGCCGGTTGGGTGGGTCACGTGGCGGGATACGTGAACGAGCTCTCCAGGAAGGAACTGAACCAGGCATCGAGCCAGCAGGGGTTTCGCATGGGCGGCGTGATCGGCAGGAAGGGACTGGAGAGACAATACGACGACATACTCAGAGGAAGCGACGGTACCACGTTCCTGGAGGTGACCGCTCGGGGCAAGATTTTAGGACCTCTTCAGGAGAAAAAGCCCGATCCTCCCATCGACGGTTCCGATCTTCGGTTGACCATCGATCTGGATCTTCAGGCCGCGGCCGAGTCGGCTCTGGTGGATTGCCCCAGTGCCGCAGTGGTGGCCTTGGATCCCCGAAATGGAGCGGTGCTGGCACTGGTGAGCAAACCCGGGGTGGATGCTAATCTCTTTGCCGGAAGCATGTCGCCTGAGCAATGGAACGACATTCTGGGGGACCCTCTGCACCCTCTTCTCACCCGACCCATCCAGGCCACCTATCCCCCCGGCTCGACTTTGAAGCTTCTCACTGCCGCCGTCGCTCTGGAAACCGGCATCGCCACCGAGAAGACCACCTTTCTCCCCTGCGACGGATCATTCACCTTCGGCAACCGGGACTTTAAGTGCTGGCAGCCTGGCGGACACGGACGCCTGGATCTCAAAGACGCCATCGTTCAGTCCTGCGACGTCTACTTCTACCAGCTGGGGTTGAAAGTCGGACTGGAGAAGTGGAGCCGCTACGCACGCATGTGCGGCTTCGGCCAGAGGACCGGCGTGGATCTGCCGGATGAGGCCAAGGGCTTCGTTCCCAGCCTGGATTACTACCGCCAGAAGTATGGCAGGGGGGATTGGGTGAAAAGTCTGGTGATAAACCTGGCCATCGGACAGGGCGAGGTTCTGGTCAGCCCACTGCAATTGGCGGTTTTTTACGCGGGTTTGGCCACCGACGGCAGGCTGGTCAAACCGTATCTGGTGGACCAGGTGATCATGACGGACGGCAGGACCCTGTCTTCCCAGCCCGAGATCACAGGATATCTGCCCTTCTCCCCTTCCACATTGCGCATACTCCAGAAGGCCATGACCGGAGCGGTCAACGACCCCCGCGGAACCGGGAGCCTGGCCAGGATTCCCGACCTGACCGTGGCGGGAAAAACCGGCACCGCCCAGAACCCGCATGGCCAGGATCATGCCTGGTTCGTGGGTTACGCGCCGGCTTCCGATCCCCGGATAGTGGTGGTGGTTCTGGTGGAGAACGTGGGCCACGGGGGCACCTTTGCGGCGCCGGTGGCCCGGGCGGTAATAGAGAGATACCTGAAGGGAGCGCCTCCGGCCTCACCAGAATACGTCGCAGAGCCTGCCGCCGCTGACTCATCCGCCCAAACCGGCCTCACCAAAGAGCCGGGGGAGGCAAGATGATCCGGATCGGTTACAAGGAGATCGACTGGTCGCTGGTGATCGTGGCCCTGCTGTTGTGCATAATCGGCGTGCTTTTGATCTACAGCGCCAAGTATCACAGCGAGAGCGCCGCCGAGAGGACCATCTGGATCAAGCAGATGGTGTGGATCGTGCTGGGGCTTTTAACCTGCGCACTCACCTTCTCCATACCCTTGAAGTTCTACGAAGCGTTTTCCTACGTGCTCTATTTCCTTTGCCTTCTGGGCCTGGTATTGATCCTGATGGTGGGCTCGTCCAAGATGGGTGCCGCCCGTTGGATATCCTTGGGCGGTTTCAACATCCAGCCTTCGGAGTTCGCCAAGATCGGCACTCTCTTTCCCCTGGCCAGGTACTTAGCCTATTCCAAACGCTCCATATACAGCTTGAGGTGGCTGGGCAGCGTGGTGGGATTGACCCTTATGCCGGCGCTTCTGATCTTAAAGCAGCCCGATCTGGGCACCTCCCTGGTCTTTTTCGCGATTCTGATTTCCATGCTGTTCTGGTCCGGAGTCCCGCTTTTGTACCTGTTTCTGATAGTCTCTCCCCTGGTGAGCTTGATCTGCGCGTTTCACTGGATCTCCTGGGCCTTGTTCTTTTTGCTCTTGGTCTTTCTGCTGCATCGGCTTCGTCTGAGCTTCGTCTTCTCGGTGGGCTTTCTTTTAGTGAACTTAGCCTTCGGCATGGTCACGCCCCTGGTATGGAACAAGCTGCACGATTATCAGAAGCAGCGCATCATCGTCTTCTTGGACCCGGGAAGGGACCCTCAGGGAGCGGGTTACCAGATAATCCAGTCCAAAGTGGCCATTGGTTCCGGCGGAATCGCGGGCAAAGGATACTTAGAAGGGAGCCAGACCAAGCTGGCGTTCCTCCCTCATCAGCACACCGATTTCGTGTTCTCCGTCCTGGGCGAGGAATTCGGCATGCTGGGCGGGCTGGTGCTTTTGGGACTGTTCGCTTTTCTTCTGGTTAAGGGAATATTGATTGCGCAGAAGACCAGAAACACTTTCGCCGGTAACGTGGCCATCGGCCTGGTGGCCATACTTGGTTTCCAGATGCTGGTGAACATAGGCATGACCCTGGGGGTGATGCCGGTGACCGGCCTGCCTTTGCCTTTTGTCAGCTATGGCGGCTCGTCCATGATAGCCAGCTGGGCGGTGTTGGGATTGCTTTTAGCAATCAATTCGCGTTGGTACGAGTACTAATCTTTTGAGAGCCGGATTTCTGCCGCAGGCAGATTCGCCTTTGGCAGAGGTTCGGCAGAGAATAGAACAAGAGACAACGATGTCGAGACGCTTTTCGTCCAAAGGTTGTCCAGGGATCACGGTCGGGTCACATCCGATGAGAACCGATCTGAAAACGAAAGCCAAGGGTCAAGCTGGCCGGGAGGATTTGTGCATCCGGTTTTGATTAAGATCGGGCCTGCTGCCATCCGTACATATGGATTCTTGCTGGCTCTGGCTTTCGTGCTGGGTATCTGGGTGGCCGGCAAAAGAGCCAAAAAACAAGGGTTGGGATCGGATTGGCTTCCCGATCTTTCGCTGATCATCCTGATCTCCGCCATAGTAGGCTCCCGGTTCTTTTACGTGATCTATCATCTGGAGGAATTCCAGGGGCACGTACTGGACATGATCAATCCCATCCAGAGTTCGGGCGATATCGGGATCGGCGGACTTTCCATGTTCGGGGGATTGGTTCTGGCCATCGGCTGCGGCCTGCTCTACGTTTACTTGAAGAAGCTCAACGTCTGGAAGATCACCGACGTGGTGGCGCCGTCGGTCATGCTGGGCTTGGGAATCGCCCGCATTGGCTGCTTTCTCAACGGCTGTTGCTTCGGCACTCCCAGCGACAGTTGCCTGGCTGTGGTCTTCCCTTACAACTCACCTGCCGGTTACATTTATCCGGATACCGCCGTTTTCCCGATCCAATTGGTGGCCTCCCTTTTCGGATTCGGCATCTTTGCCTTATTGCTATTATTGGAGAGGTACAAGAGCTTCGACGGTTTCACTTTCTGGCTGATGCTGGTTTTCTACCCCATAGCAAGGTTCACTGTCGATTTTTTCAGGTACTATGAGGAAAATGCCTTTTTCATCCACTTTGGTCAGGGGGGTTTGACCATCAACCAGGTGCTTAGCGCTTTAGTTTTCCTGTTTTCGCTTTTCATGTGGTTTTACTTGAGAAGCAGGGCGCGTGCAAAGAGACTGGCGGACACGGGTTGAATGCTGAGGGTGGGCTAGGCACTCATCCATTTCCCGAAAGAGATGTCTATCCGGGGCGTCAAAAACTTGGTCTTTCAACTTAAGGATGACCTGCTGGACTTTGTCTATCCCCAGAGTTGTCCCATCTGTGAGAAGCCCTTGTCCCGGGATGAGGAATTTGTCTGCCGGCAGTGTTGGGATACTCTAACCATCCTTCCCTCCCCTTTTTGTCCTTACTGCAAGTCTTTTCTGGATGACGAGGAGTCCGCAACCCGGTGCGGTTGTGAGTGCCTGAACAGACCTGAGGAACGGATGATCCTGGCGGTCAGATCGCTGGGCACTTTCGACGATCACTATCAGAAGCTCATCCATCGGTTTAAGTACGACAGAAGTCTGCCTCTGGGCCGAAGGTTGGCCGAGCGACTAGGACGAGTAGTGTCGGAAACCACAGACTTTGCGGATTGCGACTTGGTGATTCCGGTCCCCTTGCACCGGGCTAGGCACCGAGAAAGGGGATTCAATCAAAGCGACGTATTGGCCCAAGGTATTTGCCAGGCAACGGGGGTGGCTTTTGGTAAGGGCATTTTGAAGAGAAAGAAGAACACCAAGGACCAAACTCATCTGAATGCTCAGCAGAGGGCGGAAAACGTCAAAGACGCATTCATCGTCAAACGGCCGGACCTGACTGACGGAAAGAGGGTAATCTTAGTGGATGACGTGATGACCACCGGCGCCACTTTGAACGAGTGCGCCAGAACGCTTCGTACGGCCGGTGCCAAGGAAGTCCTGGCGGCTACTCTGGCGGTGGTGGTGGATTGATTCCCCGTAAGAGAGCAAACGCCTCGTAAGTTCCGTCGGCTCTTGAATCCGAGATACCTCTCACGAGTTGTTTCTAATTAGCTGACAGAAAGGGTTGTCTGCACATCGCGTTCAATCATTCATCTTTCTGACCTTCTCCGCCCAGGTCCTCTCGCAGCTCTCAATATCTTCCGCCGTCAGCTCTTTTTCCCTTGGAAACACCACGATCTTCTTGTGATCGAAAAGCCGCACGTTGGGGGAGAAGCATTCCACGTAACCCTCCGGCGCTTGTCTCTCATGCGCCATCATCCGAATTCGGGATCGAATCGGGGGAGTGCGGGCTATCACATAGTCGTTGATGCCGTGCTGGTCGATTATGTTGATCTTGGGAAGAACCCAGGATACCACACCTACAGCGGGGAATGCGAAGACCGGATAATGGTCGGAGGGGAGCAGCAAACCCTCTTCCCTGGAAGGAAAAAGGGACTTTAGGAATTCGCAGTTTATCTTGTGTTCCTGGTGCCTTACACAAACGTAATGATCGATCAACCAGAACTGGAATCGGTCAAAGGGCCTGGCATACCATCGAAAATAAGGCGGCCAATGGCTCGATACACTCACCCGCAGCTTGTGCGTCTGCTCCCTGGTGTTTAGGTTATGGGTCAGCGCCCAGTGCGTCCAGGGTATGGGGTAAGACAGCAGCACGAATGCGGCAAAGAGTGATATCGACACTGTGGCCTTCAAACGTGCGGCATTGCACAACCACAGGAAGGAAGGGATGATGAGCAAGATCAGATGACTGTAAACCCGGTACTCGAAATGATCTCCTCCGATGATGAACGTGTAGTAGAAGACATGGAGAACAATGGCCGCACAGACGAAGATGATTATCATCCGATGCGAAATGCTCCATGTGGATGATGTTCCGTTAGGATTCACTGTTTCACTTCTCCCCGTCTCGCCCCCATGCCGCCGTAAATAGGCCCTGACTTTCACCACAAGAACGTAAACCACCAACGCCAGCCAGACCCACAGCGCATATTCGAGGACAAACGAGAGCGCGTAACGAACTCCGCTCTCCGGCCAGATGCCCGTGTATTTGGCGTAGAACGTGTTGGGAAGCCATTCGCCGTAAGTGGCTCTTCTCCAGATCAAATGTGCCGGCACAGCCAAAAGCGGGAATGACGCCGCCAAACGTTTGAAACGATGCTTTGATGGCTGTTTTTGCAGGAAAGACACTGACAGCATCACCACCGTGGCGGCCAGAAACAGTAACCCGTCAGGTCTTGTCAAAGACATACACGCTGCGGCGGACGCCACGGAGAAAACCCACCAGACACTCGATGAGGGCACAAACAGACAACAGCAAACCCATAGAACCAGAAAGAAATTGAACATGGCCGTTTCCAGTCCTGAGCTGGTCCAGGTCAAGAAAGTGCGGTTGGTGGTAATGGCAATCAAGACCAGGCCCAGAAACAGTAAGCGATAACGGCGAAGACCTTCGTTCAATCTGATTCGGAGGACCATCCACGAAACCAATAGCAGACTGAAAAGCGAGAAGAACAGCGACAGGTAGTTTGCGGACTGCGGCGGCTCCGCGCCGAAGACCCGCCAGACCAAGTCGAGTAGAACCACCCACAGGAAATTGGTGTAACCTTCGACAGCACGGAACGGGGGCGGGTTCCACACGTATCCATGACCCAAGATGCTGTTGCTTATGTAACGGAAGGAAATGTAGGCGTCATCCGTGAGAAACCAAAACCAGCGCCACCCCACTATTAGAGCGACCCCAGCCAAGAGCATAAGGAAAAATGCCCATCTTTTGTCTTTGGCATCGGGATCGGAAAGCATTTCAAGAAATGACATAAAACAAGTGCCAGAATATGCTGGTCTATACTATATCTTGCGCGAAACCCACTCCATTGCCTGATTCAGTATAATCGTTCACACCGCCGAGTTCAAGCATTCTTTGGGCCACTCCCGGGATCAACACGGGGGCCGTGTACACATATGATCTGAATTAAGCTTGACCTCTCTTTCGGGGAAACGTATCTTCGCTGTGAATTGCCGACATGTAAAGCCTGATCATATCGATAGGGTTGCCTTGTGCACAACGCGAAAGTCAACCTAAAAAGGATTCGAAGGGAGAACCCATGAGAGACAAGATCGTGCTGCTTTTGATCTGCCTGTGCGTTTATGCCTGTGTGTGCTACCCCAACGCCGAAGCCTGCACCAACCTGCTGGTCACCAAAGGAGCATCGGAGGACGGCTCGGTGATGATCACCTATACCTGCGATGGTGAGTTCCTTCCGCATCTCGAATACCTTCCCGCGGAGGATTATCTCCCGGGAGATTCTTTAGAGATCACAGACTGGTATGGAAACGTTCTCGGTAAGATCAAGCAGGTGGAACACACCTACGCTGTGGTGGACCTGATGAACGAGCATCAGTTGACCATCTCCGAAACTACCTTCGGTGGTCGGGAGGAGCTTCAGGATTCCACAGGTCTTCTCCACTATTGGGACTTGATGTTGCTGGCTCTCCAGCGGACCAAGACCGCGCGGGAGGCGATCCGAGTCATGACCGATCTTGCGGCCGAATACGGCTATCGGGCCACCGGCGAGTCCATCTCCATCGCCGACACCAAGGAGGCCTGGATAATGGAGATAATCGGTCCGGGACCGGGCGCACACGGAGCCATATGGGTGGCGGTCAGGGTTCCGGATGGATACATTTCCTGTCATGCCAATAAGGCCCGGATCGTCGAGTTCCCGCTTGACGATCCGGACAACTGCCTGTATTCCGACAACGTCGTCTCTTTCGCCACGGAGAAGGGATATTATGATCCCGGATCCGGCGAGCCGTTCCGGTTCTGCGACGCTTACTGCCCGGCTACTCCCAAAAATCAGCGCTACGCCGACACGCGCGTCTGGAGCATTTTCCGCCGGGCAGCTCCCTCTCGAAACTTTTCTCCGGATTATCACCGGGCGGTCGAGGGAGCCAAACCATACCCTCTTTGGATCAAGCCCGACCGGAAGCTGTCTCTGGCTGACGTGTTCGCCCTGATGCGGGATCACTATGAGGGCACGGACTACGACATGACCAAGGGGATAGACGCCGGGCCATACGGCAGCCCCAACCGTTGGCGGCCCATGCACTGGATGGTGGACAGCGTGGAATATGCCTGGGAGCGGCCTATCTCCACCCAGCAGACCGGATTTTCCTTCGTTTCCCAATCGCGCTCATGGCTGCCCGACCCGATTGGCGGCGTGTTGTGGTACGGCGTGGACGACACATACACCAGCTGCTACTTCCCGCTGTACTGCGGAATCGACACTCTGCCCCGATCTTTCACCGTAGGCAGCCTGCAGAAATTCTCCTGGGACTCGGCCTGGTGGGTTTTCAACTTCGTGGCCAATTTCGCCAACCTGCGATATTGCGACATGCTGCCGGAGATACAGTCGGTGCAGAAGGACTTGGAGGAGACATTCATGGCTTTTCAGCCTCTTGTGGAGAAGGCTGCGGTGGAAATCCACAAGACCGACCCGGACCTTCTGACCCGATACCTGACTTACTACTCCACCAACAATGGCGAGAAGGTCGTTTCCCGCTGGCGCGAGCTGGGCGAGCATCTGATAGTCAAGTACAACGACGGATACGTCAAGGACCAAAATGGTCGCCCCCAGGAGAAGGGTTATCCGGAAGAATGGCTGCGCCAGGTGGTGAAATCACGGCCGGACCAATTCCGCTTACCGGAAGAGAAGAAGAAAGCCCCCGAATCGAAGCTGGAGGATTGATTCAGCAAAAGACCTATCTTCGCTGTGCGATTCTATGGCAGACAAGTCTCGGATGCAACCCCGCCTCCGTCGGATCGTATTGAAGAATAACCGGAAGCAGTCACCCAAATGAGGATGACAAACGGAGGTATAATCACATGAAACGGTTCATCTGCATATTTGTCCTGCCCATCCTGACGGTCGCCGCAACCGTTCCCGCCCTGGCTAAGGATCTCAGCAAGGATTTTCACAAAAGCTTCGATGTCAAACAGGGGACCGTTTTGCACTTAGAACATGGAGATGGTGACGTTACCATCACCCATTGGGACAAAAACGTCGTCGACGTTGAAGTGCATTATCGGGCGGAGGCTAAATCCTTGGGAGTAGGCGGCAAGGTGCACTTCGACGTTCAGTTCGACCAATCCGGGGATGTAATCAATGTTATCGGAGAAGAGAGAATCCGTGGCAGCGTGGGCTTTCGCTATTTTAAGAGATATGAGTATACCTACGACATACGCGCTCCCCGCTATGTCAGACTCGATCTGGAAGGAGAGGACGGCGACGTGGATATCAGAAACTGGCGGGCTGAGATCGACTGCACTCTGGAGGATGGAGACATCGACCTTGAGGATGTGATTTCTGCGCGGACGCGGATCAACTTAGAGGACGGAGACGTAACTATCCGAGGACTGGAAGGGGAGTTGATGGTGGATGCCGAGGACGGCGACGTTGAGCTCACCCGGTGCAAAGTCTCGCGTTGCGGAATCAGTCTTGAAGACGGCGATCTGACCGTCAGGCAGTCTGAGGGAGATTTCGAAATCGACGCTGAGGACGGCGACATTAACCTCTACCAGTTGCGTGCCAGCGCTCTGGAGGTCAGCGCCTCGGACGGCGATGTCGATCTGGATCTGTTGAAGAGCGACAACGTCGATTGGGACATTTCCACCGAAGATGGTGACGTATCGATCAACTTCGAATCCGGGATATCTGCCGGTTTCACCATTGAGACAGAAGACGGTCACATCAGGCTGGACGTTCCCGATGCGGCGGACTTAAGAAAGAGAAATCATCGCGCATCCGGCGAGTTCCATGACGGCCGGGGTCGAATCTATATTGATACCGCCGCCGGTGACGTGACTTTCAGAGAATCCGACTGAGCGAGAAATTGAACTCACCCTAAATCCCTCTCTTACCAAGAGAGGGACTTTTAGGTTCCCCTTCTCTTTTTAAGTCGAAGATCCCGCCAGAGGCGGGAAGAAGGGGCCAGGGGATGAGTTCAAAACAAACAGACAGAAAACCGAACTCACCCTAAATCCCTCTCTTACCAAGAGAGGGACTTTTAGGTTCCCCTTCTCTTTTTAAGTCGAAGATCCCGCCAGAGGCGGGAAGAAGGGGCCAGGGGATGAGTTCAAAACAAACAGACAGAAAACCGAACTCACCCTAAATCCCTCTCTTACCAAGAGAGGGACTTTTAGGTTCCCCTTCTCTTTTTAAGTCGAAGATCCCGCCAGAGGCGGGAAGAAGGGGCCAGGGGATGAGTTCAAAACAAAC
>CAZWAO010000041.1:0-14824 GCA_964631815.1 uncultured Ignavibacteria bacterium | reverse complement strand
TGGCCTTCTTCACCACCTCTTCCATGGACGTGGTGGAACTGAGATTGACCTGCCTGAGTATCTCCCTGGCCTTTTCCTCGTTGGTGCCGGTCAGCCTGACCACGATAGGTACCTTGGGCTTGAGTTGGTTGACCGCGTGCACGATTCCATTGGCCACGTCGTCGCAACGGGTGATGCCTCCGAATATGTTGAACAAAATGGCCCGGACATTGGGATCGCGCAGGATGATGCTCATGGCGCTCACCACCTTCTCCGGATTGGAGCTGCCGCCGATGTCCAGGAAATTGGCCGGCTCCGCGCCGTAACGCTTGACCAGATCCATAGTAGCCATAGCCAGCCCCGCACCGTTCACGATGCAGCCGATGCTTCCATCCAGTTTCACGAAGGACAGATCTTTCTGTCTGGCTTCCATCTCCGCCGGCTCCTCTGCATCCAGGTCGCGCATTTTCTCGATCTCCGGATGTCTGGCCAGGCCGGAATCGTCTATGTTGATCTTAGCATCCACCGCCCACACCTCCCCTTCCGGAGTGGTGATGAAAGGATTTATCTCCGCTAAAGAGCAATCGTTCTCCACGAAGGCGCGATACAGCTTGAGGATCACCGGACAGGTGAGGTTGGCTATCTTCTTATCCTCATAGAGCAAATAAGCCAGGTTCCGCGCCTGGAATGGCTGCAATCCCAGAATGGGGTCCACTTCCAGCTTATGGATTTTCTCCGGCGTCTCCCTGGCCACCTCTTCGATGTCTATTCCTCCGGCGGCCGAAACCATGATCACCGGCTTTTTGGTCCTGCGATCGACGATCACCCCCAGATAAGCCTCGGTAGCGATGTCCTTGCATTCGGTGATCAGCACCCTCTTGACAGTCAACCCTTTGATGTCCATTCCCAGAATCTGCGAGGCCTTTTCGAATGCCTCATCCGGGTTGTCCGCCTTCTTGATGCCGCCGGCCTTGCCTCTTCCTCCCACATGCACTTGTGCCTTGACCATCACCGGCTTGCCTATCCGGGCGGCTATCTCCTTGGCCTCATCCGCAGTGGTGGCCACCTCCCCGGCAGGCAAGGGCATGCCATACTTGGCGAATATCTCCTTAGCCTGATACTCGTGTATCTTCATGCTTACTCCTTTGGTTTATGTTGGTCATTGACTGAGTCGCTACACTCCAGTATTCAGTAAGCAGACAAATATCTACCCGGACGACTTGCTGTCTGCCTGCAGGCGTCTGCCTACTGTGACTCGACATCTTTCAAAAAAGTCTCCGCTTCTTTCAAAAGTCTCTCTTTTTCGTTCAGGCCCGGGTCATCCAGCACCAACTCCAAAAGATGGTTCAGCACTTTTCCCACCCGAGGGGAGGGGGGCAGTTTGAAAGTCTCCATGATGTCGTTGCCGTCGATTGCCAGATCCCTCAAACCAAAAGGCGATTTCTTCTCCAACTCCAGTTTGATCCGCTCCTCCAGCTCGTCCACATCCCGCGTGTTCCCTCCCTTGCCTTGAGCCGCCACATCCGCTCTGCGCAAGTCCAGCAGGGTGAAAATCAAATCCTGGCCCATCCTCCGGATCAGCCTGCGCACCCCCTTGTCGGTCACTCCGGTGGTGAACATATGTTTGTCCACCAGGAGACAAACCTGGTCGATGATCTGATTTGAATAACGAAGTCTCTGCAATATCCTCCGAGCCACACGGGAACCTTTCTTCTCATGCCCATAAAAGGTGGCGCCCTGCTCGGTGGGAACTTTGGTATCCGGCTTGGACACGTCATGAAGAAGTGCCGCCAGGCGAATCACCAATTCCCTGGGCGCGAAATCCGCAGCCAGGATGGAATGCTCGAAAACGTCATAAGCGTGATAGCCGCCCGGCTGATCTACCCCCACGGCTGCGGCCAGCTCCGGTAGAACCTTATCCAAAAGCCCCACCTTCTGCATCAACCTGAAGCCGGAGCTGGGATACTTTGCCTTCAGCAGAAGCTTGTTCAGCTCCTCCTGAATTCTCTCGGGCGATATGGTCGAGATCAAACCAGCATTCTCTTCCAGGCTGGCCAGGGTACTCTCCTCTACCTGGAATTCGAATCTGGCGGAGAACTGAACCGCCCGCAGCATCCTCAGAGGATCGTCCTTGAAGGAGCCGGGATTGGTAATCCGAATCAACCTTTTTTTGATGTCGCTTCTGCCATCCAGTGGATCGACCAATTCACCGGTGGACAAATCTTCAGCCATAGCGTTTATGGTGAAATCCCGGCGAACGAGATCGTCCTCCACCTTCAGGTTGTGATCGTAATTCACCTTGAAATCTTTGTGTCCCGGACCGGTGCTGTATTCCGTGCGGGGCAGGGCGATGTCGAAAACCTGGTCTCCGCCGAATCTCCTGAAGGGCAGGAATTTTATGACGCCGAAGGATTTGCCCACCAGATCCACTTTTCCGAAATCGGTCAACAAGGTGCAGAGATCATCAAGAGGAATCCCGGTGACCAGATAGTCCCTATCCTTGTCCGGCAAAACGGGAGAAATGTATCTATCCCTCACTGCACCGCCCACTTCATAGATTCTGCCTTTTGCCAAGACCGCTCGCACGATCTCTTCACTCAATCCGGCCATCTTTTCCATGATCTGACTTCAATACCTCACCCCCTGTCCGTTTCATGGGGGGAGAGGTTATTTAAGCACTATCCTCGTTCCCGCCGTTTTCTTTTTTACCGCATCATAGGCTTTGGGTATGGAAGTGATTATCACTTCCTTGCCGCCGGATTCCAGAAATTGTATGGCTGCTTCAATCTTGGGCCCCATGCTTCCGGCCGGGAAATGTCCTTCTTTTCTGTATCTCTTCGCTTCTTCGACGGTCAACTTGTCCAAATCCATCTGCAGCAGAGTCCCGTAATTCAGCGCCACTTTTTCCACCTCGGTTAGGATCAGGAGCAGTTCCGCTTCTATGTCGCGGGCCAAGATGGCCGAAGCCCGATCCTTGTCGATTACCGCGTCCACACCCTCCAGGGTACCGTCCTTCTCCGCGTAAACCGGAACGCCTCCGCCTCCCGCGGCGATCACGATCACTCCCTTATCCACCAAACTTTTTATGGTTTTTTTTTCCACGATCTCCGAAGGGATGGGCGAAGGGACCACCCTGCGCCACATCTTGCCCCGGTCCTCCTTCACCACCCATTCCCTGGCTTTGGCCAGCTTCTTAGCCTCCTGCCGGGAGTAGTACTGCCCGATGAACTTGGTCGGCTCCTTGATCGACGGGTCTTCCCGGTCCACTATCACCTGGGTGACGATGGTGACCACCTCCCGCCGGATTCCCACTTTTAGCAATCTGTTCTGGAGCGACTGCTCGATCATGTATCCCATTCCGCCCTCGGTATCCGCCACACAGATGCCCAGAGGCAAAACCGGAGTTTTGTCCCGGGCCAGCTCCACCCTCAGGATGGCGTTGCCCACCTGAGGCCCGTTGCCGTGGGTGATGGCCAGATTGTACCCGTCCCGGATCAGTTCCACGATCCCGCTCAAACTCCCCCGGGTGTTGCGGAACTGACGGGCTATGGTATCCTCTTCGCCTTTCTTGGTGATGGCATTCCCGCCCAATGCCACCACCGCAGTCTTCTTTCTCATGGTCTAACCACAAGTTCAAGACGCAGAACACAAGAAAAGTCGGGACTACTTTTTCTTCAAGAATCCGTCCAAAATCTCCGCTAAGTCGGGCTTCCCGATCTCATCCAGCTCATACCGCACCCTGACCGACGGTTTGTTTATCTTAAGCACCCGGGTCAGGTCGATGGGCGTGCCGATCACCACCGAATCGCAGGGAATGGCGTTTATGGTTTCCTGCAGATCCTTCACCTCTTTCTCGCCGTATCCCAACGCCGGAAGAAGCGTGCCGATCTCCGGATACTTCTCGAAAGCTTTCTTGATTTCGCCTTTCACCCACTCCCTGGGGTCCACCAGCTCCCGGGCGCCGAACTTCTCGGCAGCCAACACTCCCGCGCCGTAGGTCATTCCCCCGTGCGTAACCGTGGGTCCATCCTCCACCGCCAGCACCTTCTTCCCTCTGATCCTTTCCGGATGATCCACGCTGATGGGCGAGGCCGCCTCCACCACAATCGCACCCGGGTTGGCCTGGCGGGCGTTGAATCTCACCTGCTCGATGTCCTGATAGTCTGCCGAGTCCATCTTGTTGATGAGCACCACGTCGGCTAAAAGCAGATTGGTTTCTCCGGGGAAATAGCACAGCTCATCGCCGGGCCGATGCGGGTCCAGCACGGTTATGTATAGGTCCGGCTGGTAGAAGGAAATATCGTTGTTTCCCCCGTCCCACACGATCACGTCCGCCTCTTTCTCGGCTTCCTTCAGGATCACTGCATAATCCACTCCCGCATACACCACGGTTCCCTGGCGAATGTGAGGTTCATACTCTTCCCTCTCCTCGATGGTGCATTTCTGCTTGTCCATGTCCTCCAGGGTGGCGAAGCGCTGGCAGATCTGCTTGGTCAGATCGCCATATGGCATGGGATGCCGGACGGCCACCACTTTCTTGCCTCGCTCTTTCAGAATCTGACACACCCTTCTGGTGGTCTGGCTCTTGCCGCTTCCGGTTCTGGCCGCACAGACCGCGATCACCGGCCTTTTGGATTTGAGCATGGTGGCATCCCTGCCCAGAAGCTTAAAGTCGGCTCCCGCCGCCATCACCACCGCGGCCCTGCCCATGACATACTGGTAGGAGACGTCGCTGTAGGAGAAGAGCACCTCGTCGATTTTGGATTTCCCTATCAGCTTCTTCAGATCCTCCTCCGGAAGAATGGGGATTCCCCGGGGATACAGTTCTCCCGCCAATTTGGCCGGGTACTTCCGGCCATAGATGTTGGGTATCTGGGTGGCGGTGAAAGCCACCACCTCGTAGCTTCGATTGTCTCTGAGCACAGTGTTGAAATTATGGAAGTCCCGACCCGCAGCGCCCATTATCAGCACTTTCTTCTTTCGCATAAACTTCCTTTCTTAAGAATGAACCGGAGATTATCTCCATTTCTTTATTGTCCAATCGCGGATTTCAAGAGGGCTCCACAGGCTTACCTTTCTCACTCACATGGATTCTGGGAGTCCTTGCCTGCGAAGAAAAGGCAGCTCCCCGGAGCCGGTGAGACTTCCTATGGGCTTCTGTCCTCCGCTCTGGTGATATACAACATTCTTCGTTTTGAACCTAAACGCTCAGCGGGCGTCCGCCTGGACGCCCACCGATTCCTCTCAAAATGTCGTATCGCCGACAAAGCCTACCAAGTTACGTCGTCGATCTGCGCCTTCTGCAGCTTTCCGCTGAAGTCCACGTAAATCGCCTTCCACTCGGAGAAGACGTCCAATGCGGCCGTGCCCGACTCGCGATGTCCGTTTCCGGTGTGGTTGGTGCCGCCGAAGGGCAGATGCACTTCGGCTCCGATGGTGGAGGAGTTGACGTAGAAGATGCCGGTGTAGGCGTCTCTCATGGCCTGAAAGGCCCGGTTCACGTCCTGGGTGTAGATCGATGAGGAGAGCCCATAGATGGTGTCGTTGTTCATCTGGATGGCCTGCTCCAGGCTGTCGCACGGAATGACCGACACCACCGGCCCGAATATCTCCTCCTGGGCAATGGTGGCATGCGGGTCCACCTCGGCGAAGATGGTCGGCTCGTGGAAATATCCGTGAGCAAAGTCACCGGATTTCAGCGGGTTTCCGCCGCACAGCAGCTTGGCCTCTTTCTTGCCGATCTCCACGTACTTCATCACCGTGTTGAGTTGATCCTCGCACACCAGAGGCCCCATCTCCACGCTGGGGTTTAAGCCGTTTCCGATCTTCAAGGCCTTGGCCCGGGCCATGAATTTGTCCAAAAACTCCTTCATCACCTTCTTGTGCACGATCACCCGGGAGGTGGCGGTACACCTCTGGCCGGTGGTGCCGAACCCGCCCCACAGCGCACCCTCCACCGCCAGATCGATGCGGGCGTCGTCCATCACCATCTGAGCGTTTTTGCCGCCCATCTCCATGTTGCTGCGCTTGAAAGTGGGAGCACACGCCTCGGACACGGCCCGGCCCACCTCGGTGGAACCGGTGAAAGAAACCACCTTGACCGCATCGGATTTCATCAGGGGCAACCCCACCCCTCTTCCCGATCCGGTGACCAAATTCACCACCCCTTTGGGAACTCCCGCCTCCTCACACGCCTTCACCAGATTGTAAGCCGAGAGCGGAGTATAGGAAGCCGGCTTGAAAACCACGGTGTTGCCGCATACCAAAGCCGGCATCATCTTCCAGGAGGGAATGGCCATGGGAAAGTTCCAGGGCGTGATCAGCGCAGAAACTCCCATGGGCATCCTCACCGACATCATGAACTTGTTGGGAAGCTCAGACGGCGTGGTCACGCCGAACTGCCTCCTTCCCTCACCTGCCATGTAATAGCTCATGTCGATGGCTTCCTGGATGTCGCCCCGGGTCTCCTTGAGGATTTTCCCCATCTCCTGGGTCATCTGCCGCGCCCAATCCTCTTTGCTCTTAACCAGAATCTGCCCCACCCGGTAAAGGATCTCTCCTCTCTTGGGGGCCGGAACCAGCCTCCATCTCTTGTAAGCTTCCGCCGCTGCCTCCACCGCCCGCTTCACGTCCTCCTCGTTGGACGCCTGGAAATGTCCCAGAAGCTCGCGGGTGTCCGCCGGATTGCGGTTTTCGAAAGTCTTTCGGGTCACCGACTCCACCCATTCTCCGCCGATGAAGTTCCTGTAGACTTTTGCGTCTGGCATGTGACCTCCTAATTAGTATACCACGGATTCAAGATTTTCATCTTTTTTAGGTTTTCTGAGTAACAAGCGGCTGTGATTCCAGGCTTCCCACATCTTTGATATGTTCGACGCAAACTCCGTTTTGCGAAATTTCAAATATACGCCTCAACTCCCCAATTGTCAACCACTTTCGAACCGATTTCGCGCTGGATAAACCGCCTGTCGGATCCAAACCACACGGGTTTCTTTTTTTACCTAACTTCTTGTCCCAGAATAAAAAACCCGGGCCTCTTTTACCGGCCGAGCTGGGGAAAGCCTGCCATCTAAAATCCCACGGGATCGGCTCAAGCTCGAATCCCCTGTTTTTCGGAGTTCCACCCGCAGGAAACCGACAATCATTTATCCTGGCATCTTTTCGCGCTAAGAGAACAAGGATCGAGATCGGAGACAGGCAGTGTGCGGCTAGTTGACATACAGGTTATGGCTCTGTCTGTTCCTCCTTCTTGGGCAAAAGCAGTACAAACCTTTTGTTCTTGCCCCGGGTTACCGTCAGCATGATCTGCTCTTTATCCTTCACTTGTTTTAAGCTTTGCTTGAAGTCCTCCAGCGTCGCGATGGCAGACTTCTCCACCTTGGTGATGACGTCCCCATCCTCCAACAGGGCTGTGCTGGCCACCCCCCCTACCTCTACGAAAGAGACCAACACGCCTTCCTTGCCGTCCAGCATGTACTGCTGGTAAAGTGCGTCGGTTATCTCCTTCACCGTGAAGCCGTAGTCGGTCTCGAACTCGTCCGCCTTGACCTTGGGCTGCATGGAGATGCTCACGGTGACCGTCGTATCCCGGCCTTCTCGGACTATCCTCATCAAGACGGGCCTCCCCACGTCGCTCTGGGAGACCATAGTCTGGAATTTGTTTAGGTCCTCCTCTTTCTCGGCCGAGACCTTCTCACCCCGGTAGCTGACGATTATGTCTCCGGACCGAATGCCGGCCGAATACGCCGGGGAACCGGGGATCACGTCCGAAACTAAAATTCCCTCCAGCTCCGGGCGACCGTAATACTTGGCGTAGTCGCGACTTAAGGGCTGAACCGCCACTCCTATCCATCCCCTCTCGATAGTGCCGCTGGCCAGCAGTTTCTCCTTCACCTCGTTGGCGGTGTTTATGGGTATGGTAAAGCCCTGGCCCCGGCCGAAACCGATGGAATTGATTCCGATAACCTCTCCGTTCAAGTTTACCAGGGGGCCACCGGATGAACCCGGATCGATGGCCGCATCCGTCTGTATGAAATCGTTGATCAATTGATTCTCTCCCGGCAGGTTGGGCAGCACCCGACCCTTTCCGCTGACGATGCCGAAGGACACGGTGCGGTCGAATCCGTACGGATTGCCCACCGCGATCACCCACTCCCCCACCTCCACCCGATCCGAGTTGCCCAGTCTGGCCACCGTCAGATTCTCCGGAGTCACGGTCTTGATCAGAGCCAGATCGGTCTGCTTGTCCACGCCGACGATCTCGGCCGGATACTCTATCTTGCTGGGCAGGGTGACGGTGATGCTCTGGGCATCGTCCACCACGTGTTCATTGGTCAAGATGAAACCCCTTTTGTCGACGATCAAGCCCGAGGCTAAGGTTTTGTATTTTATCTGGCCGGTCTTCTTCACCACCTCGATGTGCACCACCGAGGGTTTGATGGCGTCCGACACCGAGACGATCATGCTCTGCAGATCGTCGAAAAGCTGAAGCGTTTTTCGGTCGTTCTTCCCGTAAACCTCGGCGGGATTGACGGCGCTCAAGCTCAAGAGGATGGCCGTCAGACAAAGGATCACCTTAAGAATCGATCTGTTCATCACTCCTCCGTTATGAATTGGCCCAATTTCATGAAAACCTAATTCCGGTTCGTCTTATATACGCAGTTATTGCCTCCAACGACAAACCGGGGCCCAGGAGGCCGCAGGTGGCGGCTGCTTATGTGTCTTTCGAGCCATTGATGGGATTGCCGGGACATAGCTTGAGAGCAATCGACGGTATTACCAGGACCTGGCTTAAGCCAGGTCTTGGATCTGGAATCTCATCCTCGACACTGGAAGAACGAACCTGAACTTAGGTGGAAAGTGGGTCCGCAGGGCCAGATTCGTCTAAACGTGGCAGAAAGAGGAAGACCACGGAAATAGGCATAAAAGAAGGGCACTTAGCGGCAACTTTTTTTAACAGGGGGCTGCAACAGATTCCAGATGAAAGCGTATATACTTTTGCGTTTTATGTGCAGGCCGTTGCAAAAGCGAGTATTTGGGCAGTGATGTGAGTTGATCTTTAATCTAAAGTCAACACCGCAGTCGCTTTTAACCAGTGGGGCAGCTTTACTTAACTTTTATATTTTCCGATAGCTTGGGAGCTTGAAGCTTGAAAGATAGCGCACGTTCTTTCAGAGCAAAAAGGCTCGCGGTCTTCGTCGCATTTGCACTCATCCTCATGGCGGTGGGTGCCTTGGTTTCTTCGGGCCTGAAATGGAGCTCTCCCCACTCCGGGGCACTGCAGGCTACCGCCGCATCCCCAAACCCACCTCCACAGGTCAAACAGGGGGGACCTTCCAAGGACCAGATTTTCATCGAGCAGGAGAGCCCCTTCGTGCAGGTGGCGGAGAGGGTCAGTCCGGCTGTGGTCAACATCAGGGCGGATAAGGTGCTGCAGCGCGGTTCCTTTCAGGATTTGGGCCCATTCGAGGATTTCTTCCGCAGGTTCTTCGGAGAGGCGCCGGATAGACACCCCTCCACTTATCGGGGATCGAGTCTGGGTTCCGGCTTCATCTTCCGCAACGATGGCTACATCATCACCAACAATCACGTGGTGTCCGATGCCGAGAACGTGCTGGTCAAGCTTCCCGACGGCACCGAACACAAGGCCCGGGTGGTGGGGCTGGACAAGGACACGGACATCGCCGTTCTGAAAATCGACGTGGACAACCAGCTTCCGGTGGCCCAGTTGGGGAATTCGGATGATCTCAAGGTGGGCGAATGGGTCATGGCCATTGGCAATCCCTTTCCCGAGTTGGGCCTGGACCGGACCGTCACCGTGGGCGTGGTAAGCGCCAAGGGTCGGGGCAACTTAAACTTCGGTCCGGAGGATACGCCTCAGTACCAGAATTACATCCAGACGGATGCCTCCATAAATCCCGGAAACAGCGGGGGACCGTTGGTCAACGTAAACGGGGAGGTGGTGGGCATCAACTCGGCCATCGCCAATCTCACCGGCGTGGGCTTCAACATCGGAATAGGATTCGCCATCCCCGTGAATTTAGCCAAAGCGGTGATACCCGATCTGATACAAAAAGGAAAAGTCTCCCGGGGTTTCTTGGGGATCACTTTCCAGCCGGTGGATAAGGCCACGGCGGACGCCTTGGATCTTCCCTCGGTTCAGGGAGTGCTGGTCAGGACGGTGCAGCCGGGTACGCCTGCGGATAAGGCCGGAATCAAGATGGGAGACGTGATTTCCGAGTTGGACGGGTGGACCATTACGGATGACCAGAAATTCAGAATGATGGTGGCCCAGGCAGGCCCCGGCAGCGAAGTCACCCTGGAGATCATCCGGGAGGGCAAAAAACTCGACCGGCGACTGACCTTGGCGGACAGAGACAAGTTTCTCTCCAGTGCCGAGGAGAGGCCGGCGGAGAAGCCCATCGAAGAAGAGAGCTGGCTGGGTTTGAAGCTGAGAACCTCCACCCGCGATCTGGCCGCTCAATACGGCGAGGAATTTCAGCCCGGTGTGCTGGTGACCGAAGTGGAGGCAGGAAGCCCAGCAGAGCTTTCCGGATTTCGCATCGGCGACATCATCAACAGAGTGAATGACCGGGAGATCGAGAATTTGGACGATTACTCCAAAAACATGAAACCGCTCAAAAACGAAGAGAAAGCCGTTTTGTTCCTGATATATCGAGATGGGGAGCCGCTTTTCGTGGCGGTGAAACCCGAATGAACCTGGGAGCCTGATAAGAATACAAAATGGCAGCAAACCTTCTAACCCCTTAGAGTCGCCGAAAGGAGGAGTACTTCTAAAATTGGCAAAGCAAGCGAGAAGATACAGGGATGAAGACCGCTCCCTGGATCTTTACTTAAGGGAAATCGGAGAGACTCCCTTGATTACCGCCCAGCAGGAGGTGGCGCTGGCCAAAAGGATCAAGCTGGGAGACCAGGATGCCCTGGAGAAACTGACCAAGGCCAACCTGAGATTTGTGGTCTCGGTGGCCAAACAATACCAGAACCAGGGTCTGTCTTTAGCTGATCTGATCAACGAGGGGAACATCGGGTTGATCAAGGCCGCCAAGAGGTTTGACGAAACCCGAGGTTTCAAGTTCATCTCCTATGCCGTGTGGTGGATCAGGCAGGCCATACTTCAAGCCTTGGCAGAGCAGTCGCGAATCGTCCGGCTGCCCCTAAACCGGGTGGGAACCTTGCACAAGATCGGCAAGATCTCCAGCTCCTTGGAGCAGGAGTACGGAAGGGAGCCCTCACCCGATGAGATCGCCAAGGAACTGGAGTTGTCAGCTGTGGAGGTGTCGGACACTCTGAAGATCTCCAACACCCATCTGTCCTTAGACGCTCCTTTTTCCATCTCCGAGGACAACAGCCTCATGGACGTGCTGGAAGACGAATTCCAGCCCGCGCCGGACGAGGACCTCTTAAGCGAGTCTTTGAGGCTGGAGATCGAAAGGGCCTTAGACAGCCTTTCCTCGCGCGAGGCCGAGGTGATCAACCTCTACTTCGGCTTAAACTCGGAGAAGGCCCTGACCTTGGAGGAGATCGGAGCCAGGTTCAACCTGACCCGGGAGAGGGTGAGGCAGATCAAGGAGAAAGCCATCCGAAGATTAAGACACGCCTCCCGCAGCAAATCCCTGCGCGCTTATCTCAACTAGAACATATCATAAGAGCTACAGAAAAGGGAAAGCCCTCCGCCGAATGCGGAGGGCTTTCTCATTTTGTCTCAAATCGGATAGTAGAGGCTTGATTTCCAAGCTGGCTCCCTATGGCGTCTGGGGGGAAGATCCCGTCTGGACTGGACGATACCGCACAAAAGAATTTGTACACTTCTGCTGCAAAGCTCACCTATCTACTTCCATGCGGGGAGCTTCTTCATCTGCTGGTCCACGAACCTCTGAGCCTCTTCCCGGGGCTTTCCCATGCGCCGCATGTACAGGCGGGTCATGCCTTCCCGGACCTGCTCCCGGCTTTTGAGCTTTCCGGTTTCGTCCGTGCAATGAACGCAGTAGGGATTGCTCCAATCGCCCCCTCCGTGATCTTCGGCCTCCCGCATGGGCATGCCGCAGGAATCGCAGGGACTGATATCGTTCATTATGAATTCTCTCCTTGGCTCAAAACCACAACTTCTCCGTAATGCTTTTCGAATTGCAGTCGGTATCGGAGGAAAACTCGGTGACCGAATTCTGCAGGAGAAAACCGGCGGGTGAGAGCAACTCTAAGTCATCGGCCGGTGTACTCCACCTCCACCGATCCCAGGCCCACGTCTATGTCGAAGACCAATTCCTTCTCCACTTTGCCGAAGTTGTCGCTCTCGTAAAGGTCGTCCTCCACCTCCTCGAAATCGTCCTGGTCAATGGAGAGCGACGAGAGAAACGAGGACGAGCTTCTAATTTGCACGCCCGCATCCCGGGGAACCATTATCCTCAGGCTTCCCAGCCCCACGTCCACGCTCACCAGCGCCCGGTGATCGAGGTCTCCGGAAAAATCCAGGTCGAAGTCGCCCACCCCCCCGTCGAAGCTCAGCTTCTCGAAATTGGCGTTTCCCAGTCCGTTCATCTCCAGCTTGCTGGCCCCCACCTCGATCCTGATTTTGGAGATGCGTTCGGGATTGGGCTTTCTGAAATCCACGTTGATGGAGGAAGCTCCCACGTCCATATCCAGACCATCCACCATCAGACCGGAGAAGTCGAAGTCCCCGTCACAGGCGCCCACGTCTATCTCGAAACTGATGGGAATCCGGTCGCCCAGCTCCAGATCCCAGTGGTTTTCCTCCGGGTCAACGTCCAAACCCTTATCCCTCCGCTCGCTCACCAGGTATATTTCCCCCCGGTCCCCCTTCCGGTCATAGCTGATATCTGTTCGGACCTCCCCCGGATCGTACTCCACCTGGGCGTTGAGAATGTCTCCGGTATTGTTTCTTCTGAGGTCGATGCTGGCAGCCCCGATGTCGATTATCACCGTGACGTGCTTCTCCCCTTCCCACTTGATGGTCTTGTTGACGATTTTGGTGTCTCTTGCTCCGGCTTCCGCATGGCCTCCGAAGCATAAACCGCCCAGAACAAAAACTAAGCAGGTCGCGCGGCAGAAAAAACCCATCGCCTGTCTTGGCATATAGTCGACTCCGTTTCTCAGCTTGGATTAGGTTGTGTTGCATCGGCTGCGTCCGGCTCTGCTTGAACCGGAGTCGGCTTTGCTTCTCGGGGACGAGTACCCAGACGGGTGAGCACGGCGGCTCCGAATCCCACCGTTATCACCACGTAGGCGATCAGCCAGCCGATGAGGGCGGTGATGAAGGCCAGCGGGGAAAACACCCCTCCGAACACCCCTATTACCCGGGAGGCCAGCGGAACCAATTCCACCGCCAATATGCCGATCACCACGGCCATGATCCGGGTATCGGGCTTCAAACTGGTATGCTCCCCGATCTTCTCCCCGATGAACAGGGACACCGCGGCGTACCCCAAGAACAGGGCGGCTAAAATCAGGATGGGCTCGACCAACAAAGCCACCGGGATGCCGATGATGGTGATGACCAAAAGCAGGAAAACCGGCAGGATCAGTATTTCGGCTAAAAATCCCACCAGGCCCGCTTTGAGAAAATTCTCTTTGATCTTGGCCTGTACCTTGTTCACCTGCTTAGGCGCCACCGATACCACCACGATTCCCACGAATACCAGAAACAGTATCTTCAAAATCCGCGCAAAAAGGGCCGTGGCCGGCACAGCCGTTCGGGTTATCACAAAGGGAGAAAACCTGATGGGCTGGCCGCGAAAGAAACCCACCGATACCTTCTCCCCCTCCACCACGGCTCCGCTGCGTTTGGTCACGGTTCCGCCCACGCTTACCGCGTTGCCCTCCACCACCCCGGTGGGATAAATTTCCACGTCCCCTCCGATGGACACTGCGTCGCCGGAGACTGCGCCCTTGATGGCCACGTTGCCCCAAAGGGCAACCACGTCTCCGTCTATGCTCTCATCCTCTCCCACCACTACATCGCTTCCCATTCTGAAGATGCCCTCTCCGGTTTGCGTCCGGGGCGTGATTTGTGCCTGAGGGATTTTGATCCGCGGCATCTTCTTCAAGTTTTCCAGATCCTTGAGATCCGCTAAGTCGATCTCCTTGTCTCCTATCTTGATCTTGCCGTCTTCCACCACGATCTGGTCAAGGCCCTCCACCCCTTTTAGCAAGTCTTCGCCTTTCAGCGTTAAGTCTTCGCTCCGGCCAACGGGAATGCGAATCTCGCCGTTCTCTCCCACCAGGAATTCCTGTCCGTCCTCGGTGCGAACGTAAATCTCCTTTTCGCTGATTCTGATCTCCTGGGCCCGGAACGGAAATTCCGTCTTCTCCGTCTTGGCCGCGGCCTCCGAATCTTTGGCCGCCTTGCTCTTGGCGCCCTGGGCCAAAACCGAGGTCAGCAGGACCAGACCCGCCAGCCACACCAGAATGCCCAGGCCAATCAGCGTTTTTTTCATCTCATCCCCGCGACTTTAGACTCCGCATGTCCTGCCCGGCCGCGAAATCCAAACCAAACCGTCCTTTGAACATCTACTCTACCGGAGCGCCCTCAGCTTCTTCTTAAGCAGCTCCCGCGCCCGGAAGATGCGTGCCTTCACCGTTCCCACCGGAATGCCTAATATTTCCGCGATCTCCTCATACGACTTGTCCCGCTTGTGACGAAACGTGATCACCTCGCGATACTTGGGCGGCAGAGAATCGATGGCTGCATCGATGGAGAGGGAACGCTGTCTGGAGGTGAAATCCACCTCGGGATTGTATGTCCAGTCGGCCAGCTCAATGGTCACCTCTCCGTCTTTGGTCTCCAGAGGCCGATCCAGCGAAACCGAAA
>CAZWAO010000040.1:12688-14939 GCA_964631815.1 uncultured Ignavibacteria bacterium | reverse complement strand
ATCTTCTCCCACACCACCTTGCCACCCTGGACTTTCTTCTCTTTGGTGTAGCCGTACCACCAGCCTTCAGCCTTTTTCTCCGTGGGGTCTATCTCCATGATAACCACGCCGGTCAGGGCGCTCAATCCTTTCTCGTACTTATAAGAGAAACATGCTACCGCAACGCTCGAGAATTCGCCCGTGAGCTGATAAGTTCCCTTCTCGTCCCTTCCCCTGCCGAAGACGTTGAAACCACTCTGTTTCTCGACATCTATCGTGTCGGTGTTATAGAGGGTTACTCCTCCGTCAGCCTGGATGTACCACTTCCCTTGCCATTGTCCCCTGATATCAGCGATACCGGTTCGCTTCGATCTTCCGCGTGCCAACCATCGCTCCAAAACAACCTTAACAACCGTTCCGATGACTACCCCTGCCAGCCCTATGAGAGCAGTCAGAATTGTTTTGTCCATGAATCAAGCCCTCCATTTCGCCGGTTCACCTGGCCTGCCTCGGGCGAGCCTGCTCGTCAGGTCGGGTTTTTGATGCAAGGCACGGTCGGTGCGGACATCCTTGCCCGCGACTCCTCGTGCTCCAGACAAGATATCAATTATCAACGAAGGTGATCCTGTGTTTACCTTCTGCTGTCTCTACGTCCGGATTCATGAAATCCTATTCTTCTCTTTGGCTTCTCTGGAGGCGCCATCAACTGCTTAATGGCCGAGAAAACCACTCTGAACTGGTGATCGTATTTCTTCTCCATTTCCTCCAACTTGTGTCGCAACTCAATGTGAGACGACAATATCTTTCGCAGTTTCACGAAAGCTTTGATGATTTGGATATTGACCTGGATGGCCGTTTCACTGTTCAAGACGCTGGATAACATCGCCACGCCGTATTCGGTAAACGCGTAAGGCATGGTCCGGGCGTATTTCAAAGGCTTGAGGTCATCACAGATTGTGATAACCTCGTCTCTTTGTTCCCTCGTTAGCTGGAACATGAACTCCTGTGGGAATCGTTCGATGTTCCTTTTCACCGCTTGGTTCAGAACCCGCGTCTCCACGCCGTATAATTCAGCCAGATGCCTGTCAAGCATCACCTTCTCTCCGCCCAGTTCAAAAATGCGCCGTTCAATCATGCCAACCGGAATCAGATTGCCCATCAGGCCTCCATCAGTCTTCAAGGTTATCACGAAGCGTGATTACCTGAATCAAATAGATTCCCTTTCGTTGATCCAAGATGGCCTCGCGTCCGGCTCTCCGGCCACATCCGCGAACTGTCAGCTGTCGGCAAGGGACTCCGTGCCTTGCGATGAGACAGACCAAGCCGGCGCCCGAAAAATCGAGGATCAATCACGTCGCATTGGGATTCTCTCCGCGCCAAGCACGATTTCGGCCTCCCGCCCGCCTTCAGATCAATTCTCCGCCTTGCAAGCATAGTAGCTTTTTCCTTCGCCGAAGTCAAGTCTTCTCTTCGTGCAGGTGGAACTCAACGGCGAAGCTTGCCGCGGACAGGGATGAACTCTGTCCCTACAGCAGACGAAAAAGCCGCCTGGCTTGCGCCTGGCGGCTCTCTTCCACTTTTCGCGTCTTACGAGTGCGAACGTCCTACGAAGACTTCAACTCCGAGGTGCACATGGGGCAGCGAGTGGCTTTAATCGGAATGGTGGAGAAGCAGTGAGGGCACTCTTTGGTGGTCGGCTCGGCAGGCGGCGCTTCCTCTTTCCGCCTAAGCCTGTTTATGCTGCGAACCAACATGAACACCGCAAAGGCCACGATGATGAAGCTGATGATGGTGTTGATGAACGTGCCGTAGTTTAGGGTCACTGCGCCTGCCGCCTGGGCATCGGCAAGCGTTGCATAGGGACCGGCCATCTCCGCGCCGGATTTTAAGGTGACGAACAGGTTGGAAAAATCGACGTTGCCCAGCAGAAGTCCGATCGGCGGCATGATCACGTCCGACACCAGCGATTTGACGATAGTGCCGAAAGCCGCACCGATAATGATACCCACGGCCATGTCCACCACATTCCCCCGCATGGCGAATTCTTTGAACTCTTTTAGCACGAAGCTCCCTCCTCGTTAAACGGTTCGTGGTTCATAGTTCGCGGTTCGTGGTTTGCAGCTCACCGTCAATTGATTATTCCGGTGCGCCGAGTGACATCCTTGTCCAATTCGTTGAAACCACCCTCATGAACGTAGAGGGCGTTTTTGTCCGTTCAATCCGTTTAATCCGTTGACCGGTTCTCTTGCCTTTCCCCCTCACCTTAGTCCTC
>CAZWAO010000040.1:9291-12588 GCA_964631815.1 uncultured Ignavibacteria bacterium | reverse complement strand
AATCCGTTTAATCCGTTGACCGGTTCTCTTGCCTTTCCCCCTCACCTTAGTCCTCTCCCCAATGGGGAGAGGAAACCACCCTCCTCCCTTCACGAAAAACACGAAAGCGAGGATAGCATAAAGGCTCGGATTAGAAATCAAGAGTGCACAGCTGCAATTAAAAAATCAAAGACGCCCTTTGTTTACTCCCGACAGTGTCAAATTTTGAATTTTGCTCTGTAATTTTTCACTTTGCTCTTTGAATTTTGAATTACAGCTACGCCTTAGCCCTCTCCCAGAGGGAGAGGGAACCCACTCTTCAGCCACACGTGTTAAAAGCTCTGGCTAAACATCACCTGCCAGTTCAACTGGCTGTGACTAGAGGTCACCGGCGGGATGGTCGAGCCATTGCCGGGATTGGTCGCTTCTTTGTTGAAGGCAGCGGTGACCGAGGCATTGATCTGCGAACCCTGGCCGAAATCGTAACCCCCGCCGATTGTGGCATGCGTCTCCACGATGGCCGGAAACAGCGCATTCAGATACTTATCCGGCACCGGATTCTTGCCGTAATTCAAGCCTGCTCTCAATGTGAGAGGCTGGGTGGGATGGTACGCTGCGCCAACCTCGAAAACCGCCTGATTTTCCCATTCCTGAAACAGGGATGCATCCATCTCAAGACCGGCAAAGCCGCCGTTCTCCGCGGAATTGTCCGCGGTGAAGCTCATTTTGAAATCCTTCATCACATCGGACCACATGATGTACTTCACGTCGGCAGCCAGCATGACGTTGCACATCTGGTAGGCCAAACCGGCGCCGAATGTGGCCGGCCACTGAAAATCCTTGATGGTGATCTTGCCCGTGACCGGAAGGTTCATATCCTGATATACTCCCGTGGGCTGTCCCTGGAATATGCCCGGGTCGATATTCACCGCCATGCTCAAAGTGGCGTCATCCGTCTCCAGATCGGCCAGCTTGGTGGGACTGTGGAAGGTGGCTCCGATGGTAAGCTGGGGCGTGGCCTTATAAACCACACCGATCTTTCCGGCGAATCCCAAACCGTTGGCCTTCCCGGTGAAGGCGTTATCGTTGGAGAAGTCGAAGTAGGCGTGATACAGCTTGCTGATTCCGTTACCTCCGAACGGCTCGTACATCTGGCCGAAGGCACTCACCAGCGTGCCCGATGCCTTGCCGATGGTCTGCGCCTGGGGATTGGCCATATTCTGAAACTGGGCCTCGCTCATGGCCATCTGCAAATCCATCCCCGCCCAGACCAAGTCGGCCGTCACGCCGATGCTCAGCTTCGGGTTCACGTCATATCCGAAAGTTCCCATGGCGCGGCCCACGCTGACCTCCGAGCGGTTAACCAATCCTTCGGTTAATGCTGTGTTGGCGCCCATGCTCGGGTCCGCCATCCAGGAGTTCTTGTCGTACTCCGTGCCCATGCCGCCCTGGCCGAAAACTCCCAGACCGTAAACCATGTTGCCCTGCTTTCTGGCCAGTCCCAGAGCGGGCATGAAAAACGCCGTGGACTTGGAATCGGCCGTCAGCTTCCCCGACGGCGTCATCACCGAAGCGTCCACGTTCGGACCCAGCATGCCCAAAGCCACATCCAAACGCCATCCCTGCGGCATCAGCAGGAGCGTGGCGGGATTGTTCATCAACGCGGCCGTGCCGTTATCGTAGGCCATGGATGCTCCCCCCATGCCCGTGGCCACCGGCCCGTATCCTTCCAGGTTCATGCCGTTTGTCGCCCAGACTGCGGGCGCCAATCCGAGCACGATCACCAAAACCCCTAAGCCCAACCAGCGAGCCTTCACAGAGGCCTCCTTTCCTTATGGTGATGGTAAAACCGACAGTTGACTTTTCTTCCCTTTCACTCTGCCTTAATGACCGACGAGAAATATGAAGATAAAAACTACCCTCTTTGTCTTTTCGGTTATATGTAGATGGTATACGCTTCCCGTCACCCTAAGCTCAAATCATTTTTGGGGTTTGTCAAGGGATTTCTTACGTTTCGGAACCCGTGCCCAAGCCTCTTTTGGACCGAACGTCGCCTCTGGCCAGCGAGGCAAACACGCCCGCCACGCACAGCACTGCGAAAATCACAAAAGCCGTCTTGGCGCTTCGCAGAAAAAGCGGATAGTTCTCCGGGGTGATCTGCGTTCTGCCCAGGTACAAGGCAAAGACCAGCATGGCGATTCCCATGCTCAACATCTGGCCGGTCAGGCGCATGGTGGCCAGCGTGGCGGAGGCCACCCCGTAAAACTCCTTTTGAACCGAGCTCATCACCGCATTGGTGTTGGGTGATGAGAAAAGGGCAAAGCCGAAGCCCAAGAGAGCTAAGCTGAGCACGATGGACTCTAAAGCCGTAGCTTCACTCAACGATGCAAACAGCGCCAAGCCGACGGCCGTCAAGGCCATCCCGGAGGAGGCCACTATTCTGGGCTCGATTTTGTCGGAAAGCCTGCCGGCCAACGGCGAGAATACCGCCATCATCACCGGTTGGGATATCAAAACCAAACCGGCCTTCTCTGGAGTGAGTCCTTTGGTGTACTGTAAATACAGGCTCAAAAGAAAAGCCGTGGCGGAGGTGGCGCAGTAGTTGATCAAAGCCGCCAGGTTGGAGAAGGCGAAGACCACGTTGTGTCTGAAAAGGTCCGTGTTGAAGACCGGGCTTTTCACTTTCGTCTCCCACCTCACGAACGCCAGAATCCCCACAACCCCCAGGAGAATCAGCCATATTGCCGAGGTGGCGGGCAAAAGCGAGAAGCCATACATAACGGCCACCAGCGAAAGGCCGTACACCACCGAGCCGGCCAGATCGAATTTCTCCCCTTCGGCCCCGGCCCATTCTCCTTTCAGCTTCCAGAAGGTCAGGGCCACCACCACCATTTCCAGGGGAACGTAGGAGACGAAAATAGCCCTCCATCCCAGATGCTGGGTCAAAAACCCGCCGACGAAGGGTCCCAGCGACAGTCCCGAATAGACCGCCGCCACGTTTATCCCCAGAGCCTTTCCTCTTTCACCCACCGGAAACACCGAGGTCAGAATCGCCACCCCGGTGCCGAAGATCATGGCTCCGCCTATTCCCTGCAGCACTCGCAGGGAGAGAAACTGAACCTCGTTGGACGAAATCACCAAACCCAGGGAGGCCACCAGGTCGATGCATATACCGATTCTGAATATCTTCTTCCGGCCGTGTATGTCGGATATCCTTCCCATGGGGACTAAGAACATGGCCGCGGCCAGAAGATATGAGGTGACGATCCAGCTTATGGAGACGGCATTCATGCCGAATTCGCTGCCGATGGAAGGCAA
>CAZWAO010000040.1:0-9191 GCA_964631815.1 uncultured Ignavibacteria bacterium | reverse complement strand
TATCTCCCTCTGAACGAACTTCTTGAACAGAAAGAAGGAAACCGCTGCAAACAAGAGCCCGCCCAGTCTCACCGTCCAGATGACTCCCAGCGTCTGTCCCAAGGTTCCGGCCAAAAAACTCCCGATGGGCATGGTTCCCAAAAACATCATGGTGTAGAAGGCCAGCACCCGACCCCTCAGCTCGTCCGGAATGATCTCCTGCAGCAGAGTGTTGCAGGTGGCGATCAAGGTAAGCATGCCCCAACCGGTTCCCACCAAAACCAACAGCGACAAGTAAAGACTCCTGGAGAAGGAAAAAAGAAAAAGTGAAACGAAGAAGACTAAAATTCCCACTTGCAGATATTTCAGTTTCTCCTCGGCCTTCCGGGAGGCTAAGCTCAAGCCGGCGGTTATCGCGCCCGTTCCGATGGCGGCCATAAGAAACCCCAAACCCCGGGGACCCGCCTTCAATATGTCCCGGGCGAAGATGGGCATCAGAATGGCGTATGAAAACCCGAAGATGCTCAGAGAGGAGGCCATCAGTATCAGAGCCAGCACCCTCCTGGTCTTCTTCACGTAGCCCAATCCCTGCTTGAAGCTGACCAAGAGGGAGCGCCCGACGGAGCGGTAGACGATATCGTCCATCCTCATCATGGAAAGCCCGGCTATCACTGCCAGGTAACTCAGCCCGTTGAGCAAAAAACAGCCCGCTTCGCCCACCAGGCTTATCAATATGCCGGCTGCAGCCGGACCCAGTATTCGGGCGGCGTTGAACATGGTGGAGTTCAAGGCAATGGCATTCAGAAGATCCTCTCCTCCCACCATCTCCTTGACAAAAGACTGTCTGGTAGGCGCGTCGAAGGCATTCACCAATCCCAAAAGCAAAGCCAGGATCATCACATGCCAGACCTTCACCAGCCCGGTGAAGGTCAGAAATGCCAGGACCAAGGCCAGGGTCATGGCCGAAACCTGGGTCAGAATCAGCAGTTTCCTCTTCTTGACCCGATCGGCCAGCACGCCCGCAGGCAGCGAGAAGAAGAAAACCGGCAGCGTGCCGAAGGCCCCCACCACTCCCAAGAGAAAAGCGGAATTGGAGAGCTCCAAAACCAGCCAAGCCTGAGCCGTGCTCTGCATCCAGGTTCCGATCAGTGAAACCATCTGGCCGAACCAGTAGAGCCTGAAATCCCGATGACGCAGCGAGCGGAAGGTCAGATAGAACTTGCCCTGCCTTAATCCTGCAGCAGCCAGTTCCAAGCTTTTCTCGGTCTCAGACATGTATTGAAACTCAAGCGGTGTGAAGTCCTTCTGTTTAGAACAATTGCTTGACGCAGACTTTCGAATTATACGGGAAAGGCGAAGGGTTTCAAAGGCATTTTAAGACGGAGCTTGAAGCCGACGAGCAGAGGCTCAAAACCGAGCAAGGTTGATCGTAAGAGCTATAAGGGGATCAGTCTACAGCTGTGACGACGCCATATCGTAATTGTGCGGAATCATCCCTTGGGATCAAGGGAGGCCTCGGATACAGAACCGGAAGCAGACTGCGTTTGCCTGCCATTCGTCTTGGCGCTGCAAACACACAATTCCCCCTTCTTGCCGGACTTGCCGCGAGCTAATCTGCGGTGAATCTTATTTCCTGCCCAGCGGCATTATGTATATGACCGTCTGGTTCTGTGGTAGGCTCAGAGCTTCCTTCACCTGGTCCGGCTTGAAACCTCCCATCACCACGGTTCCGATTCCCAGCGAGACTCCCTGCAGGTAAACGTTCTCCGCCGCATGACCGGCTTCCAAGTACATCCAATTGGGGTTGGTGGCGCGATCCGCTTGCCCTGTTATCACCAATGCTGCCGGAGCTTTCTCGATGGGAGCCTGTCCCGCCGCTTCGAACAGTTTGGCCTTGGCATCCCCCTCCATGACCCTGCTCAGTTGGTGTCCTTGCGGTTGATACAAATACATCCCCTGCGGGAGGCCCGTGACGTTTCCGGCCAATAGGTAGACGTCTAGAAAATACATGGCTCTGGCGGACGGAGCAGTCCTCTTGCCGCTGGTGGAATCGGTGATGCCCTGGGCCGCCCAGAGAATCTGCGAAACGTCGGCCAGGGTTAAAGGTTCGTCCTTGTACGTCCTGATCGATCTTCTTTCCGAGAGAGCTTTCTCGACCGACACCGGACCATCCAGCTTGGGCGGCGGCAATTTAATCGTCGCGGTTGCCGATTCTATCTGTGGTGCCGTGGTCGGCTGCTCTTGCGTGTGCCCCGCGGTCAGCATAATACCTGTCAGCCCCCCGACGAATCCCAATATGGCAACTGATACAAGAATGCGCCTGTTCATTGGCTAACTCCTTTCGACTTGGAGAAGTTGCAGGTTTTCTTGCCCCGGTTCGCAAGGACGAAAAGCCCGCCCCCGGTTATCTTCGATATGATCTGCTCGGGTTGGTAATGATGATCGTTCACCGACAGGGTTCCGTCCGGCTTCAATACCCGGTGCAGTTCAGCGAACACCGCTTCCGGCTGATCCAGGCCGTGCAGGACATCATATAGGAAGGCAACGTCTATGCTGTCGGGCTCCAGTCCGGTCGCGCAGTCGGATTGAATCGTTTCGATGTTGGACAATCGCTTCTTCTCCGCCCGTTCTTTCACCCGCTTAATGGCCAGAGGATGGATATCCAGCGCGTAAACCTTGCCGGTCGACCCCACCAGCTTGGAAGCCACCACGGTGTAGCTACCCGGGCCGCAGCCATAGTCCAGAATGCGAAATCCTGGTTTTATGTTCACTTCTTTAAGTACGTTTTTGCGCGGCAGGAAAAAGTCGCGAAACCGAAACATGAAGCTCATGGTTTTGAAATGAGAATCCGACATGTGTTCAGCCATTTGGTCCTCCTTTTGGAACAACGTGCTTCTGCTTCCTCGAACGCAGGCCTCTTAGCGTCGCAGTTCCCTTTCGAAGAAAGGCCGAATTACCCGTCCCGTTAAACCCTGATAGAGGGCTTCGATGATGAAGGCCGATCCCACCATCAGCGCCAGCACCCACAGATCCTTGGGCGATCGTTGGGTCGTCTGCCAAACCAGTGCGGTAAGCGCAGCCAGACACGCTGCCAGCCCGCATCCCGAAATCCATCTTTTGCCCCCGGTTTTCCTGTAGAGACGCAGGTTGCTCCCGTTGACGGCCGCAAAGATCAGAAGGAACCCGGCGCTTCCCATTATGGAGATGCTGGAGAGATCGAACAGATTGGCCATCAGCAAGGTGAGGCCGGAGGTAATCAGAAGACCTTCCACCGGCCGATTCCAGATTTTCCTCTCCAGACTTTCGGGCAGTTCTCCCTCCTTGGCTATGATGTAGCTGACTCGGGAGGCCCCGTACAAAGTGGCGTTGATGGCCGAGGCGGTCGACAGAAGGGCAGCGATGGCGATCAGGGTGAAACCGAAAGAGCCTAAGGAAGGCCTGGCTGCAACCGCCAGAGCGTAATCCTCGGCACCCACGATCTGGCTTACAGGAAGAATGCCCACGGCCACAATCGAAATCAACACATACAGAATTATGACAAATCCGACCGCGGTCCAATATCCTCGGGGAAGCGTCTTTTGGGGATTCTTCACGTCTGCTGCCGTGTTGGCGATCAGCTCGAATCCCTCGTAGGCCACGAAAATGATCATCCCCCCGGCGACCAGGTTCAGCGTGTGGGGCCAGGTGGAAGGCTGCAGTCGGGCTATGTGAACGCCCCAAACACCGGCGCCTATGAACAGAAGCAGAATGGCGATCTTGAATCCCACGATCCACTCTTCCGATTCGCCCACGATCTTGGAGCCGTAGAAGTTCAGCCCGGTCAAAAAGATCACAATGCCGCTGATGAGCAGGTGCTTGCTGTATGGCTGCCAGTGGGCCGGAAACAAGTGGGATCCGTAGCTTCCGAAGGCAAAGGCGTACAGAGAAAGCATCACCACGTAACTCAGCCACAAAAGCACATTCAGCCCGCCGGTGAAAAGACCTGGCCCGAAGGCCTGGTTTAAGAATTCCACCGTGCCTCCCTGGCTGGGAAAACGAACGGACAGCTTGGCGTATGAATAGGAGGTCACCAGCGCCACCGCGCCTGCCAGGGCGAAAGCCACCGGTGTTCCACCCCGGGCCAGCTGAACCGCCAGTCCCAGCACGGCGAAAATTCCACCCCCCACCATTCCCCCTACGCCGATGGCCACCACCGACCAGAATCCGACCGTGCCTTTGCTCTTTACGGGAGTGCTCATGGAAAGGATTTAGCTCCTCAAAAGGAAACCCATGCTCACGGAGCCTTCGACGGGTCCCAACTGGTGCGCAGATCCCGGTCGAAGGAATCCAAAAGCTTCATGTCCTGTTCCGAGATGGCGAAATCGAACACCTCGGAGTTTTCCTTGATCCTCTCCTTCCTCGACGACTTGGGTATCACCACCACCTCTTTCTGCAGCGCCCATCGAATCAAAATCTGCGCCGGGGTCTTGGAATATCCGGCAGCCACCTCCCTGAGTTTGGGATCCATTAGCATGTGGCCTTTAGTAAGTGGGCTGTAGGCTTCCAGTTGAATGTGGTGCGACCGGCAGTATTCCAGAAGATCGCTCAAATGAAGATAAGGGCTGAATTCCACCTGATTCACTGCCGGAACGGTGGAAGAACTCTGCAGAAGCTCGTCCAGATGCCAGGTCATGTAGTTGCTGACGCCGATGGCCCGGCACTTGCCGTCGGCAAGCAGGGTTTCCAGCGCTCTCCAGGATTCCTTGCGCAGTCCCTCCACCGGCCAGTGGATCAGATAGAGGTCAACGTAGTCCAAACCCAGCTTCTTTCTGCTCTCCTCAAAAGCGGCCAGAGCCTTGTCGTAACCATGATCGGAATTCCACAGCTTGGTGGTGACGAAAATCTCTTCGCGCGGGATGTCGCTTTCTCTGACGGCTTCTCCCACCTCTTTTTCGTTTCCGTACATGGCTGCCGTGTCGATCAGCCGGTAACCAATCTCAAGCGCATATAATACCGCGTCACGTGTCTCCTTCCCGGCGCGGGTTTGATAGGTGCCCAGCCCGAAAACGGGCATTTGGACGCCGTTGTTGAGCGCCACCCGGCTGTCGATCGCAAGTCCCTTCGACATCCCTCACCCTCCCTGTTTCCCGGTCATCTCATTTATATCCAGCCTGAGTATCCCCACCTCTTGGTATACGTCATCCGATTTCAGGCTCGTCTGTCTGATCTGGTCCGGCTGCTCCTCCAGATGTTCCAGCAGAACGTCGATGGCTCGTTTCTTCTCCTTCAGGTCTTCGACCAAGTGCATGCTTCCCCAGAAGACCACCGAGCGGAAGGCATGATCGCATTCGCCGGTCTTGTATCCCCGGTCCTCTATCACCGTGGCGCAAACTTTAGGATTCGCTCTGATGAAATCCAGCTTCAAACCTTTCTGCGCACAGTGAAAGTACAGGGCGTGTTTTTCAGTATCATGTCCGTAGTTCATGGTCACCAGATATGGCTCGTTCTCTCGACACATGGCTATGGTAGCATAGTCTCCGTGCTTCAGTGCATCGATCAGCCCCCCTCGTTCCGTTATCTCCTTGTCTTTCCTGTTCATGTGATACGTAGGCATTTCATCTCTCTCTGTGGATTAAACTCGGATCGTTCGATTCAGGTGATCCCGCAGCGTCACTCATATTCTGGGGTCATCTTCTCAACAACACAGATTAGCCTTTCGCTTTTAGGGTGATAGGGCGTTTTGTCGAATCCGGCGTAAGCATGAACAACTCTCAAACCTGCCTGTATCAGCATGGGTCCAAGTTCCAGCAGATCGTAAGGTCGCTGCCGATGGGTCTCCACTGCTTTGTCCGAAAACTCGAATATGGTCTCGGCCCTGAGCTCCTCCGGATCGTAGATGCACTTCTGGAGGAAGCACTCTCCGCCCAGTTGGTGTTGGTACTCTCCCCGATGGTGATTCAGGTAGTGTTGGTGCGTGTTTGAGTCGAAGATCAAGAGGCCGGATTGGTCGAGAACCTCGGCCACCTGACGAAACATGCCCGCCAGTTCCTTCGGATCGAGAATGTAGTTGACCGAATCGAAAGTGCAGGTGACCAGATCGAACCTGCCCTCCACGGAGAATTCTCTCATATCCTGCACATCGTAGCCAGCGTTGAACAACCCGCTCGATTTTGCTCTGGCTTTTCCAATCATCCGGGGAGAGATGTCTATGCCATAAACCGTGTGTCCCTGTTTGGCCAGTTCGATTGTCAGTATTCCTGTTCCGCACGCGATGTCCAGTATTCTTGCATGGGGAATCGAGCGCTTATCCAAAAGCTCGCTGATCAAGCTCAGGTATTGTGGTGAAAATCGTCCCCACTCCAAGTCATATACTTCACTTAATCGTTCGTAGTTTTTCAGTGCCACGAGAATCTCGTCATCCGGCTGTTGAGTCTCGGTTTACTGCATAGTTTGTCTTTTCGATCGGATCAGTTGAATGGATAGATTCTTCTTTCTCTGAAATACTGAAGTGATGCTGCGGTCATCTCCAGCGTTCCTACTTCAAACACCATGTTGGGCGCAATCTGATATTTCTCGATCAAACCTGACAGCTTCAGCCAATCTATGTCGCCTTTACCAGGCACCAGTTCATTGTCTACGTCTCCCTTGTTATCATTGACGTGCATGTAAATAAGATCATTCTTCAAGACGGTAAACCACTCTTCAAATGGGACCCGGGAAAAGATGTGTGCGTGTCCGGTGTCGAAACAGATTTTCAGCCGAGAGGAATTCACCCTGTCCAGGACCTCTCTGAACAACTCCGGTGTCGGCTCCCAGAGGTTCTCCAACAGTACGGTGAGATCATCGTACTTTGCCAGTGCCTCCGACCAGAAGTCTGCGTTTTTGGCAATCCAATTCCTCTTGTAGCTTTCTTGTCCTATCAGCGGTACGAAATTGCCGTGGAAAACGACGTACTTCGCCTCCAAGGTATGAGCTATTTCCAGACCCTGAAGAATCCTCTCCCTGGCAACCCTCTTTATCCTGCTGTCCCGGCTGTGGAGGCAAAGACCAAGGAACGGCCCGTGAAGCGAAATGGTTCCCTCGAAGTGCCGCAGTTTTCGACGTTGATCCTCCAATATCTCTTGCCAGTTTCCGTCCAGGACGTCCGGATCGGCGTAGCAAGCTATCTCCAGATTATATCCGCCTTGTTTAGCGCATTCTAAGAATTCGTCGAAGCTCTTTTGATCCGGCGGTTGGAGGAAAATTCTTGACATATCAGCCTTGGCTCTCCTCAAACAAGTGCCGGGAGACGACCAGCACCTAGCTTAAGCTAGGTTCTGGTCCTTCTCTGTCACATGGAGACCCTTCCCGGTCTGAGTTGATCGTCGAAATCCGGCCCCATCACCACCGGTTGCGATGAACCCTGGAGACGTCGTACCGATCTGCTGGTGGTTTCTGTTCCCCCTTGTATCCCACCGGGATCAGCGAGAGTGGTACGATATGTTCCGGAAGCCCCAGCAGTTTGCGAATTCCAGACACCCTGTCCTCTCGCGGATAGACTCCCAGCCAAACCCCGCCCAAACCCTGCGCCTCCACCGCCAGCAGAATGTTCTGGGTGGCTGCCGAGCAATCTTGCACCCAGTAGCCCGTGTGCTTCTCCGATTTAACGTCGCCGCATATCAGGATGGCGACGGAAGCCTCCTTGATCATCTGCGCATAGGGATGAACCTCGGGAATCTCGTCCAAGATTTTTCGGTCGTCGATCACCACGAAGTGCCAGGGCTGCTGGTTTCCTGCCGACGGCGCGGCCATTCCGGCCTTCAAAAGCTCCTCTACGACTTCTTCGGAAACCTTCTGTGAGGTATACTTGCGTATGCTTCTGCGGGAGAAAATCGCCTTCATAGCATCCATTTTTCCTCTCCTTGTTCAATCGGGGATGTCCGATTCACTCTTCTACGAAAGGTCTTCGATTACGATCCTCCGGAAAGCGGCATCCGTCGCGGTTCCGACGTACAGCCCGGGGAAACCCTGGGATAGGTAATAGGTGAGCTTCTTGGTGAACACCAACTGATTTTCCAGATAAATGCTCATCTCGTCTTTCAGCACATCCACCCTGGTGCGAAACCAGGCGTTATCGGGAATACGGAGAGCGCCTTTCTGCTGGTTGGCATACGCCTCGGTCCACCAGGGAACTATGCCGTGAGCAACCGGAACGTAGGCCACGGTCTTGCCGCTCTCCGCCTGGGGCATGAACCAAACCAGTTCGTAATTCTCCAAATCCCGGGCACGCATCACCAGGCCGAACCAGCCTGCTTTCTGATCGCCCAGGTGGTGCCCCAGGAATTTCAGCTCCGCCCACATGGAGTAATCGCGTCGTGAAGGGCCCAAAAGCGCCACCTTTCCCCCGACGTGATCCGCTTCCGTGTTGCCGGTAACCTGAATGACCTGCTCACCCTCCAGCTCCCCGAGTTGCCACAGGGGCGAATTGGTCTGAATGGATTCTTTGGACAAATTCAGGAACTTCTCCATGCTTTCGACCTGCCTGCCAAGTCAGTTGGGGTCGGACGACCAGTCTTTCAGAGCATCCGATATCTTAAACGCCAATCTCTGTTTCTTGAGAAGGATCACGCCCTCATCCGGGTAAGTCACCGTCTCGTCGCGTTCGTTCAATCCGCAGTCGAGTATCTGAAGCACTTCCGAACCATTGTTGATGAACTGGTGCGCGATGTCGTTCCCTGCGGGCTTGGCCACGAAGTCGCCTTTCTTTACCGGAATTTCTTCGTCCTTCATTCTCAAGACGCCGCTTCCGGCCAGGATCAGAAAGAACTCCTCCTGCCTGGAATGGGAATGATACTTGACGCTCCTGGCCCCGGGTTTGACGTAATCGACGTTGACGTATATCTGTTGGCTTCCGGCAGCCGCGCCCAGATACAACGTCTTCATGGACGATGCGAACTGGGGATCGTCGACGAATTCATTCGGGACATTGTCCATGTTCAACATTTTCGACATGCAAACTCTCCCCTCTGCCGAGTTCGAAACTGTTACCGGTCGATTCGTCCTATGCAGCCTTCGACCGCGTCGAATCAAGCCGGGGGTTGCCTCCCCGCGCCTTGCATCGGCGTTGAGGGTGCAACCCCCGGTGAATCCCCTCGCTGAAATGTCCTACTATTCGGTGCCGAAATCCTTTTTGAAGGCTTCGGCCAGCTTGGCTCCCCAGTTGTCGATGGGCGCCAATTTGCCGAAGAAGAACC
>CAZWAO010000039.1:0-15210 GCA_964631815.1 uncultured Ignavibacteria bacterium | reverse complement strand
CCAGGATAAGCTGGGTGAAGGAGGGCGTGCAAAGATCGACCGACTGTTTGAGCAAGACGGTTTTTTCAATGAAAAACTTCTCTCCCACCAGCCATCCCATTCTCATGCCGGGAAAAAGAATCTTGGAAAACGTACGGAGCTGAATCACGCCCTTGCCGCCGGACAGCGTCCACAGGCTGGGCAGGGTCTTGCCGGTGAAGCTCAGCTCGCGATAAGGCGAATCCTCCACCAAAGGAATTCCCTCCTGCTGCGCTATTTGGATCAACCTCTTTCTGCGCTCCAGCGACATGGTGATGCCGGATGGATTCTGAAAATCCGGGATGGTATAGATGAAGCGCGGCTTTTTGCCTTCCTTATTCAACTCATCCAATACCTTCTCCAGTCGATCCATGTCCATTCCGTCATCGTCTAAGGGAATGCCGCGCAGGTCCGCGCCACAGCGGCTGAATGCCTGTAATCCGCCCAGATAAGAGGGCAGCTCCAGGACCACCGGCGAGCCTTCGTCTAAGAACAAAAGCGACAAAAGATCGATCCCCTGTTGGGATGAGGAGGTGACGCAGATTTGCTCTTTTTTGGCCACGTCGCCGAATTCAGCCATGTGAGCCATGAGAGCTTCCAAGAATTCGTCTTCTCCGGGCGTGGGGCCATACTGTAAAGCCAAATATCCCTTTTTTTGGAGCACGTCCCGGGTGATGTCGATGATGTCCTGGATGGGAAAAAGCGCGGCATCCGGCAGCCCCCCGCCAAAGGAAATCACACCGGGTTTGCGGGTCCACTTAAGTATCTCTCTGATCTCGGAGCGAAAAATCCGGTTGGATGTCTTCGAAAAATCGTACCCCATTGCTATCCTCCTGATGCTATTCCCAATCGCCAAGCCGTAAGTCAGGAGCCGAAGGTTCTTGACAATAAACGCATCACGCAGGAGCACAGGGCTCCTGCGCTACCTTTCTGTTCACATTGTCACTCTTCCCTCGCTCCCTTTCGTCCACCCCAGCGGTGAGAGGTTCCCTCTCCCCTTGGTATGCACCATACGGTTCATACCTTGTGGGAGAGGGACAGGGAGAGGGAGAATTACTTTTTTCCCTTCTCTATCTTAGCCCACTCGTCACGCAACGATACGGTGCGGTTGAAGATAAGTTTCTTCTCCGACGAATCCGGGTCGACACAGAAGTATCCCAATCTCTCGAATTGGTAACGATCACCCGGCTTAGCTCCTGCCAAACTCGGCTCCATTTTGCAGTCGGTGAGAGCTTCCAGCGAATTCGGGTTCAGGTTGGCAGTGAAATCCGAACCCTCCTCCGCCTCGCTGGGATCGGCTTTGGTGAAGAGGTGTTCATACAGCCTCACCTCAGATGAGACGGAATGGGCAGCCGACACCCAGTGCAAAGTGGCTTTCACCTTTCGGCCGTCCGGGGCGTCCCCGCCCCTGGTGGCCGGGTCGTAGGTGCAGCGAAGCTCGACTATCTCTCCAGTCTTCGGGTCCTTAATCGCCCGTTCACATTTGATGAAGTAGGCGTATCTCAGCCTGATCTCCCTCCCCGGCGCCAGACGGAAGAACTTCTTGGGCGGCTCCTCCCGAAAGTCGTCCTGCTCGATGTACAGAGTACGGGAAAAGGGGACCTTCCTTGTGCCCGCGCTTGGATCCTCCGGGTTGTTGACCGCGTCCAGCTCTTCGGTCTGATCCTCCGGATAGTTCTCTATCACCACCTTTAGCGGACGCAAAACCGCCATTACTCTCTGCGCCCTCTTGTTCAAGTCCTCTCGCAGACAATGCTCCAAAAGGGCGATGTCCACTACACTGTCCCGCTTGGCCAGCCCGATCCGGTCGCAGAAGTCGCGAATCGACTCCGGGGTATATCCCCGCCGTCCCAAACCCGAAATGGTGGGCATGCGGGGATCGTCCCAGCCCTTTACCTGACCCTCCTGTACCAGCCGGAGAAGCCTGCGCTTGCTCAAAATGGTATGGCTAAGATTGAGACGGGCGAATTCGATCTGACGGGAGCGAAAAATCTCCAATTGCTCCAAATACCAGTCGTAAAGCGGCCGGTGATCCTCGAACTCCAGGGAGCAAAGCGAGTGCGTGATTCCCTCTATGGAATCCGACTGGCCGTGGGCGAAATCATACATGGGATAGATGCACCACTGATCTCCGGTGCGGTGATGAGCCGCATGCAGGATGCGATACATCACCGGATCGCGCATGTTCACATTTCCGGAAGCCATGTCGATCTTGGCGCGCAGCACCCGCGAGCCGTCGGGAAACTCGCCCGAGCGCATGCGCTCGAACAAATCCAGGTTCTCCTCCACGGAGCGGTTGCGATAAGAACTCTCCTTGCCCGGCTCGGTCAGGGTGCCTCTGGTTTGTCTGATTTCATCCGCGCTCTGGTCGTCCACATAGGCTTTACCCTTTCGGATAAGCTTCAACGCGAATTCGTACAGCTGCCCGAAGTAGTCCGAGGCGAAGAATAACCTGTCCTCCCAGTCGAACCCCAACCACCGGATATCGCCCATGATGGACTTGACGTACTCCTCCTCCTCCTTCATGGGATTGGTGTCGTCGAACCGCAGATTGCACAGCCCCCCGTACTGTCGGGCTATGCCGAAATTAAGGCAGATGGCCTTGGCGTGTCCGATATGCAGGTAGCCGTTGGGTTCGGGAGGAAACCGGGTGTGGACCTTTCCCTGATGTTTCCCGGTTTTCAGATCGTCCTCGATGATCTCCCGAATGAAATCGGAGGGATGAGACGAGTCCGGTTTTTTGCCGGCTCCGGCAGCTTCTTCGCTACTAGCCCTCTTCTTCTCGGAGTGATTGTTCGGAGTTTCCATAATCTGGTTACCTCAATAGTGAATCAGGCGTCAGAAGGTGTAAATGGACGCATTTAGCCACCGCCCAATATAGCATTATACGACCGCATACGCCAGTATAAAAGGTGCCTGACGCGGTGTGACGGGAATCTCGCTGCTCTTGTTGATAACCGAACTGGGCGGATGCGACACCATCGGTCAGCTTACGACTGTGGGAGTCTTATCGAACTCTGGACCGACGCCATTTCTCGATGCCAAGTAATCTGTTGTCATCTTGTCCTCGAAGCTTCAATCCAAAGTCGGCAGATTTTGGTTGTATTTTGTCGATTTTGGCTTAAATTCCGATTTGAAGACCTCAAAGGGAGGTTCCGGCTACAAATATGCGCACCATTCTCGCTACATTACGACCGCAGCAGTGGACCAAGAATTTCGTGGTCTTTGCAGGATTGATCTTCTCTCAGAACCTGGGCAACTCGCATCTGATTCTCAAGACCGTGCTGGGCTTTGTCCTGTTCTGCCTTCTATCCTCCAGCGTCTACATCTTCAATGACCTCATGGACGTGGAAAGCGACAGAAAGCATCCCTCCAAGCGCAACCGACCCATCGCCAGCGGGAGGATCAAGATTCCCACGGCCATAGTCATCTCGATCATTCTGGCCGTGCTTGCTTTAGGCCTGTCCGCCTGGCTTAGTCCGGTCTTCGCCTTAACCGCGCTGGCCTATTTCGTTTTGAACCTGCTTTACTCGGTCTACTTGAAGAACGTGGTGATAATAGACGTGATGTGTATTGCTGCCGGCTTCGTGATTCGCGCCGTGGCCGGCGCGGTCTTGATCGGGGTGGCCATCTCCGCCTGGCTGATCGTATGCACCACTCTTCTGGCCCTGTTTTTGGGCTTCGGAAAGAGAAGATACGAGCTGGTGCTTCTGGAAAACCAGGCCACCGATCACCGAAAGTCGCTTTCGGAATACAGCCCCTATTTCTTAGACCAGATGATTTCGGTGGTGACCGCTTCCACGGTCATAGCCTATGCTTTTTATACCCTGTCGCCGGAAGTGGAAACCAAACTGGGCACCCAGCACATGGATTTGACCATTCCCTTCGTATTATATGGGGTGTTCAGGTATCTCTATCTGATTCACCAGAAGGAAGGAGGCGGAAGCCCCACCCGCATGCTGTTGACCGACAAACCAATTTTGGTCAACATCATCCTCTGGCTGGCAGCCGTGATATTGATCGTCTATTTCTTCTGAGGGATCAGGAGTTTCGGTCTGCGCAGGATTGGACATTAAGGAGGTTTCTTGATGCGCTCCAAGGTAGCAGTGGTAAAGACTTCTCCCGAAAGCGTCTTGGAGGATTACCAGAATCTTCTGAGGCTGGCCGAGGTGGAGAGCTTTCTGCCCAAGGACAAGGTCACCATCCTCAAGGACAACATCTCCTGGCACTTCCCCTTCCCCGGAGCCAACACCACCCCCTGGCAGTTGGAGGGAACCATCACCGGACTCAAGAAGCTGGGATACGACAAGCTGGTGGCGGTGGAGAACGAAACCGTGGTGACCAACGCCCCCAAGGGCGACAGGCTGAACAAATATGACGGCGTTTTCAAGAAGCACGGAATCGAGGTGAAATATAACTTCGCCGAGGGCTTTAAGTGGCACCGCTACCAGCCCAAAGCCGAGCTTTTGGCCCTGCCCAAGATATTCAAAAAGGGGATTCACATACCGGAATTCTTCTTAGACAAGAACATCGTTCACCTTCCCACGGTGAAATGCCATATTTACACTACTACCACCGGGGCGATGAAAAACGCCTTCGGCGGTCTGCTGAATACCAGAAGACACTACACTCACACCTGGATACACGAGACCTTGGTTGATCTGCTGGCCATCCAAAAGGAGATGCACTCCGGCATTTTCGCCGTGATGGACGGCACCACAGCGGGGAACGGCCCCGGCCCCAGAACCATGAAGCCCGAGATCAAGGATTACATCTTAGCTTCATCGGACATGGTGGCCATCGACGCGGTGGCTGCCAAGATGATGGGATTCGATCCTATGAGTATCAAGTACATCCGGCTGGCTCATGAACGCGGCTTGGGAACAGGCAGGATGGAGGAAATCGACGTTCTGGGCGAGGATGTGTCCAAGGTGAATTTCGGCTTCTCGGTGGGCGACAATTTGGCTAGCACGGTGGGCGATCTGCTTTGGTTCTCGCCGCTGAGGATCTTTCAAAGGCTCTTTTTTCGCACGCCGCTGGTGTACGTATTTGTCTTCGCTTCGGCCTTTTATCACGATAGGTTCTGGTGGCCGGTGAAAGGCACTAAAATCTTCGCGGAGTGGTCTAACACCAAGTGGGGCAAGCTGTTCCAAACCTACTGACTTCCACCTGAAGGCAACTAAATCCGAACATCGCCGGAATAATCCTGACTGTAGTTGACCTGCTTGCTGCAGGAAAAGGCGAGAAGCAAAAGAAAACTCCACTTGTCCATCGCCGACGGGATCCTTCTCTTGTCCCTTCCAGGTGCAGCTAGCCCGAGCAGGGCTTCCGCGGTTCTCTTGTCTCCGGCTTTACCTAGGCGGAAAGAGTTGGCATTCCATTGCTTTCTGGAACGCCATCTCGGCTTGGACATTTTCACCTATCTTCCTATAGAATGCGAGCAGGTGCCAGTAGAATTCGTCATGCTGCGGATCGTAAGATGCCGCCTTCCGGTAAAAGCTATCCGCCTCCCTGGGGCTTAGCTTCCTCTCCGCCTCCCTCCCCTTCATCTCGTAAACCCTCCAGGCAGGGAAAAGCCCCTGACGCTCCTGTGCGTCGAACCATCTCCGCCTGAAGGACTTCTTGGGGACATAAGGCTTTACATTCAGTAGTCCGGAGTTCTGCAGCGTGCTGTCAAAGAACTCCCAGTCCGGCTTGGCGGCAATCATCACGCCTCCGCCTCCCGAGGCGATGTCTCGTTCCAAAGTTATCTGATGGAGAATGCCCTGCTGTAAACGCAACACTTTGACGATCGTCGGATAGTAGGTCGGAAAAACTATGAAGTAGTCCGGACGGTGTTTGTTTAAGTACACCACATACGAATCCCACCCCATAATCTTGTAGGGGACGATCTGGGGGCAAACCAAGCCTTCCAGATCCAGGCATCGCCGCTCTCCGAAGAACTTGATGGCTCCTACATCGTGTATCGCCACTAGAGACTGTTTGGGTATGTTTTGGTTCATCCATTTGCCGAATTGAACTTGCATCTGGTTTATGTTCCTCACCGACAGGGCATAACGTTGAGACCAGTTGGCAAGAAAACCCACCTGCAGGAGCAGTCCCATAACCAAAAGCAAAGAGAAAATTCTTTTGCCCGTGGGACGCAGGACAGAATAGCCGGCAGTTCCCAGCAAGCCCACGCCCGCGATGAAAACCACTGCAAAGCAGAAGATCAACCTAAAATCAGGGAAGTTGAGATATGATGCTTTGGCCTGAATGGATGGGAAGTAGAATCCCCAAAGAAAGCGGAAGATCTCATCCTTTCCCACCAGCGGATTAAGGTAAAAGATGAAGCCCGAAATCAAAGCCGCACCTCCCAGATAGAAAAACCACCTCCTCAGGGAAACCTCCAACTTCCTCGCCTTTGTCGTTTGCTCCAGGCCTTCCCAGCCTATCGCGAAGAAGATAGATAACAAAGGAAAGAGAAATGATACATACCGCTGGTTGGCAGAAATGGAGTTACCCACAGGCGCCACAATGCCTCTAAGGATCGGTATCAGGAGAAAGGCCAGTGGGTAAATCAGGGTCTCCCTCTTAAGAAATGAGAGAACCAGTCCCTTGGCCCAAAAGAATGCCCAGAAGACGTTCAGGACGATCAAAGTAACCACTATTGATCCACCCCACACGAAGGGATTCAGGGTCAAGGAAATAGCTAACTCTCCTAAATTGCCGTTTCGTATTGCCCAGATGATCCCGGAATCCAGTGCCTTGGCATCGAACGTGTTGGGCAGAAGAGACCCGGTGACTGCGTAAGTAAAGATGAAGTGGGGACAGAGAAAAACAACAAAGAGGGCAAGTCTTCGGAGAACGGTTGGCAAAGCGCTTTGACCGGCCGAAGGAACGTTGTGTTCTTTGATCCACACGTAGTCGTCCACCAACAGCAGAGGATAGAATATCAACAACTCGGGCCGCGCCGAGAAGCAGAGCGCACCCAGTATGGGAGCTAAAAAGAACTTTCCGGATTTGCCTCGCTCCTTCAGATGGAAAAAGAGGGTCAGGCACACAAGAAACGTTGCCAGTGCTATCTCCATCCCGGAGAGCGCCCCATAAATCAAAGGCGGAGCCAGGGCAACGCTCAGGACGGAGAGAAAAGCCACTTTCCTTTGCCGAGTGTAGAAGAGGCAAATCCTGAAGGTCAGTAGAATCGACAGTGCGAAAAAAACCACTCCCCAAAACTTGCTGATGAGCACAACGCTGTGTGTTACCAAATACGAGCCGGCAAGCACCAGAACCCATAGAATGCTTGTGCTTCCCAAAACCGGCTCTCCGGGATTGAAGGAAAATCCATGCCCGGTGGCAAGGTTCTTGGCGAAAACCCAGAAGATCCAGGCATCGTCCAAGGGAAATCCCGCTGATTTGGCCACTTTGACTTCGTAGGCCAGCAGCAATGACAAGGCTACTGAGGGGATGGCCAAGGCCAACGACCAATACAGTTTGTTCTTCATCAGTGCGGTTTTGTTTATGCCTTCTGTCCGTGCACTCTGCTTTGCAAGCCGGTCGGACTTCTCGAAATCTTTCTGCCGAGTGCAAGTTCGACCACAGCCTCCGCGATTCAAAAAGCCACGGATGTCTGATCGGACGTGACCGAATAATCAGCTCTTGACAAGCCTGTACCAAAGGACACGTCAGTTTGTGGTCCTGTTACCTTTTCTGGTCACGCTCCGCAGTATTTGCTCTGCATCTGTTACGTATGCGAACCCGAAAGCCAGATTCTTGAGCGTAGCCAGGTGCAACTCCTCGTCCACCGTGCCGGTGGCATCCATGACGAAAAAGACCCGGTAGTCTCGAAAGTAGGCGTCTCGCGCAGTGGACTCGCAACAGAGATTGGTCATCACGCCGGTGATGACGATGTCCGTAACGCCCAGGCATCTCAGCACAGTCTCCAAGTCAGTATTGTAGAAGGCGCTATACCGGTGTTTGAGAACTACCTTCTCGTCCGGCATGGGAGCTATGTCCGGATGAATCTCGGCGTCCGGGGTGCCTTCCAGGATCATTCCCTCCCACCACCAGCCCAATATCCCGCCATCCATATGCTTGCTCTTGTGAGCGTGGGCCGTGTAGATCACCGGAAGCTTTCTTTGCCGAAAGACACCTATCAGCTTCTTCACATTCGGCAAAATGGCCAATCCTCCCGGGGTGAAGGTCGGGCTTTGGGAATCCAGAAAGTAATTCTGCATGTCCACCACCAGAAGGCACGATTTCTTTGGATCCGGTTTCATGCGGTGCTGATTGTAGCCGGAAATTTCACTTTTCCAATGGTCCGCTTTGGCCTGAAGATTGGAGGCGGTAACGTAGTATTCCTCTTGGTTGGTCGACTCGGTTGGCATGCGTTTCTCCTTTTGACGGCTAACTGGGTAGCGCCGCACCTGGATGGCAAAAGTTATGACGAGTTTATTGTCGAAATCTCCACATCACTTGGTCTTTTTATTGCCGCGAGAAAACAAGCTCGCCACCTGCTTGGGGGCAAACAGCATCCACAGGATAAAGGGGATGGTTCCGCTGACTAAATACAGCGGCACGCTGAGCTTCTCATATGCCGGCGTGCTGGCCTGGCAGTCCAGCAGAAGATAGACCAGCTCGGTCAAAACCATGTGCCAGACGAAGAGAATCAGGATTCCCTCGGCCGTGCGGATAAGCTTGGGCTTGGCCCGCATCCCTCTGGTTATCACCATCAGGGACACGAAGGGGATCAGGTTGAGCAGGATGGGCTTGGGAGCGGGGAAGCACGCCGGTTTCAAGCCGGCCAGATCAATCACCACGAACCTCAGCGATCCTCCCAGGAAGGCCAAATACCAGGCTTCTGCTTTCCACACCCAGAGTGCAAATAGCGGAAGCGAGATCAAAACGAACTTAGCTATGAACCACCACAGTTTTTCTTTCACGATGTACCACTTTCTCGATCCACAGGACCCAAACCGCAACGATTATCAGAATCATGGCCACCTGCCAGAAATACAGATGCATGAACTCGAAGGTGCCGGGGGACCAGTTTCCCACCGCCGTAATGAACACCATGCGTACGATGTTTATCAGGTACAACAGGGGAATTCCCAGAGCGGCTCCCAGGGCTTTCTTCTTCCAGCCGGCGGGATAGGCAATCACCGCCGCCAGAAAAATCAGCATCTCATAGAGTCCGGTGCATTCGCCCACCACTTCGATGGAGAAGTGAGGAAGGGAGACTATCCTTCCGCTGACCTTAGTCGCCAGACCCAAGAGCCCCAGGCACGCCCCGGTGATCTCGGCGGTCACGGCCATCAACCAGGTCAGCTGGGGATTGAACTTATCGCTTAAAAGGGGAAAAACGAGAGCCAGGATCAGCAAGAGCGCCAGGAAGAGCAGGCAGAACTTGATGATGGCCTTGTGTGATCTGAGTTTGGCCTTGGCAGACCTCAGTTCGTCCCGGGCTTTTGACCTGCTTTTTGATTTCCTCTTCATGACGGCCCAGGTCTCCCCTGGATGTGGAAGTCCCCTTTGCGAGAAACAAGCCGGCTTAGGGCGTTGATTCCGACCTCGCCATAACTATAACTCAAAGGGTCCCCGTTGGCAAGCAGGTTTTCTGCATGGGCGAACTGACAGCCGTTCGGCCGCTCTGGCTTGTGCTGGTGAGAGAAAGGTCATAGGGACGACCTCTTTCCGGGACGCGATAACGAGACAGGGGTATCTACACCTTTTCTGTCGAATGCAGCATAACAGTAGCGCCGCATCCAATCATAGGAAAACGACCGCCAATGAGAAAGAGGAGACGGACTCCCGCGGCTGTTTCCCGGGCGAATCTACCGGGTTTGACCCACCGATTTTGCTCGCCGGGGCAACCGATCGCAAGAAACTGCGAAGATTTCACTTGACAAACCTGACCCCTTGGAATTATAATACAATTGACAGCAGAAGAGGGGAAAGCTGTCGTTGCCGACGTGGCTGGGGTCTTCCCCTGGAAGAGTCAGGATGACCGTTTCTCGGGAGGAAGGAGTTGTTTTGCCACCGACCGATCCTATACAGCAAGGGGTTCATAGGGTTTTAAATCCGGCCGCGGCTGGGCATTTCTTCCAGGCCGACCGTTTTTTTATAGGCCACCCGTCCCTCAAAACGAGTGTCTATATCTGATTTAGGCTGATTACACCCGTCGCCAAAAGGAGGTAGTAAAAGATGAAAGTCAGAGCCGTGATCGCTGGCTTGGCTGTTCTGATGATGGTCTTCTGCTTGGTCGCACCAAGCCAAGCTGCAAAGAACAACCGGCATAACATCAACTTCATGCCGCCGGCCGACGAGCACCCGTGGCAGCACGGAGACGCACCCGACCCCGGCGGTGATCCGGGTGTCAGCATGACCTGTCGGATCGTGGTTCTGCCCGGTCTTCCGGGCCTGAGGGTCATCCTATCGATGCCCGGCATGCAGGGCATGACCGACTCCATTAAGAAAACATCCTGCCCCACCGTCAGCGGACCCGATAATGAGGACTTCAAGGGAGCCAGATGAGTGATTCATCCAAGGGATTGGATCGGATCGCGCATCTCGATCTGATGGAGTCCCGGATCAAACAGGGAAAATTCAAGGAAGCCCTGACGCGAATTCGCGAGGAAGAGGCGCTTGATCGTTGGGATCGGTGCTCCTGCGAATGGGGCTGGCTGTGTCATTTGACCGCCAGAGCCCTGCAGGGGCTGGGAGAATATGACCAGGCGCTTCTCAAGGGGGAGGAAGCTCTGGCCATCTTCCGCACCACCCTGGAGAATGCAAAACTGGCTCAAATTCAGTCCAATCTGGGAGTGATCAACTCGGATCTGGGAAATCTGCGAAAGGCCGAGCTCTGCTTCCAGGACGCGGCCTCGACTTACAGAAGAATAGATGACCCCGAGGGTGTGGCCAAAACGTACAACGAGCTTGCCCGTCTACTTTTCACCCAAGGTCGGTACCAGATGGCGGCGGAGCACCTTAGGGATTCCTTGGCTTATTGTGAAACCATCAAAGATCAGAAGCTGACGGCCACCGTGGCGGGAAATCTGGGCACGTTGTACATGATCGTGGACAGATGGGAGGAAGCGGCGGAGAATCTGCGGAAGAGTATCGAGTGTAACCTAGCCTGCAAGAACGAAGCCAACCTGTGCCGGTCTTATCTGTCTTTGGGATACCTGTCCGTTCTTCTCAGAAGACTGGCAGAGGCGGCAGACCATCTCAAGCGGGCCTATCGTATAATATCCGATAATCACCTTTCGCGGGAAAAGGCCATCTATCACGAGTACGCCGGAGAACTGGCGTCGGCCCAGGGGGATTCGGAGCAGGCTCAAAAGCACTATCTCCAGGCCGTTGAAATTGGCGAACAGATCGCCCCCCGAGGCCAAATAGTCAGTCAGGCTTACCGGCTGCTGGCAGAGCTTCAGGTCGACAGCGGCGACTCTGAGGAGGCGTTGATTTCCTGTGACAGATCGCTTCTGGCATCCCAGAGCATCGGCGAGAGACTTGAGGAAGCCGCGGTGTACCGGACCTTGGGCAGGATATATGGCCGGAACGGGCATCCCGACAGGGTCAGGGAGAATTTCGACCAGGCCATCCGAATCTTCGAGGACATAGGCGTCAAACACGAGCTGGCTCGGACCTATCTGTTCATGGTCGAGTGTGACGGTTTCAGCTATTGGGAGAAGTTGAAATGTCTGGGGAGGGCGGAGGATCTGGCATCGCAGCTGGACACTCCCTATTACGTGGCCAAGGCCCATGTCGGTTTCGCAGAGATGTTCATGAAGGAGCAGAAGTTCGACCAAGCCCGGGATTTTCTCTCCAAAGCCAAAGAGGTATTCCGGAAGCTCGATGAAAAGCAGGATTTGGAAATGCTCTCCTCCCTGGAACGGAAAATGGAACAGGGAATGGACAGAGGACATTCGATTCAGGTCGGCGATTCTGTAGAGGACAACAGCTTTGACGCCATAATCACCCAGGATGAGACTATTTTGAAAATACTGGAGAAGGTTGCACAGGTCAAGGATTCGGACATCTCCATTTTGCTGGAGGGCGAGACCGGGACGGGAAAGGACCTGTTGGCTAAGGCCATTCACTGCGCCAGCAACCGGAGAAACGGACAGTTCGTTGCCGTGAACTGCGCTGAAAGAGCCGAAGGACTTTTAGAAAGCGAGCTTTTCGGCCACAAAAGGGGCTCCTTTACGGGCGCAGTGGCGGACAAAAGGGGCTTCGTGGAAGAAGCTCACGGGGGAACGCTGTATCTGGACGAGATTGCGGATGTGTCACCCTCCGTTCAAGTGAAGCTTCTGAGGGCGATAGAGGAGAAGGAGATAGTCCGGCTGGGCGAGGTCAAGCCCAAGAAGGTCGATTTTCGGGTGATAGCCACCACCAACAAGGACTTGGACGAATTAGTCAGCCAGGGGAGATTCCGCAGCGACCTCTTCTATCGGCTGAACGGCATACGATTCACGCTGCCCGCCCTGAGGGAGAGGAGGAGCGATATTCCTCTGCTTGTCGAGCATTTCCTGAAAAAGCATTGCCAAAACGGGGGCAACAAAAACGGCGCTCACGATATTCAGCCGCCGGTGTCCATACCCACGGTGGACAAGAAGGTGATGGAGCTTCTGCTCGCTTATCACTGGCCGGGAAACATCAGGGAGTTGGATAATCTGGTAAAGCAAATGGCCATCTTCACCGACGGTCATCCCATGATCACGGAAAAACCTCTGGCCGGAATACTCGAAAAGCTGACGGTCAACGGAAAAACTTCCGGGGAGGGTACACTTCCCGAAAGGGTCAAACAATATGTCAAGGAGGAAATAAACAAGGCTCTGGCCAAAGCGGGGGGAAACATATCCAAGGCCGCCCGTATCCTGGGAATCGGGGAGGCTCGGCTGCGGTATCAAATGAAGACCTTGGGGATCAATTGCCCGGGCAAAGCGGACTAGCGCCCACAACAGCGACAACCAACCGCCTCCGGGCGGTTTTTTTATGCCTCTCCGCGCCTTTTGCTTGATTCGAGGAGCTAACTCCGAGGGGGTATGGTTCCTTCTCCCCTTTGGTATGTACCATACGGTTCATACCTTTGGGGAGGCCTACGGCGTAGCCAAGGCCGGGATGAGGGGCAAGGAGATCAAACGCCCCTCACCTTAATCCTCCAAGACGGGTCTTCGTCTCCCCAGAGGGGAGAGGAAAAATTCCCTCTCCTTGTGGGAGGCCTACGGCGCAGCCAAGGTCAGGATGAGGGGAAAGAAAAGACCATTGCTCGCTGATAGGGCTGGCGAAAGGGTCCCTTCTCCCCCGCGGGGAGAAGGTCAGGATGAGGGGGAAAGATATTAGACATCTTCCGCCTCGATCCTCCCATACAGGTCTTCGACTCCCCCATGGGGAGAGGAAGAAGGCCCACGGTGACATTGCCACGACCTTTCCAGAGGTCGCCGGGATTGAATCCCGGCGTCTTCGTTCGGGATACAATCCCGAACTCCTCACAACACCGCCCAACTGCCAGACCTCACCCCCTTGGTCCCCCTCTCCATGAAATGGAGAGGGGGATATAGGGGGAGAGGTAAACAAGTGGGGCTACACAAAACCACCAAATTCAAAGGCCCCGCCGTTTCCGGCAGGGCCTTCAAATCTTTTCCTAGTGTGTTTGCCTAAAGGCGAATCTCGCTTAGAACTCCGCCGTCAGCGAAATACGATGGTTCTGGTTCAGGAAGTCGACCTTCTCCGTGACATAGGCATAGTCGAACCTGAACTTGGAGACCTTGAGACCCGTGCCGATGCAGAAGTTGCCGTCATCCATGCCGGCCATCAGAGCCGCGGCCCAATTCTCGGCGAACTCCCACATATACTCCGCACCCAGGTGCAGGTTCTGATCGCCCCTGTGCCTGGTGGTGCTGTAGTCTATGGGAATCGTCAGGGAATGATCCTCACCCAGAGGATAGATGGCTATTCCCATGCGAACCGTGATGGGAACCGTCTCCTGCTCGATCTTGGTGCCGATGTCCTGAATCATCAGGCCCAAAGCCACCCGGGGATCGATCACGAACTTGATTCCCGCGTCTCCGCCGATTCCGGTCTTGTTGTAGTCGTCGATCTTCTGCTGGGCTACCTTCAGGTTGAATCCGAAGGAGAACATCCTGTCCTTGAATTCGTTCTTGATGGCCCAGGAGAGCAGAAACACGTTGTTCATGTCCTCGAAGGTGCCCATCAGATTGTCGTTGTTGTCATATTTCGAAATCTCGTCTATCCCGGAATTCATCCAGGAGATTCCGAAAGTTCCGTAGTTGGTCACCTGCGAAGGCGTCCAGCCGAAGGCGAAGTAATTGTAGCTCCGGTCCACCGCCATCTGTGCAGCGTACATTCCGGTAAGGCTGACGCACTTGATGTCGGCCAGTCCGGCCGGGTTCCAGTAACCTGCGGACGCGTCGTGAACGTCGGCCACCTGCGCACCTCCCATAGCCAAAGCTCTGGCGCCAACTCCCATCCTCAACATGGGAAGCATGTGGTTGTCGTCCGCCCAGGCACCGGAGAAGCACACTACCGACAGCAGGCAAAAGACCACTAGGAATTTTGCTGTTTTGCTTAACATCGTCAATCTTCTCCTTTCCCTTTAGATTAACAAAGTTTCTATGTCCTGCAGGGTGGGTCCCCTGTCGGGGACCCACCCATCGAAACTTTATTCATCCTTCCTGAGAACAGTGATCTTTATCACTGCTGTCTTGGTGCTGCCGTCGCAGTTGGCGTAGAGGTAGCACAGGTAGGTACCGTTGGCCACCTTGGTCCCGTCGTCCGTGGTCCCATTCCAATTGATCGTGGCGCTGGTGCCGGTCGACTTGCCGTTCTGCAGCTCCCGGACCAACTCTCCGGCGAAGTCATATATCTTCACCGTCAAGTTGCAGGTCTTGCTCAATCCGGGATAGATGTAAGTGACCGAACCGTCGCTCGGATCGAACGGGTTGGGGTAGTTGTGCGGATCGTCGAAGACCAGCGGGTCGTTCGCCATGTAGCCGATGTCGTAAGTCTTGTCTAGCATGTTGCAACCGGTCATGTCGTAGACCTTGATCTCCACCTTCGCACCGCCGGACGTAGGATCGTAAGTGACCTTACCGGTTTCGGTGTTCACCTCTACCGCTTCATCCGAGCACTCGGTGCCGTCGCAGATCAGAACGCCGTCTTCGTAGAACTCGAAGGTGCTCCAATCCACTC
>CAZWAO010000038.1:0-15393 GCA_964631815.1 uncultured Ignavibacteria bacterium | reverse complement strand
TGGCCCAGATCACGCTGTCCTCCAGGCTGTGCCCGATGTCCATCTTGGCCGTGGTAATGGAGGGATAACGCGTATGCATGGAGTCCAGGGCAACCATAACCTCGCTGTAAGTGTGGTAGCCCCCCATGTCCTTTCCCTGCTCCAGCCTGCTCTGATAAAAGGCCACCAAATCCGAGTGGACGATATTGGCGTCAAATCCCTTGGAAAGCAGTCGGCCCAACTCCTCCTGATCGGTTATGATATCGATGTATTCATCCGCCTTGACATAGGCCACGTCCAGCCGCAGGCCCAATATCTCCTCCACCTGGGACTTGTCTGCCGGATAAATCCTGACCTGCATCACCTTCTGGTCAGAAGCAGCTGCGGCCATGGAAAACACCCCCACCAAGAGCAAGCACGCCACCAACACTCTTGCGACTTTCACGTTCACCTCCGGTGTCTTTTATGGATTGATCTCGATCGTCAAATGACTCAAATTCTGAAGACCGGTGAAGTTTTTGTCGGAAGGCCGGGCCAGGTTGTCGGAAAAGCGGCCCATCGGGCTAACCCTCGACCTCTCCTATCCTAAAACCAATATAAGTCACATTTCGGATTTGTCAACGGTGAGCTTTCTCCCCTCCCGTCTGCCCGTGAATTCGATTCGCCGCCCGGCCATGGAGTCCATCACTGCGGGCGAGTACTCTTATTCATCCTGCATCAAGATTTTCAAAACAGCCCTGGCATCAACCAAACCTTTCCCAACTATCTCCCCCGTCCTCCCATCCGAAGAATACGTATCCAAATCACACCCGATGGGTATCCGGGAAAACAAACCCCGGCCGCAAAGCCGGGGTAATTGGGCGACGCTTCTGCTACTTTTTCTCTTCCGCCTTCTTTTCCGGCGGATTTTCTCCCTGCTTGGGCTTCTCCGGAGGGCGTATGGGGATTCCTCCTTTTATCAGAGCCTGCGAGTTATCGAATTCGGGATACACCGCCTTGACGTCCGGCGTCACGAATTTAAGCAGGTTGAAGGGTCTGACCCAAGTGGTATCCATCACGAAGTCATGGAATCTCTGATTTGCGGGAAAGGTGAAGTAGATGGTGGCCACCGCTCCATCGCCCTTCTCCATAGGCGGTTTTCTCCCGGTCATGTCGGCGATAAGTCCGATCAGCACGGTCTGGGCCACCGTGTCGATGTTGGCGGTTATCATGTCGAAGAACTCCGACCGGGTGTTGCGGAATCTCACCGAATCGCACCGCACCGGACTCTTGCCGTCGCCGTAAGAGAAAGGCAAGGTCAAAGCAGCCAGGTTCTCGTCGTTGAAGACCGATACGTGTATCACTCCCTGTCCGGTCTTTTGGTCCTGTTCCACCACGATCCGGCAGGTATCCGGCTTGCCGAAGGGATCATTCTCCTCCGCGGCGAAAGCTGCAAATACCAGCATCATCCAGGCCAAAACACCCACCAGTAGTGAGGCCGGGCGGATGAAACGCTGCCTTTCTCTCATCGTCTCCTCCCTGATTGAGGGGTTGAATCGTTCAATGTTCGTCAATCTCAAACGTCCGGAATCCGGTCCGCCGCCTGCGAATGTGAACCAGCCGCATGGCAGCAGGGACGGACATGGCCGTGGTCAGATCATATTCTCCCGCATGGCGCAGAACTGGCCGCACATGGTGCACTTCTGGGAATCCGTCCCCACCTTTCCCCTCTTCCTTTTGGCCCGCTCCGGGTCCATGCTCAAGCCGATCACCTTCTCCCAGTCGAAATCCTTTCTGGCCCGGGAGATCAGAAGGTCCTGCTTTTCTGCGCCCTCCACCCCCTTGGCGATGTCCGCCACGTGGGCGGCTATCCTGGAGGCTATGATCCCCTGCCTGACGTCTTCGATATCCGGGAGACACAGGTGCTCGGAGGGGGTCACGTAACACAGGAAGTCGGCGCCCGCGGATGCCGCCACGGCACCGCCGATGGCCGAGACTATGTGATCGTAAGCCGGGGCGCTGTCGGTGACCAGAGGCCCCAGGACATAGAAAGGCGCGCCGTGGCACAGTTTCTTCTCCAGAAGCACGTTGGCCTGGATCTCATGTATGGGGATGTGCCCGGGGCCCTCCACCATGGCCTGCACTCCTTTGTCTCTGGCCCGGTCCACTAATTCTCCCAAAACCAGAAGCTCCTCCACCTGGGAGGAGTCGGTGGAGTCGGCTATGCTGCCCGGCCTGAGACCGTCTCCCAGACTTAAGGTGGCGTTGTACTCCCTGGCCATGTCCAGAAGCTCGTCGTAGTATTCATAGAGGGGATTCTCCCGGCGGTTATGCTTCATCCACTTGTAGAGAAACGATCCCCCCCGGCTGACTATGCCGGTGGTTCTCTTCCTTCGCTCGATCACCGGAATGGCCCGGCTGGTCAAGCCGCAGTGAACCGTAAGGAAGTCCACGCCCGATTCCAGATGATCCCGGATTACCGAAAAGAGGGAGTCTTTGGTCAGATCAACCAGCGGCTTTCCGTCCTGGGCCAGCTTGCAGACGGCCTCATAGATGGGTACCGTTCCCACCGGTATGCGGGATTCTTTGAGTACCGAGATTCTGAGACTTCGAATGTCGCCGCCGGTGGACAGATCCATCACCGTATCGGCCCCCAGCTCCATCGCCAGCCGCACCTTGGCCAGCTCCAGGTCCGAGTCGACCATGTCCGGCGAGCTTCCCAAATTCACGTTGATCTTGGTTCGTAAACCCTTGCCCACCCCCATCGGCTTGGCCCAGCTATGCTGCTTGTTCTTCAGAACGACTATGGTCCCGGTGTTTACGCCCTCTCGAACGAACTCCGGGCTCAACCCCTCGTCGGCAGCCACCCCTTTGATGTCGTCAGCCGTAACGCCGATGCTCATTTCCTCTTTGTCCTTGTGACTTACTCGCATGTTTCAGCCGAAGGCCGGGTTCTTCAGGCGGCGACAGGCTGCTGCCCGACTTCCCGCTTTACGTCTTGTTTCCTCAAAGAGCGCAAAGACTTGCATCCGAGCTTCTCTTGCCGAGGCTCACGTGCAAGCCGCAATTTTTTAGCTTAATATAACCTATCGGTTTTGTCAAGCAATTATTTATTCGACCTTATCCGGCCTTACTCCCATACGCTGGCCGATCACCAACCGTTGGGAGAGCGGTTCGCAGGGACTATGACGTCGATACTCAGGATGCGTTTTCTCCTCACATTCCTACTTCCATGAGATACATCTCGAACCTGGTCAAACCCCACCGATATGCTGCTTTATGGGAAGATACTACAATAAGGCGGCGGACTGAATGGCGAACTGCCGGTTTCCTGGTTGCCTGGATGGTTACTCTATTTCCCCTTCTTCAATGATCTGAATAGGCCGCAGGCGGGGCAGAACTCTAATGGTCGTCTCACTTTTCTCCCCCGGTTTCAACTCCAGCCGGGACTCGTTTTGTTCCAGATAATGTTGGGGCGGAAGACCGTTATCGTAAACCCGCAGCGTCCACTCACCCGGCCTGATGCCCTCGAAGGAGAATCCTCCTTGGGGATCGGTCAATTGCCGCAGAATCTCTTGTTGGTCCTTGATCTCCACCAGCAGGTTGGCCAGACCTTCCCTGCCTTTTGGGTCCGGCGTATTGGATTCCTGCGCTCCCAAGCCGACGATGTACAGATCGTCTTTAGCCGTGGACTCAGGGATTGCAGAGCTTTGGCCCGAATCCGGCTCGACTATTACCACCCTACCCGAAATCCCGCAGGAGGTAACCACTCCTATGTCGATCCGGGAGGTTTTCCCTCCTATCACATCCACCGCCACCGGCTGTGGAGTTGTGGTTACCCGGTCAAGTCCGATGGAGCTGCCTTCCACGCGCAGATGGTGAGTTCCCGGCTGGAGAGACGGGAAGACGAATTCGCCTTGGTCATTAGTTACGGCGGTGAACCCGTCGGTGCTCAGAATGACCTTAGACAGGGGCGGCCGATACGGACTCTCCCCATCGAAGACCTGGCCTTTCAACACTCCCCTGCTTTTTTTCTTGCCTACCGGGATTCTCAAAGGAACGGTATAGGAGGCCAAAAGCGAAAAATCCTTATCTTTGGTCCGATCGTATCGAAGCCACTGGCTTCGCAGAAGCAGGCCGTGTCCGTTGGCAAACGTATAGCCCGCCGAGAAAAGAAGGCTCTGCCGGTTCCCGCATGGGCTGGATTTGGATTCATCTCGTCTAATATCCAAACTCAACGACAAGCTGCCCGAGACCAGCCAGGAACCGGAGGCGCCGAAACTCTTGGTCCTCTCCGGTGTGCCGGTGAAGCTGCTGTGCCCCACTCTGGCATATAAACTCAGACTCTGCTTGTAAGAGGGGTGAAAGAAAGCATACAAATGATACCTCTCCAAATCGTCGTTTCTGGCGGAGGTGAGCCTGTCCACGAACTCGCCCCTCTCCACCTGTGCGTTGACCCGCAGCCTCCTCCAGGTCTGGGTCACTCCCACTCTCACTGCTTTTTCCCGGTAATGATAATCCGGCGGCAGGATGTCGTCTCGCCGGTCTAAGCTTCTGTATTCCGCGGAAACCTCCGGACCGGAACGGAACCGGTAGCGGAAACCCGCCTGGTACGACTCCTCGCGGTTGGCCGAGCCCAGGGTGGAATCCGAGTCCAGGTTGTTCCTGTGGTTCCGGTAGAACAAACTGGCCCGCAGTTGCCGCCACACGTCGAAGCTGATCGATCCGCTGCCGTAATCGGCGTCATTGTAGTATCCGAAATACTCAGGTGAAGCGTGAGTCTTCTCCACCGAGTAGCTCATTCGATTCCACAACCTGCCTGCCGCATTCACGCGAAGAGCCAAGCCGCCGGATTGGCCGTCTCTCTGGCCCTCACCCAGGCCGCATTCCAAGTCCAGCTTCATGCCGGGATGAAGATCGAGCTCGGACTGAAGGCTGTAGATTCTCAAATCGTATCCTTCCACCGAAAGGGTGGAGGTCCGGCTTTTGTTGAGCAGGTTTCCCTGGAGGTCGATCTTCTCGCTCGCCCGATAAGCCAGATATCCTCCTGCCAATTCCGGTCTGGGCTCTCCCCATCTGTCCTTAACGTACAAAGCCCCACCCCTGAGCCGTCCCCGGCGAAAGTCAACCTCCGCGCCTCTGCCGTAACTGAACCTCTGGGTCAAAGGGGAAAGCGAGAATCCCCGATCGCCCAAGTGCAACTGGAAGTGCTCCTGCTGATAGCTCAACCGCAGCTCGTCTTTCTTTCCCCATCTGTTCTTTCCCTGAATGTCCGGCCCGCGAAATTCAAAATCCACCCTGCGTTTTCCACCCTCGTCCAAATCGCCCCATCCCGAGACATCCAACTGCAGGCCGGCTTTTCCGTCCTGGCCGGCGGCGATCAGACAGACTTTTCCGGGCAATCTGAGATAGGGATCGGGCGCCTCGGTGACTTGCGGGAGGACCTCGACCGAGACCACTTGTTTGGCAGACGTGATTTCGCCGGCCGGACGGCCCGTCTGGGTGGGTCTTTTCCCTTGCGCCGTGAAGTGGAGAATGTGGTTGGTTTTCCGACTCAATCCCTGGTCGGTTCGAACCTGAACCGTAACCGGAAGCGACTGGCCTGCCTCCAGTCCCATGCTGTCCGGATCGATTCGGAGCGCCCAGTCCGGGCTCGATTTCGCATTCAGCCGCACGTCGACTTGGGAGTTTCCCCGGTTGGCAAGCAGCAGGTCCACCTGATAGGTCTCTCCGGCTATCACCGGAGGCGGCTTGTCGAGGACCGAAAGCTTCAACTCCATGACCGGCAGAACCTCCACCATTAGGCTGTCGACAGCTGCTATCCCTGGGTCCTCCTGACTGCTAAGGTGATAATAAATCCGGTAGGATCCTGCTTGTGCCAAAGGGGGAACCAAAAAGGCGAACAGTCGCACCTGAGACTCGCCGGGCTTAAGAGCCAGGACCGGCTCATCGGCCATCGCCCTTTGCCAGCCGGCTGGAAGCTCCAATTCCTCACCAAATGTCCCTTCCTTCCCTGATCGGTTGAAGATCAGGAAACTGGCGGTGAGGATGCTCCCCGGATCGGCCTGAAGCAGTTGGGGAGAGCCGGACCTCACGTCCACCGCACCGATAGAGTGCTGCGCAATCGCCGGGGAGGAAAAAGCGGGGAGTAAAACCAGGAGGATGTAAGCCGGTTTGATCATTCGATTCTCAAATCGTACCTGGCGCCGAAGACGTATTGGTCTCCGTTGTCCACCACCACCAGAGCCTTGTACTTTCCCGGGGCCACGCCGGTCAGATCCACCTTATGCCTCACCGAGCAGCCGGGGTAAATGCGTTTTTTGTCGCCCTGGAAACGGCCCGTCGAGCTTCCCTGTTCGTCGTACAGCTCCACCCACACGGTGGGGGAAAACCATCTCTCGCCGGTATTCTCCATGTCCATCTGCAGGGTGGCTCGGCCCTCCTGGGTGAAGAGCTTCTTGTCCAGGAATCTGATCCGGGGCGACCCGGAATCGCCGATGTTGATGATGATCTGGATGCCGTAGCGGACCTTGGTTTCTATGCCCATTTTCAATTTTCCGCTCTGATCCTCTGCCGTCTGCGTCGGCGCTTCGGACAGCGGCTCGATCATCACCATGCTCCAATAGCTGCCGGACAAAGAGGCATCTTCCGTCTCCTGAAGGTCGTCTTGAATCGAAGCCCACTCCGTGCCCGGCGGAACCCGGCCGGAATAATATATCCAGGCTTTTTCGCCAGGAGGAATGGTCAGACGGTTGGGGCTTACGGTGAACCATCCGGCATTGGAGCGGGCGGAGGTTCCCGGCTGGCCGTAGAGATTGCTTCCGTCCGCGCTGAACCAATAGTCGGTCTGATACACCCGCACCTGGCAGGGCGTGGTGTCGTTATTTTCCAGCTGGATGCTTCCCTCGATCTTCTCCCCCAACAGAAGATTCTTCTCCTGGGTCAGCCCTCCCACCACCGCCACTCCGGCCCGGGAGATCCCCGCGGAGGAAATCAAGAACAGACAGAAAAACAGAATCCTTCTCATCGCTTTCCCTTAAGGAACGTCGACTAAAGTGAAGACGATAGTTTGGCTGTAGTTCTCCGGCGAAACGTCGGTCGACATTCCGGTCAATTTGTATTGCAGGTCGATGCCGGTACGGTTCCCCGTCCCGGAGAACAGCTGGGTGTCGGTGGTGGTGATTTCCAGGTAGGAAAGTCCTCCGGAAACCGAGCCGCCGCCGTTGCCGTCGGAGGTGCGCTTAAGGTAAAGAATCAAATCCTCGTGCCAGCCGCCGTCGTCGATCCGGCGCACGTCGATCCGCCAATTGTCGGAGTCGTCGGTGCAATTGGTGACGTCTATGACCGTGCCGCCGGTGGTGCTTTCGTAGACCTCTATCAATTCGCTGCCCGGGCCAAAGATCAAGTCCGATTGGTCGACCGACTCGCTCCAGCCGCCGGCTGCGGATATGTCGATGGCCTGCGCTTTGATTCCCATCAAAAAGAGGGGGACCAGAAGAATGAATGCTCTTCCCATTAGAGTAGGACCGGGGGCGATCCCCAGGCCGGATCGCCCCATGGTTGGTTGACTTTAGTTTCCTCGGTATTAACCGTCGGTTAAGGTGAGGGTCACGGTTCTGGTATCCTGGGCCACCGTGCCGGCTGTTACCGTGGCGGACAGGCTATAGGTTACGGTCAGGCCGCTTTCCGCCACCTGGGTGATGGAGGTGACCACATCGCCTGCCGTGGTCGACAAGGAGACATCGCCGCTGCTGGAGCCTCCCGTGGGAGCCACCAGGTTGATCTCCAGGGTGACGTCCGAAGGCATGTTGGAGTCGATGTCCCCGGTCATCTTCTTGTTGGTTCCGTTGGTGGTCACGGCCCAGCTGGTGGAGTTGTCCGTGTCTTGGTCCGGCTGGGAGCCGGCGGTGGCGGTGGTCACCGCCAGGTTTCCCGGATTCCCGCTCACCGAGATTTCGTTGATGGCGTCGACCTGAAAGGTGACCGTCTGCTGGGCGGTATTGGCCGCCAGGGCCAGACCAGCCAGTCCGAAGGCCAGCCATACAATAGCCGCGCCGGTGGTCAGTTTACTCATCTTCCTCCCCCTTTTTATGGATAGCTTCGAATTATCCTCGGATCATCACTTGGACGCCTGTCGCGTCCCCGCCACATAAAAAAAGATTGGGGTCAAAGAGCATGCTCTGCCCCTTCTCGGCAGAGCCTACCGTCCCCAATCTAAGTAAATCTTCTAAACAACTATCGACGGCTTGTCCCGTTCGAAGGCTCCGGCAAAATGCCATTCCCCCGGCGGAAGCAAACCTCAACTTATCATGTACTCCATCCCCTATTCTTGTCGGCTTTATTCATCCGACCTTTAACCGGCCCAAAGGTCATGTTTCAACGTAGGGAACCGCTCTGTTTTTCAGTTTTTTTTAAGCAGGTAACTCATAGTCCCTCTTTCTTGGCGTCTTCCCACAGGGAGTCCATGAGCGCCAAGCCTGCCTCCTTGAGCGGGACTCTGCGTCGCTTCAACTCCTTCTCCACATAGTTGAATCTCTTGACGAATTTGTCTATGGTCCTCCGCAATGCGAATTCTGGATTGACCTTAAGATGCCGGGAGAGGTTCACCCAGGAGAAGAGGATGTCGCCCAGCTCTTCCTCGATTCGCTCTGGTTTCGCCTTGCGCCGGCTCAGAGCCTCTTTCAACTCCTCGATCTCCTCCTCTATTTTGGCAAAAACCTCCGGGGCGCTTTCCCAATCGAAATCCAGCCGGGCCACTTTTTCCTGGACCCGATAAGCTTTGAGCAGGGCGGGCAGATGGCGGGGGACGCCGGAGAGGACCGTCTTATCTCGAGCCTCTTTGGCGGCGAGCTTTATATGCTCCCAGTTTCTCAAGACCTCCTCTTTGGAGGCGCGCTTTCTCTTTTCGAAAACATGAGGATGTCGGGCCTTCAGCTTCTCGACCAGCCCCCCGATTACCTGATATATGTCGAATTCCCGGCTCTCCCGGGCTATCTGGGCGTGAAAGACGACCTGCAGAAGCAGGTCCCCCAGTTCCTCTTTCAGCCCCTGATGGTTCCCTGCTTCGATGGTATCCAGAACCTCGTAGGATTCTTCGATCAGATAGGGCCGCAGCGATCGGTGCGTCTGCTCCCGATCCCAGGGACATCCCTCCTTGGACCTGAGCCGCGCCATCAATTTGACCAGATCGTCGAAATCCTGTTTATTTCTTCTCATATCCCGGCCGCTCGCTTGTTGGAAGACCGACTCGGCCGGTCAATATAAGCGCGACCTCCCGCAGAACCAAGTCATTTCTGTTGTCAGGAACCCGGGGCAAGGTCCCTCCTGCCATTGAAAACAACCCCATCTGCTGGTCTGCTGTCAAAGGGGATGAGCGGTTTTGTTACTGCAATCTAAGAAGCGGCCGACCTTTGAGCAAGGGTGATGGATGGTGGTTTTGCTTTCAGGCCAAACCGGAGCCGGACTCTCTGCCGACAAGCGGGCTTTCGATTTTACAAAAAAATCGTTGACAAAGGTGATCGGGTGTTTTAATTTTGGAAATCTCGGCGGTGTGCGTTCTTTCCGCCGGACGCGAAGGAGCGATCGAACACGGCTGGTAACACCAAAAAATCATGAGGTGAGAGATGAAGAGTCGGCGTGTCTTTCTGTGGTTGGTCTTTTTCCTGCTTGCCTGCACCACTTCCTCCTTAGCCGGGGGTGGTTTTGCCTTGCCTGGAGTGGGCTCCAAAGCCCTCAACCTGGGAGGAGCCTTCAGAGGGCTGGCCGACGATTGGAGCGCCGCCTTCTGGAATCCGGCAGGCTTGGCTTATCTGCCCCAATCCGAGTTCACCATGAATCTTTATACCCTGAACTTCCGGCCGCAGTACACTCCCCACATAAGCGAGGGGGAAGGCGGCTATAGCTATTCCTTCGGCTATCTGGCGGAGAAATACTATCCGGATGATCGCGCCTTTTTCCTTCCCAGCTTCTCCGGGTTCCACAAGTTTCCCCAGATAGAAGGTCTTACCGCAGGGGTGGCTTTCTTCGTGCCCTACAAGTTGGAGTCTCAGTGGAATCTCTATGAACCGCCTCCCGGCTACGACAACGACGTGCCCTATCCCAAGTTCGATCATCGAACCGACATCTTAATCTGGGACTTACATCCCACCGTGGCCAAATCCTTCATGGAGGACAAGCTCTCTTTGGGTTTGGGTATTAGCATTCAGAGGGCCGACTTCGAGCTGCGCAGGACGGTGTTGCTTCCCGTCTCCACCCAGGTCCGGCCGTACGACTACTGGCCCGAGGATTCGCACCTGAAGACGGACGGTTGGGGATTCGGATTCAATGCCGGCCTGCTGTACAAGGCCAGCCCCAAGCTGCAGTTTGGGCTCTCCTATCAGAGCCCGGTGGACATCAGCCTTTCCGGAGATTTAGAGTTGGAGCTTTACTTGCCGGTGATCCCCAATTCCCAGATCTTGGGCGGCACCGCCTATTACAAGGATGGGAAGTACGAGACCACCCTTCCCCTCCCCGGTGAGATAGGCTTTGGGATAATGTACAAGCCCATGGAGCGGCTCACCCTGACCTCCGACGTCAGCTCCACCAACTGGTCCCGGATGGAGTCTTTGGACATCACCGATATGACGCTGGTTCCCAGCCAGCATGACACCATCTATGCCGCCCTGATGTCCTCCACCTTGCCCTTCAACTGGAAGAACACAACCAAATTCAGCCTGGGAGCCGAATACGCCCTGAGGGAAGAGCTGTTCCTGCGCGGGGGATATTCCTTCGAGGGGTCCCCCATTCCCGACAACACCTTCACCGTGCTCATACCGGACGTGGGAAACAAAAACAGCATCAACCTGGGTTTATCCTATCAGATCGACTCATTCGAGCTCGGATATGACTTCCAGATGACCATATACCAGAAAAGAGACATACAAAGCCTTGAGGACGTAAATAACGACGACCGTTTCGACAACATGCCCGGCCAGTATAAGATGCTCTTTTTCTGTTCCGGGCTGTCGTTTACCTATGGCTTCTAAATCGGGATGGTCCCGCATCGAAGAAAAGGAGCAAAGATGAAAAAGATACTGATCGGACTTTTTCTGGTTCTTCTGGTTACGGCGCTTCTGGCCGGTTGCAGCCGGCGGGAGAATCCCGTCAGGACCTACTACCCCTATCACGATCCCTGGACCGTGCCCAACATGCAGTTCGCGTCCCTGGAGGGAAATCTGGTGGATGATCCCTTCATACGGAGCATCATCGTCTATCTGCCGCCCATGTACGACGCCCAACTGCATCAGCCCGGCCTGATCAATCAGGGATTCTCGGTCCTCTACATGCTTCACGACTTCGGCACGGACAACACCAGCTTCATCGACGTGTATAAGATCGTCCAGGTGGCCGATCAGCTTATCGACGAGGGCCAGATCCAGCCTATGATCATCGCGTTTCCGGATGCCTCATCCCTTTTCGCCGGAGGCAGTTTTTACACCAACTCCTACCTGCTGGGCGATTATGAGGGTTACATCGTGGATGAGGTGATGACCATCGTCGATACCAGCTTTCACACCTATGGCACCAAGCCCCAGGATACCTGGATTCCCGATCCCCGATACCGGGCCATCAGCGGATTGGGCATGGGAGGGTATGGCGCTTTGAAGATCGCCATGGATTATTCCGACAAGTTCGCGGCCGTCAGCGCCATGAGCCCTTACGCTTCCCTGGAGTCCTTTCTCAGCCGGGAGGTTATCGATAAGGTCTACCAGGAAAACGGCTTCGGCTCCGGCGATCTCTCCTACGCCAGCTACAAATCGCTGAATCCCTGGACCGACGACCTTCATCCCGACAAGACATACAGCCAGTTGGTTTTCGCCATGGCGGCGGCCTTCTCGCCTCACCTGCCCGACAATCCGGACACCACCAATTACATCTACTTAGGCACCATATTAGGCGAGCCTCAGGGAGTGGATCTTCCTTTTGACTCGACCCGTACCATCCCTCCCGGCTCTCAGGTGTGGAATCGGTGGCTGCAGCATGATATGAAGACCCGGCTGGCCAACCATCCCTCGGGATTCGGAGATCTGAGCATGTATTTGGAATGCGGGGATCAGGATGATTTCAAACTCTACCAGGGCACCAAAGCCTTTAGTCAACTGCTTTCCCTTTTCGGGAAGGAAAACACCTACGTCGAATACAGCGGGTATCCGGGCTATCCGGCGCGGCACGATGCCTTCATACACGACCGGCTGGTGGACATTCTGAAGTTTCATTCCGAGCATTTTCCCCCGCCCGCTTATCGCACACAGTGATCTCTTGATCCAGGGCTGTGAACGGCCCAACCGAGCATGCGAAAGGCCAGGGAACTTCCTCCCTGGCCTTTTTTGTGAGTGCGGCGTCGATGCGCATCCTTCTTTCAGACCGCCCGGGCCAGGAAGTTTGGCTTGGCATTCCGAAACTTCCATCAGGCCGGGTTCGCACGTATAAACAATACAGACCCCTTCTTGATTATCGAAACCAAAGAAAGCCGTTTTTCGACCGATTAACCCAGAAGGAGGTTCACCGTGGTTGCTGCCAAAGGTTCCACCGTCATCCGTTCCCTGGCATTTTCTTCGTTAGTGGTGTGCTTGCTTCTCTGCCTTTCCGGCTTTGCCTGGGCCGAGGCAGGAGCCTCTTGGATCCCTTTGTCTCCGGCAACAGACCGGGCGCCGCGAGCCAGCCTGCTGGAATCGGATTTCAGCCGAATCAGCCTGGATGTGGAGATTCCGGGAATGTGGTCGCAGACTCTGACCACCTCGGCCGGCGACTTTTCCCTGCTGTCCATTCCCGACGCGGGAGCGGGCACTGCGGTGGGTGAACCCAACCTGCCGGTGATAAGCAAAACCATACAAATCCCTTTTGGGGCGGAGGCCAGCGTAAGCCTGGTAAGCTTTCAGGTGGTGGAAAAAAGCTTAGCGGAACTGGGCCTGGCCGAAAGGCTGGCGCCGGTTCAGCCTCCCCGGCCCAAGATCGCGGGCGGGGGACAACAGGCCCAACTTGTGATCCGGGAAGCCGCCTACCAGCAGGATGCATTTCTACCCGAGGAGCGGGTCAAGCTGGGGGAGGTGGGCATCATCCGCGGCCATCGCTTCGTCACCGTTTTTCTGTATCCGGTCAGCTATAACCCGCAGAAGGGACTTATCCGGATTTACTCCCAAATGCAGGTTAAGGTTGCGCTCTCCGGCGCGGACCTGGCCAAAACCCAAGAGGAGCTTTATCGATATGCCTCGCCTCCCTTTGAAGGGCTCTGCGGGGAGCTGTTCGTCAACTATCCCTCCTATGCTCCCATGGCCAAGAGCGCTCCGCCCGTGCCCATGGCATACCTGATCATCACCCACCAGAACTTCTATGCCGGCCTGGCGCCTCTGGTCGAATGGAAAACCCGCAAGGGATTCCAGGTGACCGTGGCCCAGGTTCCGCAAATCGGATCGACCACCGCGGAGATCAAAGCATACATACAGGACGCCTACGATAACTGGGACGTTCCCCCTACCTACGTTCTGTTCGTGGGCGATACCGATTACATTCCCGCCTGGAGCGGCAGCTACAGCTCGGGGGCTCCCACGGATTTGTATTACGTGAAGATGGATCCCAATTACCTGGGCGACATCTTCCGGGGCCGTCTGCCGGCCAAATCCTTGGCCGAGGCCAACGACATGATCGCCAAGATCATGTACTATGAGAATCCCACCTCCTCCGATTTGTCCTGGATGCAGAAGGCCTGTTTCATCGCGGCCGAAGATTTGAGCGGCTTTGCGGAGGACACGCATAATTACGTGATGGAAAATTACGTGCTTCCCAACGGGATGATCTGCGACACCATCTGGGAGAGCCAGGGCGGATCGGGAACCATGATCACATCAGCCGTGAATGAAGGGAGAAGCATAGTCTGCTATTCCGGACACGGAAGCGAGCTGAGCTGGTCCAGCGTGCCCTACAACCAGACCAACATCAGGAATTTAAGCAATGCCGACGAATACCCCCTGGTGCTGTCTCATGCCTGCCTCACGGGGAAGTACAGCGTCTCCGAATGCTTCGGCGAGACCTGGGCCAAGGCGGCGGACAAGGGGGGAATAGCCTTCTGGGGCGCTTCCAACCTCACCTACTGGGACGAGGACGACATTCTGGAGAAAGCCATGTTCCAGGCCGCCTTTGTGGAAACCTGCTACTCCATAGGCAACATGACCGACCGGGCCTTGTACGAGCTTTACCAATTCTATAGCGGAGGGGGAATGAGCCGCTATTATCTGGACGTGTATAATATTCTGGGAGATCCTTCGCTGGACGTGTGGACCTTTCCGGCGGAGCCGCTATCGTTGGACATGCCGTCGTCCGTGAACCCCGGTCCCAATACCGTGGAGATCACGGTAGAGGACGACCAGAGCCAGCCGGTTTCGGGAGCCCTGGTATGCCTGTACAAGGGAGCCGAGGTGTTCGAAACCGGTTACACCGACGCCGCCGGACAGGTGACTTTATATCCGGATCCACTGACTTCCGGACAGGTGGAGGTGACCGTGACCGCTCACAATTTCCTGCCTTTTCAGGGCGGCATGGAGGTGGGAGCCAAGGCCGGGGACATGACCGGCGACGGACAGGTCGACTTGGGCGACGCCATATTTCTGCTCAACTATCTGTACAAATCCGGACCCAGCCCCGATCCTCTGAGCCTGGGAGACGTAAACTGCGACGGCCAGGTGGAAATGGGCGACGCCATATTCCTGCTCAACTATCTGTACAGAGAAGGTCCCCCACCCTGCTCATCTTAAGCTATCCAGCAGACGATTTCAAAAAGGCCCCGCCAGAAGGCGGGGCCTTTTTAGCAGCCGCCTTATTTCCGTGCGGGGATCTGGTGCCGGGATAGCGTTATCTTGCGCTCCATCCGGACCATGGATGCACTTGACCTGCTATCCACACCCCAGACCACCCTCAAAAAACGTAAGACCTTACAGAAAAAACGAAACCCGCTCCCCCTCAGACGGGTATAACAAAGGTGAGTTAGAGGGGAAAGGGCAGGCTGAGGGTCATATCGTAAAGGGAATCCAGCGAAGAGTACACCTTCAAGTCGAAAGCTGACGATGATGCCCAGTTGGAAATGGATAGTGATTTTGGTGCTTCTTTTGGTCTTCTTCTTTTTCCTGGATCAGGTTCTGGCTTGGCCCCAGGAAGCGGATGAAGATACGGTGAAAACCGTTTTCGCGGTCAGGGCCAATCCCCACTGTCAGATAGACGGGGTACTGGATGAGGAATTCTGGATGAAGGCTCCCCCCTCGGGAGACTTCATCCAGTATCAGCCGGACGAGGGCCAGCCCGGGTCCGAGTCCACCTTCGTCCGGGTGGCCTACGACGATGAGGCTCTGTATGTGGCCATGGAGATGTACGATTCCCAGCCGGAGAAGATCATCAGCCGGCTGACCA
>CAZWAO010000037.1:0-15593 GCA_964631815.1 uncultured Ignavibacteria bacterium | reverse complement strand
CCAGATTCCATTACATCAACGGGCTTTTGGACACCACCAACGCGGTGTTGACCGGGATGACCAGAGACGGCACCTTCTGGGTTCAGGACGGGAAGATAAAACACGGCATCAAGAACCTGCGCTTCACCGACAGCATGCTCAAAGCCTTTTCCCATGTGAGCCAGATATCCCAAGAGCGCAAGATCGTCGCCTCCTGGTGGGATGACGTGGGCTGCATCGTGGCGCCGGCCATGTTGATCGACAAGTTCAAGTTCACCGGCAAGACGGAGTTCTGAGAAACAGATGATTCGGGCGAAGGCCAGCTTCGCCCCTACGCGTGATTGTCAGGTGATTGATTGGCGATAGCGGCCGGGCAGGATGCCCGGCCTACCCCTTTATGGCTCTGTTTTGTGGGTCGGGCAAATTGAGAGACTTATTCTTCGTTCGTCACGGACACAGACGTGTCCCCGTCCGGGGACGCCCTCGTCCGTGACCCTCCTGCGAGGGACATCGAAAACTCGTCAGGAAAGCGTCCGGCTTTCAACCAGACTTCGTTACCACCATCATTGCCACGACCTTCAGGTCGTGGAGATCAGGAGGCCCTCCAAATCCCACTGGGCTTTAGCCCACAAGATTCGTGACAAACCCGGCCTGGCAAGTTTACCCGCCTATGGAGGGCAGGCCGGGCCACCGGTCCAGACGTGCGCTCAAATGAAATCGCTACAGAAGCGAACTAAACTCCGCGAATCTCTCGTGAACAGCCTTGAGAGCCGAATCAATTTCCTCTTCGCTTCCGCTTTCGCATTTCGCAGCAAACTCGTAAATGGCGTCCTTCAGCGCCGTTCTCCTTTTCTCGAACTCATCCTTCTTTTCCATACAGCGCTGGGGAATCGGCGCTTTCATCAGACTGTCCGCGTCGGCTTTGAGAGCGGGAGCGGTCTCTTTTATCACCTTGTAGTCTCTTTCCGGCAGGGCCTTGTGCCACAGGAAATAGAGGGTCTCGTGAAGACTGTCCAAGGCCTTGATAGGCTCGGCCAATACCCTATCCACTTCCTCATAGGCCCAGTGCATCTTCTCGAAAGCCGAAGCCAATGTGGAGTCCGGTCCGTCTTTGGCGGCTAAGTTCACCTGAGTTACCTCGAAGGCCAGCTCCTGCCTTTTTCCCAGAAAGTCTCTCAACTTCTCCTCGTCCTGCTGCAGCCCAGCCGGAGGCTGTACCCGAAGCAGCACCATCAGTTTTTCATTAAGCAGGGGCGCCTTCTTGCGAATGGCTTTGAAATCCTGCTCTGAGAAGGAATCGTGCCACAGGGGAGCCATCACCTGATGGAAATCATCCAACGCCGCCCTCAAGGGTTCGACGCTGCCGGAATCGGAAGCAGCGCTGTCTGCAGGTGAGTTTCTCTCCTCGGCTCCGGCCGTTAGGGGGCAGATTAAAGCCAAAAAGACAGCCAGGAAGACGATCAAGAGTTTGAAATCCGGAGCGGGTCGCATCTTCAAACTACCTCCTTTTTGTTTTTGTCGACGATTTCAAAGCCCAGGCCAAAAGGGGGATCATAATCTCGTGGTGTCCGGTGAAAGAGAATCCCTTTCCGCTTCTTTGCGTGGGCCGGAGAACCAGATTCATATTGGGCCTGTAGTGCTGAATCATGTCGAAATTGGCGGTGGTGAATCTCTCCACCGGCCCCTTGACGTTCCGGGCCACCGAGAGAGCTTTCAGAAAAACCTCCGGCAGGATCACCGTCGAGCCGAAATGCAACACCACCCCTCCGTTGTTCAACCGCGACACCTGGTCCGCCAGTATCTTGAAATCCTGGTAGGTGGCGGCTCCGGTGGAGGCCGGATCGAAGCTGGGATGCTGGTGTACGATGTCCGTTCCGAAAGCCACGTGCACGCAGGCCGGGATTTTCAACCGGTAAGCTTCGGCCAAGAGACTGTGTTTTCCGAATCTGGCCTTAAGCTCCAGAAATCTTCTGCCCAGGGCCTCGCCCAAACCCAGATCATTACTGCAGGCAAAGGAGGAAATCCGATTGAAAATCTCTCCGGTCTCCTGAGCCATGCCGAAGGAGCCGTCGTTGATTCCCTTCTCCACCTCTTCCGAAGTCCTTCCCCAGAAGGCCATCTCCAGATCGTGAATGGCTCCGGCTCCGTTGGTGGCCAGGCAGGTCACGAAGCCGTCCTGCATCAGGTCGATCAACAGGGGAGACAAGCCGCACTTGATGGGATGGGCGCCCAGCATGAGGATGATGGGCTTATGTTTACGTCTGGCCTGGACAATAGCCGCCACCAGGGCCTTGAAATCCTCGGCCTTCAGACACTTGGGTAATTTATTGAGAAAGTCGCTCATGCCGGATTTAGGCCCCAGGGGCTTTGCCAACTGCGACGCCTGGGTCTTGCTCTTTCGGCTGCGGACCGGATAGGTCTTCACCCGGTTTAAGTCGATCCTGCGGTATCGTGACATCTAAAGCTTCCCCCTCTCCCCCAACTGATAGCTGGTAAGCTCGGTCACAATGGAACCTATGACCACTTTGCTTTTCATCAAAACCGGCATCTTTACCTCGTCGTCGGTAAGCCATACGGTGAGCGTGCCCTTTTGCTCGAATATCCCGGCCGTCTGCAGGATGGGCTCCACCACCAGACACTGGAACTCCCCCGCCTGAACCTTCACCTTCTCTCTTCTTAAGACCTTCACCTCCAGCGGGTAGTTTTTCTTGTCGGTATGGTTCTCCACGAAAAGCGACTGGCCCACAGTCAGCTCCTGGGTCCTGACGAAGTAGAAAGCGGAGAGCACATCCTGGACATAGTCCGCGACGTGAAAGGTGTCCCGACCGGCGTCGTATATGGCCAGATGTTTCTCCTGATCGAAAACCATGGAGACGTCCGACCTGAACTTCCCCTCGCTTAGATGCTTATCATAACGCAGGGAGTAAAGTCCGTGCACGTCCATGAAGGACTCCACTTTGTCGTCTACTTTGAAGAATACCGAAAACACGCTGTTGGATTTGGCGGTGGAAACTAAGTGATAGCACTTCCTACCGTCCAGCCTGACGACGTCGGGTATCTCCATGACCGCCGTGCCAGCGTTGATGAACTCCCATCCCACCGAGAACACCAGACGCTCTCCCACGCCGAAAGCCCGGTTGGTGATCACCCTTCTTAACCCGCTCTCTTCCGAAGAACGCAGCTTGACCTCGACCTGGGGCGGCGCCGCCGGCATTTGAAGAAGCATGGCGGTATCCACTGCTGCGCCGGAATCGGAATCCGAAGAGCCTGCCGGGTCTTGGCCGGGTGCCGGATAAGGCCCTGCCTGCAAAGATCCGCCGATGAGAAAAATGCTCAATGAGAGAATCATCATCAAGCATGCAAGGGTTATAAGCGGGCGTGCAGGCGTTGAGCTAATCATGATAAGCGGATATGAAGTGGTCCCCGAATCGTGCCGTGAGCCGACATCAGCCTTTCCTGGCCCGCCGCAGGATTTCGGGAAGTATTCGGTTGATCTGTTCCTCTATCTCCCGGCAGCTTTTCCGATATTCCTCGAAAACGCCGCCTATGGGATCTTTGATAGACAAGACGCCCGGCTCTTGATCTGCGTTTGACGCCTCCACCGGCTGCGGGAAGGACTTGAGAAGATGGGTTTTCCTGAGCGCTGCCCGGCTCATTATTTCGATGTGGTGGGCGTGTTCCGGCGACATGACCAGTATCAGATCGGCCTTCTCTATCATCTCCTCATTCAAGGTGCGGGAGCGATGCCGGGAGATATCCACTCCTATGGCTTTGGCGGCGGCAGCGGCAAAAACCGAGGCCGGAGCCAGATCCAGCCCGTGGGTTCCGGCGGACCTCACCTCCACGTTCTCCACCCCTTTATCCTTCAGTGCTTTTTTGAGAATGCCCTCGGCCATCGGGCTGCGACAGGTGTTGCCGGTGCAAACGAACAGCAGCCGAAATCTACTTTCATTCTTTTGGGTCATGCCACCTTGGCTTTCGCCCCCAGACTTGGATTCGCAGGGAGACATCTTCCCGGGACGAGGGGGGTCGCCTTAAGTTTGTCTTCCACCGGGTCCGCTCCCGTTGGCTCATCCGGGAGAGGAAAGGTCAAGAACGGACTTTCTGATTAGGTCCATCAAGCGCCGGCATAATCTGGTCTTTCGGATGTAATGGGGAATCTCGGAAGGGGGAAGGAATCCCTCGTTGGTGATTACCTGCCGGCAGAAGGCGAGGGGGACTTCCTCAAAGTAGGGATTGTTCACCCTCACGTTGAGCAGCTCGTCGTCCAATAGCTCCTCGGGATTGCCGTCGACTAAAGGCGAAATTCTCCAGTCGCTGGCGATGAACTTGCTTCGCTCGCAGGCCACAAACAGCGGCACTCCGAATTCCCTGGAGAGCAGACCCAGTGAGAAGGTCCCTATCTTGTTGACGAAGGCTTCCTCCGATACCGAATCGGCCCCCACCAGATACAGGTCCATGCCCTTGCCGAAAAGGCCCACCGCCGCGTCCGCGATCAGGGTGACCGGAATCCTGGCGTTTCCCAGAAACCTGGCTAAAAGACGTCCTTCCAGCATGGGCCGCGACTCGCACACCACCACCTGGAAGGATTTCCCGTTTTCCTTGGCCTTCTTCAGGATGGCCAGGATGGACCCCGAGGCGGAAAAGGTCAGAACCTTGCAACCATCCTGGATCAGGGTTTCCCCCCTCTCCGCTATCAGCTGAACCGCGCTCAACGATCCGGCCGTGAACTCCTCCGCTTTCTGCTTAGTCAGCTCGGCCAGCTCCTGCGGTGTGCAGAGTTGCTGGGACTGCTCAATCGAGTAGAGGACGGAATTGACCAGATTGAAGACCGAGGCCATGTGAGGCTGGGCCAGCACCAGATCGGCCCCCAAACGGAGAAGGCCCCCGAAGAACTCGCTGGCCGAGCGGTTATGGCTTTCGGCGGCGAATAATGCGAAAGCGGAGGCCGCCTTGCGGGAAATCTCCGATGCCCCCGAGACGTTGTCTTTCCTGATGTCCTCCACCGCCTGATGACAGGATTGTTCGGATCGAATCATCTTTTTCGCGACGATCGCAAAGGATCAGTGAACGGGAAAGGCCCCGGGTTTGGCATCTCCCGAAGCAAGCTCCGGATCATCGGCTCGTCCGGCATCACTGGTGGACAAGCCGTCCTCGGCCTGAGCCACCTGCCCGGAAAGCGTCGATGGCGCCAAATCCTGCAGGACCTTGCCGGTGTTTTTGAAATGCAGCTTGACGAACCGGTTGAGGGCGTCGGTTCCCATCTTCTCCACCAGCTGGCGGGCGGCCTGGTTGACGTTTTCGGCGGCCCCCTTGGGCAGCTCGAATCCGCATTCCTGCGACATCCTTTCCAGCCTTCTCACGAACTCCGCCCGGGCCAGAATCGAGCCGGCAGCCACCCCCAGATCCACTTCGGCCCGGGGCGTCTGCTTGAGCTCGATCTGCTTTCCCAGTTTCATCAAGGCATTCTGGATGAAGCGCTCGGAGCCGAACTGGTCGGATATGGCCTTCTTGCAGTCCACCCGCAGGAGTATGTTCTCGATCACCCGGGCATGTCCCCAGGCCAGCAGTTTGTTCAGGTTCTTCATCTTGTTGTACAGCAGATTGTACTTTTCCGGCCCGATGACCACCACCGAGTATATGCAGTGGGAGCGTATCTGGAAGTCCATGTCCTTGATGACGCCATCGGCGATCTTCTTGCTGTCCCTCACCTTCAGGCCGGTGAGGAAACTCTCCGTTTTGGGGTTGACATATACCCCGCCGATCACCAGGGGACCGAAATAATCCCCCTTGCCGGATTCATCCGTGCCCACCCAGCCCGGCGCGGGCTGTCGGCGAGCCGGAGCTTTGTGTTTCTTCTGTGGCCGGGGACCACCGTGGGCCCGACGGTCGGGCCTGCCCCGGGTCTTACCTTTGCTGGACTCTTTCGATGTATTCATTGGTTCGGGTGTCTATTTTTATGTATTCGCCTTCGTTGATGAAAAGCGGGACCTTCACCTGCAATCCCGTCTCCAAAGTAGCACTCTTGGTCAGGTTGGTCACCGAGTCGCCCTTGATTCCCGGCTCGGTGGAGGTGATTTGGAGCACGACGGAGGTGGGTAGATCCAGATTCACCGGCCGACCCTCGAAGAACATGACCTTGTATTCGGAGTTCTCCTTCAGATACCACCTGTAGTCGCCCAACTGCTCCTCGGTTAAGCTTATCTGGTCGTATGTCTTGGAGTCCATAAAGTGGAAATCGCTTCCCGAGGAATAGAGAAACTGCATGGTCTTCTCCTCGAAATCCGGCTCATCGAAGGTCTCCCCGGCGGAGAAGGTTCTCTCCAGAACCGCTCCCGTCCTTATGTTCTTTAGCTTGGTCCTGACCTGGGCCCTCCTTTGAGCTGTGCGGCCATGCTGGAAATCGACGATGTAGAATATATCCCCCTCCAGCTTGATCTTGAGTCCCTTGCGAAAATCTGTCGTGGAAATCATTCCTAACCTCCGGTGGTAAGCACCATACGGTGCCTATCGGTGGTAAGCACCGTATGGTGCTTACCGGTGTCAACCTGATCCCTGTTCCGCCTGGCGGAGTGAACCTGCTTTCGAAAACCCAAGGTGACCGTTAAATATAATCAAAATCCCCCTTCACGCAACCCCAACCTCCAAACCCTCCAAAAAAACCCGTTACCCAAAACTCGATCCGAGGGCACCCCATACTCATGGCCCGATCTGGGGCCGATCTCGAGAATCGAGAAACTGCCGCTCGTCGCTTTGAGTCCTACAGACAACTAAAGATCGAACCTGCGATCCCGGTTCACTCCGTGAACGAGATCACCTGCACGCTTCCCAAAGGCTCCAGCGAGGCTTTGACGTCGTCGGCTTTGCTCACCACCACCAGTTTGAGATTATCCGGATCCAGGTATTTCTGGGCCACCCTCAGAACGTCCTCTTTGGTCACGGCGTTTATGTTCTGCCGGTAGTTTTGGATGTAGTCCTCGCCCAGGTCGTACAGCTCCACGTTCAGAATCTGAGTGGCTATCTGCGAAGGGGTCTCGAACTGCAAGGGAAAGTAGCCGCTGTAGAAGGACTTGGTATCCTCCAGCTCCTTGTCCGTCACCCCTTCGGTGCGAATCCTCTTGATCTGGTCGATGATGGCAGCGATGGCGGCCGCGGTGGAGTCGTTTTGGGTGAAGGTGGTCACCTCGTAAGCGCCGGCCAGCTTGTTGGAATTGAAATTGCAGTAAATCCCGTAGGTCAATCCCCGTTTGGATCTGACCTCGTCCGTCAGCCGGGAGGCGAATCCTCCACCGCCCAGTATGTAATTCATCACCCGGATGGGAAAATAGTCCGGGTGCTTCTTCTCGATTCCCAGGTGTCCCATGCAGATGTAAGTTTGGGTCAGATCCGGCTTGTCCACTAACATAATCTGATATCCTTCCACCGGGGGCGGCGCCGTCACCGAAGGCTGTGGCACGTCGCCGGATTTCCAGCCTCCGAATTTGGCCTTGACTTTGGCTAAGGCCTCCTTGGACTTGACGTCTCCCACCACCGCCAGTATGGCGTTGTTGGGCACATAGAAAGTCCGGTGGAAATCGACTATGTCCTCCCGGGTGATGGCGGGCACGCTCTCTTCGGTCCCCTCGCTGGGCCGGCCGTAAGGATGATCGCCGAAGAGGAACTGGCTGAACTTCTCGTCCGCCACGCTCCCCGGGTTCTGCTTCTGCTCGGCGATTCCCGACAGGGTTTGCCTCCTCAGCCTCTCGATCTCGTCCTCTTTGAAGGTGGGGTGGAGGATGATGTCGGAGAGCAGGTCCAGTCCCACGTCGAAGTGCTTGGTCAGAACCTGGCAGGTGGCATAGGTGGCGTCCAGATCCGAACCCGCGCCCAACTGCCCTCCCACGAAATCTATCTGCTCCGCGATCTGGGTGGCAGTTCGGGTTTTGGTTCCCTTGCGCAGCAAACCGGCCGTCAAATCGGCGGTCCCCGACTTGCCCTCCGGATCGCTGGCCGAGCCTGACTTCAGAACCAGGCGCAAGGCCACCACCGGCAGCTCGTGATGTTCGATCACGATGACCGTTAGCCCGTTGTCCAGAGTGACTTTCTCAATGGGCGGAAGCTTGATCTCCTGGTTGTCGGCAGCCGCTACGGCGGACGACAGCAGGAAAAAAAGCAAGGGGAAAAGCAGCGCGGCGGTCACGGTTCTTAGGTTTCTGGGTTTCATCTCTCTGTACCTCCTGAATGGTTTGAAGTAATCGCCGGTCCCATCCGGCTCCCCCGGTTCTCCGGAACTATTGGGAGGGCGCCTCTCCCGGCATGTCCGGGACCAGCACCGCCACGGTTCGGTTGTTTTCGCCGAAATACTCCTGGGCCACCCGCATCACGTCCTGGGCCGTAACCGCCTGGTATCGGTCGGCTTCCTCGAACAGCCGGGAATAGTCTCCCAGGATGGTCTGGTAATACCCGACCTGCTCGCCCTTGTCGCTGACCGATTGAAGCCCGAACACGAACTCCGATTCCAGCTGATTTTTGGCCTTGTCCAGCTCCTGTTGGCTGACCGGCTCGGTTTTCAGCCTCTCTATCTCCGAAAACAGAGTCTGCTGGCCTTCCTCGGCGGACTTGCCCTGCTGCATTACGGCGAAGGCAAAGAAAAGCCCCGGGTCCTCCAAGGAGAAACAGTCGCCGGAGACGCCCAGCGCGGACTGATCCTGGTACACCATTCTCTGATAAAGCCGTGAGCTTTGGCCGGTGAAGAGAATCCGGGCGGCCACGGTCAGGGGATATATGTCCGGATTGCCGAACTCGGGTATATGGTATCCCACGGCAAAAGCCGGCATCTGGCCGATTTTGTGCACGTAAGAGATCCTCTCCCCCTTCTGTTCCGGCTCGATGGTGCTGACCTGCTTGGGCGCCGGCTGGAAGGGAATGTCGCCGAAATACTTCTCCACCAGCTTCATGGCCTCCTTGGGCTTGACGTCGCCCGCCACCACGGCGGTGGCGTTGCTGGGCAGATAATAGGTCTTGTAGTGCTGCTTCAAATCGTCCAGCGTGATGTTTTGTATGTCCGACATGTAACCCACGATGTGCCAGTGATAGGGATGAGCGGTAAAGGCGCTGTTGAGCAGCTGCTCGAAAACCATTCCGTAGGGGGAGTTGTCCACGGCCATCCTTCTTTCCTCCGCCACCACGTCCCGCTCCGAGAGAAAGTTCTGATCCACCGGAGTTAAGTACTTGAGCCTCTCCGATTCCAGGCTCATGGCCAGCTCCAGCTTGTCGCTGGAGAGCTTCTCGTAGTACATGGTGTAGTCGAAAGAGGTCCCGGCGTTGTCGATGCCCCCGTTGGCCTGGACGATGCGGGAATGCTCCTCCGGACCCAGGTTCTTGGATCCCCGGAACATCATGTGCTCGCACAGATGAGAGATGCCGGTGATGCCCGGCCTTTCGTTCTTGGACCCCACGTGGTACCACATCTGGAAGCTGACCACCGGGGCGGAGTGATCTTCCGAGATCAACACGGTCATGCCGTTGTCCAGCACCTGCTTCTCCACGGGGAACTGAATCTGTGCCTGGCTCGCCTGAAACAAAAAAAGCAGAAACAGGCCCGCCAGCAGCAATCTCACACAGGACTTGCGCATAGGAACCTCCGGTTAATAAGTTGCCATCCCAAACCCGGGCAGGGGGTGAACCCTAGCTGCTCCACTTCGGGTCTTCTCCGCCCTGGTCATGTGAACAGGTCCAACTAATCTCTAACGCGCACGCTTCTTTTCTCATTTGATGTCAATTGTATAGGGCATAAGCAGGAGTATCTGATCGTCCTCGAAAAGCCCGTTCCCCTTCAGCTGTTCGATGAGGGAGTCGAAATCGGACGACAGGGCACCGGCGACTCCCTGGCCCAGGCTCAAAAACAGTCTCCGCCGGGGATAGGTGACGATCTCCACCTCCGCGTCCTCGGCCAGACCCGCCTTCCTTTGTGCTATGGCCAGGGCCAGATCCAGACCGCCCAGCAGGTCCACCAGCCCCCGCTTCTGGGCCTGCCTTCCGGTCCATACCCGTCCCTGGGCCACCTCATCCACCTGGTGGTAGGACATGCCTCTTTCATCCGCCACCTTCTGCACGAAATCCGAGTAGAATTCGTCGATCTGCCTGCTGACCAGCTCCCGCTCCTCCTGGTCGAATCCCCGGGTGGTGCTGAAGATGTCGGCATGTCTGCCTCTTTTTACCGTCTGGATGTCAAAGCCGATCTTCTCGTACAACCCTTCCAGGCTGAGCTTGCCGGTGATCACGCCGATGGAGCCGGTGTAGGTTCCCGGCAGGGAGACGATGGTATCGGCGGCGCAGGAAATACAGTATCCGCCCGATCCGGCCATGTCGGACATGGAGACGATGAAGGGCTTCTGTTTCTTGGCCAGTTGTATCTCCCTGAGAATCACGTCCGAGGCGATTCCCTCGCCTCCCGGGCTGTCCACCCGAAAGACTATGGCCTTGACCCGCGAGTCCTGCCGGGCCTTCTTGATGGCGGCGGCAATGGTCTCCGATCCCATCACGTCGCCCCAGAGGAAATTCTTCCCGTTTTCACCGGAGAAGATGGCTCCGGTGGCGAAGACCACCGCGATCCGGGAGGGAATGGCCCAGCTGTATTTGAAATAACGCTGATTGTGATAGGCTCTCAGGCTGATCCTGTTTTCCTTCCCCCCGGCGAAGTACTTAGCCAGTGGATGACTGGCCGGGCGGTGTTCGGCGGCCATCAGCTCGCCCACCTGGTCATAGAACAGCAGGGTGTCCACCAATCCGGCACTAAGCGCCTCCTTGGCCGTGAAAGGCCCGGCATCTACGGTGGATTTGACCTTATCCTGGGTCCAGCCCCTTTGTTCGGCAATCCCTTCGGTCAGCTGATCGTACAGATCGTCCAGCAAGGAGTTGACCTCCTCCCGGTGAGCGGCCGACATGCTGTTGCGGGTTACCAGATCGGAGGCGCTCTTGTAATCGCCCCTGTGCTCCAGGTCGGCCACGATCCCCAACTTGTCCAGGGTTCCCTTGATGAAAGTCACCTGGGAGGCCAACCCGTCCACCAAAAGATACCCTGAGGGCAAAAGCACGATCTGATCCGCAGCAGTGGCCAGATAGTATTCCTTGTCTCCGCCCAGCTCCATGTAGGCCACCACTTGTTTTCCGCTGCTTTTGAAATCCAGAATGGCCTCTCTGATCTCCTGGGTCTTGGCCAGGCCCATGTCCAAATGGTCTATGCGCAGCAGCATCCCCCGGATGGCCTGGTCGTTCTTGGCCCGGCGTATGTCGGTGACTAAATCCATCACCGTGGGCTTTTTCCTTCCGAACAATCCCACCCGGCTGTTTTCCTCCACGATCCTGCCGGAGAGCCTGACTTCCAGGATCTTATCCTTTCGCACCAGCACCGTGCGATATCTATCCTGCGAAAGGGCGGCATACAACACGCCCTGGTCGTACTCCTGGTCTTCGGTAATGGCGTTATAGGTGCCCACGCCGAAATCGGGCAGATTGATCCTTCCCCCGATCCCGAAATTGCCGTGGTCGTCCACGTCACCGAATACCTGGAATCCGTCCAGCACTTCCGCCTGGACCCCGAATCGAGTTCCGGCATCCTTGAGTCTCTCTTTTTGACTCAAGGAAACGTCCGCTGAGACGGTAAGCCGATCCTGATAGAACCCGCCCAATGGTCGCACGGCGACTCCCAGGTCGAAGGAGGCTTGGGTCCTTTCCCCCTGGAATTCGGGACGATTGACGTCCCGGGCCACAAACCCTAAGGAGAAAAACTCGAAGGGCCGGGCCAGAAGCCCCAGATTCCAAGAGGAAAGATGGTCCAAATCCTTATACCGGGAGTCGAACCAGCTGTAGCTGGTTCCCCAAAAGATGCCGGGACCAAGCTCCGCCCCGTGAGCTAAGGTCAGTTTTCGATAAGTTCGCCCGCTGACGTTGCCCAGCCATTCTATGGAGAATCCCAATGATCCCGGACAGATAAGCCAGGCGTTGTTCCCCTGGAAGCTGGAGTCGGAAAAGGTGTGCAGAAAGACCGTCTGAAAACCGCGACCCACCCCCAATCCCGCCGGGTTGAACTTGATGGCGGAGAAGTCGTCCGCAGTGGCTGCAGAGGCGTAAGGAAGCACCGAGCTCTCAGTGGGCGACTCATAGCAGTAGGCGGCGGGGACGCCCAGCGTCGCCCAGGCGATCACCATAATCAAAACGAATCTTTTCATCTTCTGTCTCCCCTCCCGTTTATCTTATTTGTTATAGTGGCGAAAAATCGAGCAGGAAAATACTTGATTCCAGCCGCCTGCCGAAGAACGGCTCTTTTGTCCGCATCCGGGAGTCTCGGCCAGACGTAGCGAAGAGATTGCATCACGCAGGAAATTCGAATCTTTGGGTGGTTTTGGGTCGAACTGCTGTCCGATGGCGTCGGGCAAACATATTACAGCAAATATCATCCCCATCCGCGCCCGCTTTGTGACTTCCCCCTCGCCGCCTTCGGGGAACCGAAAGGAAAACAAGCAGGCCGCTTGAGGAGGATGTTTATCTTCCCTCCAGCAGGATTCTTCCTATGCCTTGTATGTCGACTTCGATCTCGGAATCCCCCTCACCGCAGACTCCCTCCAACCGGGTTTTCTGCAACAGCTGCGGCGTAATCAATACTCCGTTGGTCTCGATTTTCCCCCCGCTGCCCACGGAGAAAATCAGTCTGGCGGATAGGTCCGACGGCACCTGCATATCCACGTTGCCGAAGGTGTTGCCAACCGTCAGTTGGGAGTTCTCCATACCCGTAAAGTCCAGATTAATGCTGCCGTGCACCGTTTCGATCTGGCTTCTACCGTCGAGCAGCTCCCAGCCGGAGACCTGAATGGGAGCATAGGAGGTCACCGCCCGAAGCTGTCCGGTCAAATCCTCCACTAAGATCGAGGCGTAACTGGTCTCCAAATTGGCCGTACCTTCCTGGGTGTCGATGTTCACAGCCCGGATGGAGTTGTAGCTGGTCTCCACGTTCACCTGCCCCTGCAAATCCTCCAGTTCCACCTTGTTGTAAGTTCCGGCGATGTCGGTCCGGTCGGAAACGTCGGCTACCGTGATTTCGCCGAAGTCGTTTTCCACCGTTACCTCCTCCAACGGTCCGGAGATGTCCAGAACAAAGCCTCTGGTTTTGGTCTCGACCACGATATCTTCAGGAACGTAGACCTCCAGGGTGGCTTTGATTCCGTAGTCCGTTCCCTCCCAGGGCGCGTTGCGCGGCGTGGTGAGCCTCAAGGTCACCACCTGGTCGGTCATATCCAGCTTCATCTCCACCAGCTCGGTGAACTCCTGGGCCATCTTCTGATTCTTGGCCCGGGCCCAGCACTCCAGCTCCACCCGGCACTCATTGTCGTCGCCGGTTTGTATGGTGACCGCGCCCCCCAGATTGCCGGGAGTATATAGTTGCAGCTTCTTGATGTCGCCGGAAATGCTGCCCGAGGCGGATCGCGTGTATTCCGCGGAGCGTGCGGTTTCGGTGGTGGCGATTGCAGACAGCAGTAGGGAGAGAATGAAAAAACAGAGTAAAAAGGTGGTCCCGGACTCTCTTCTCACCATGATCCTCCAGACATGTTAGACCCCAACCTTTAGTCTTAAATACGATGTTCGGGCCGGGAAGTTTCTCCAAACCCCGAATCGTCGCTCGGCTGCAACTTAGCGCCTCACATTCCGACTTGCTGCTTGATCTGAGTGCCGTTTTGTCTCTGCCTTTTGCTCCACAGCCTTCGAATCAGCCAACCGCCTAATCCCAGTATGATGATGCACAGCACCACGTACTTCTCGTACTGCCTCACCTGTCCGATCAAGGCCTCCAGGCTGGCGCCGAAAACGTAGCCCAATCCTCCCATGAGCACCGCCCAGATTGCACAGGAAAGGAAGTTGAAGGGCAGATAGGTGCTTCGCCGCATCCTGGTCAAGCCCAGGGTGGCTGCTGCGGCCAGTCGAAACCCGTATAGATAGCGGGTGACGAAAATGGCCCAGATGCCGTACCTGGCAAAAAGGTTTTTCACCTTGGGATAATAAGAGCGGGCTATGGGAAATTTGGCTATGACCGCCTCCCCTTTATCCCTTCCCAGAAAGTAAATGGACAGATCCGCCAGGTAGGTTCCGGCGAAGGCCACCAGCATCACCAGAGGAAGATCCAAATAGCCGCCTCGGGCTAAAAATCCGGCCGCGATCAGAACCGATTCCCCTTCCAGCACCGATCCCAAAAACAGCGCCAAGTATCCGTACCGAAGAATGAACTCGTGCATCCGTCCTGCCCTTCCCGACTGGAACCTGCGATCACTGCCCTTCCTGGCAGATCATGTGGTACTTGCCGATCTGCTCTAAGTTGATCAGACCCTCAAGCTTTCGGCCTCTCATTACCGGGATCACCGACAGCTTGCGGGAGGTCATCTTTTTGAAGATGTCCGAAAGGGGCGCATCTTCGGTGGTGGTGACGAAGTCTCTTTTCATCACGTCTCTCACCAGTGCCGACTTCTCGTGGTGGTGCAGCGCCGAGAAGATATCCTCTTTGGTTAAAATCCCCACCAGCTCGCCGTTCTCCAACACCGGGAAATCCTGCTGAAAGCCGTGGCAGATGCTCTCCAACACCTGCCCCACGGTCTGATCCGGAGAGACGGTGTGCACCTCGGTGATCATGGCCACCCCCACCGAGGATTTGCCCAGAGAGCTTTTGAGCACCACCATCCTCTCCTCCCCCTCCGCGCCCAGATAGATGAATATGGCTATCAGGGCCAGCCACCAGTTGAAGAATATCCCGAAGAAAAAAAGCAAAATGGCGAAGGCCTGTCCCACGCTCACCGCTATTTTGGTGGCCCTCAGACCGTCCATGCCCATGGCCAGGATGCCCCTTAACACCCTTCCCCCGTCCATGGGAAAAGCCGGAATTAGGTTGAACAAACCCAGCATCAGGTTTATCCAGAAGAGGGTGGCTATTAAGTTTCCCTGAAAAACCGAAAATTCCTTAAAGCTGGTGCTCTGCCCCATGGCCCGGGCTATGAAAAAGAAGATCACGCCCAAGCCCAGGCTGATTAAGGGGCCTATGATGGAGATGGCGATCTCTTTTTTGGGCTCCTCCGGTATGTCCTCCATCCGGGACACGCCCCCGATGGGCAGAAGGACGATGTCCTTGACTTCAATTCCGTAATGGATGGCCACCAGGCTGTGGCCCATCTCGTGCAGCACCACGCAGACGAAGATCAACAGGATGGATATGGTTCCGAAAATCGCACCCGTTTGTCCGGCCTGTTTTGATCCCACGTAGGCGATGAAAAAAAGCAGAAGCAAAAAGGTGACGTGCACCCGAATGGGTATCCCGAAGAGCCTGCCGATTTGGAGAGACCATTTCATGACAGACCTCGTGGTTGAGGGTTCAAAAGTTCAAGGGTTCAAGAGTTCAAGGGTCAAAGGGCCTAAGGGTCAAAAGGTCAAAAAGTTCAAGGGTTCAAGGGTTCAAGGGTTCAAGAGTTCAAGGGTTCAAGAGTTCAAGGGTTCAAGGGTGCAAGGGTTGCTGTTCGATGTCTTTTCCCGGTTTATCGGGCCCATGCTTCAGCAACCTGCTTTCATCGAGCCGAAGCCTGATATTCCAAATGCACACG
>CAZWAO010000036.1:0-16009 GCA_964631815.1 uncultured Ignavibacteria bacterium | reverse complement strand
GGGGCGGGATGAATTCCCGCCCCTATGCTTATATGCAAGGAATGATTGGTTCATAGGGCAGGGCATTCAGCCCTGCCCTATGGACTCGTGGAGTTTCGTAACCGGAGCATTCCATGATGACCTCACCCCCTGCATCCCCCTCTCCACCTTGTGGAGAGAGGGAAAACAAGAGAGAGGTTTTGGTTACATCATGTGGATTGGCCTGCCATCTGCTTTCAAAACGGCTTCTCTTATCGGTTCACTTAGGGTGGGATGCGCGTGGATGGTGTCGATCACGTCTTCGGTCTTGGCTCCCATGCGGATGGCTAAAGTCAACTCGGCTACCAGATCCGTGGCCCGGTGGCCCAAAATCTGTGCGCCCAGAATTCTTCCCGAATTCTTCTCCACAACCACCTTGACGAAGCCCTCGGTCTCCAACTCCGCCTGTGCCCGGCCGCAAGCCAACATGGGGAATTTACCCGTTTTTATCTCGATGCCTTTCTCTTTGGCCTGTCTTTCATTCAATCCCACGCTGCCAATCTCTGGATGGGTGTATATGCAGGAAGGAACTGCTGTGTAGTCCATTCTCTTGTCGTGGCCCAGAGCATTCTCCACAGCTATCTCGGCTTCCATAGATGCCACGTGCGCCAGAAGCCAGTTGCCTATGCAGTCCCCGGCAGCGTAGACATGAGGCAGGTTGGTTCTCAGATGGTCGTTTACCAGGATGGTGCCGCGATCCATCTTGATCCCCAGTTTCTCCAATCCCATGTCCCTGGTGTTGGGCCTTCTTCCCACCGAAAGCAGAATCTTCTCCGCCTCCACTTTAATCTCTTCGTCTTTGGTCGAAACGGCGACCGTTTTGCCACCGCCCTTGCCTGCATCTATTCGGGTGACCTTCGAATTGGTGTAGATTCTCATTCCCGAGCGCTCCATGGAGGCCCTTAAGGCGGCGACTATCTCCTCATCTTCTCCGGGGATGATCTGCGGCAGCATCTCCACTATGGTGATATGCGTGCCAAAGGAGTTATAGATATAGGCAAACTCACATCCGATGACCCCGCCCCCAATAATCAACATGCTCTTGGGAATGGAGTCCAAAGACAACGCTCCGGTGCTGTCGATCACGCCTTCCAGCTCGACTCCCGGAATGGGAAGCCGAATGGGAAGCGATCCCGGGCAGACGAGAAACTTGTGTGCCCCCAGTTTCTCCGACGTGCCGTCCTCTTTTTTCACCTCGATGGTCTTCTCATCCAGGAAGGCAGCCGTGCCCTTGACCACATTGACATTACGAGCCTTGAGCAGGCTTTTTACGCCGGTCACCAGCCTGGTTACGGCCATCTGCTTTCTTTTCATCAACAGCGACCAGTCCAACTCCATCCCGCTGGTCTTCAAGCCCCAGCGCGGTGCGGTCTTGAGCACAGAATAGGTATGGGCTGCCGAGGTCAATACCTTGGTGGGAATGCAGCCCACGTTCAGGCAGGTTCCGCCCAACTCCTCTTTTTCCACCACGGTCACGTTGGCGCCCAGCTGGGCCGCCCGAATGGCGCCCACGTATCCGGCCGGCCCTCCGCCGATGATTATCACGTTCCTGGCTTGATCGCTCATGATCCGTCCTCCCGGTTGGATGTCAAGAAGATCACTTAAATGGCAGATTCAGCACTCAAGCCATCAATTTATGCCCAGGGGGCGCTTTTGTCCAGAGCTTTGTCGAATGGTGGGAAAGCTCGGATATGTGCCAGGCGGAGAAAATTCGTCTATTTCAGTAACCACAGGCTGAGGGACATGAGGGCCATACCAAGGACCACACCTAAGATGGCTATGTGTCCTTGATTGTATGAAAAGGAGGTGGGAACCAGCTCGTCAAAAGCGATGAAAACCATGACGCCTGCGACGAACGCCAGAAGCCAGCCCAGAAGAGCGGGCGTGAGAAAGGGAAGAAGGACCAACGCGCCCAGTCCTGCCCCCACAGGCTCGGCCACACCCGACAGAGAAGACCAGAAGAAAGCCTTGCGCCGGCTTCCGGTGGCGGCGTAAACAGGCGCCGATACGGCCAAACCTTCCGGGATATTATGTATGGCTATGGCCACCGCTATGGCGATTCCCAAATTGGTGTCCTTCAGGGTACCGGCAAAAGTGGCCATCCCCTCCGGGAAATTGTGGATTCCGATTCCCAGAGCTACCAGCATCCCCGTTCGCATGAGCTTGCCGTTTTTATATTCCTGCCCCACGTCCTGGTGACCGGCTGCCTCGTGAGGAAGAAAGTGGTCCACCACAAAGATGACGGCGATGCCCAGAAAGAAACCGAGGTGGGCATGACCAAAGCCGATCGAGTCGGCACTTCCCTGCAGAAGCTCGGCAAAGGAGACCATGACCATAACCCCGGCGGAAAATCCGAGCGTGGCGCTCATAAAACGCGGGCCGGGCTTGCGCACGGCCAGCCCCAGCAGGCTGCCCAGGGTGGTGGACAAGCCTGCCAGGGTGGTCAGTATCAGAGCCAGCGTGAGGTTGGTTTCCATGATTCGGAATACGAGCAGAAGGGACTGGCCCTATCCGGAATTCTGCCGGAATTCCTCTTTTAGAATTCCCATCATAATGGTGTCGTAATACCGGCCTTCTCTGTAACGATCGTGCCTTAAGATTCCTTCCTTCTTGAAGCCGCACTTCTCATACGATCGGATGCCCCTTTGGTTGAATTCGAACACCCGCAGGTATATCCGGTGAAGGTTCATTTGATTGAAGCCAAAGTCCAGTATGGCCATCATGGCGTCGGTGCCGTATCCTTTGTTCCAGTATTCCTTCTTTCCTATTACGATGCCCACCTCGGCGTTGCTGTTCTCCCAGTCGATCTTGTGCAGTCCTATCCCACCCAGATAGACACCGTCTTTGGTCTCCAGGGCAAAGGTCTTGTTTCTCTGGTTGTCGGTTCCCAGGGCGGTTTCGATCCACCTTTCCTCCTGGTATTGGGAGACCGGATATCTCATCAGCAGGTTGCTTTTCACCTCGGGATCGTTGATCCATTTCATGATCTCGGCGATATCACTTTTCTCTATGGCCCTGATCCGAACCTTCTCTCCTTCGATCATGGTTCACCTCGCTTGTTGCGTCTTTTCCCGCGTGTTTCTCTCCTTCGCAGACTATGCGCCCGCGGCTACAAAAACCTGAATTCCAATACACCTCCGAGAGGGCGTCCAGGTTGAGGCGAGAATTCACTTCCTTTAGTAGTTCGTCAACTGGTCGATCTTGCCGCGGCTTCTGGCCACGTGCTCCAGCGAGCGGTAAATCCAGTGAGAAACCAAAGCCAGAGCCAGGGTGGTCACCACCATTATGCCGATCAATTGCATGTCGGAGAGTCCGCTCAAAGTGGGACTCAAGCTCTTGCCCAGGACCGAGCGTCTCACTAACTCCAGCCAGTAGGTCAGAGGCAGTCCCTTGGACAGGTACTGCAGCCACACCGGCAGGATGTCTATCGGGTAGATGGCGCCGCAAGCCAGATAGAAAAGCCCGGCCGTGCCTTCGGTCAGCGTGAAGCTGTGATGCGCGGTGATCAAGGTTATTCCCGCCAAGAGAATTCCCAGACAGGTGATGATGAAAATTCCCATCGCCACGGAGAAAATCAACAACGGATAGTTCACCGTGGCCAGGTTGACCGGAATCTTCAAGACCAGGATGCCGAAAGCCATGGTGATGATCACCGCCACGGTGGTGAGGATCATCTTGGCGGTCCCGCGGCCGAACAGGTAATAGTACATCCGGATGGGCGATATGTAGATGTACCTGAGCATCTGATAGTGCTCGCGATCTTCGTGTATGACCCAACTGATGCCGAACAGAACGTTGAACACATACATGAAGAAGGCGTTTCCCACATAGATGTAGGCGAACATGTCCATTCCGGTCTTTCCTCTGGTCACCACATAGTACATCACCACCAGGATAAGCGAAGAAGCCAGCGGCCGTACTATGGAGTAGATGGCGAACAGGAAGGGGTCGGTCCAGTTGGACTCCATGGCCCATCCCAGTTGACCGGCGGTCTTTACGGTTCTGAAGTTTTCTTTCGTTTTGGTGAACATACGGTTGACATCTCCTCTTGTGACTTTTGAAAGACCCTCCTCGTTTCTTCTTGCAGGCATCGCAGACTGAGCTCTTGCCTTCTGTAGTGGAAGGTGATGGTCACCCTCTCCCTAACCCTCTCCCATCGAGGGAGAGGGGATCGATCCTTTCCCTCCTCCGAAGGGGAAACAAGGGTGGAGATAAGTTGTCATTGCCATCTAAGAGTGAGCCTACCCTCTTTCTTGCCCAGTTTCTCCATATATTGCAGGGCATACTTGGCCGCCACCAGGAAAGCGACGCACAAGAATACCAACGCGCCTATCTCCAGGTTCACGTCGATGAATCCGGATTCCGCTCCGACCTTGAAGGCCAACTGCCTCATGGCATCCAGGCCCAAAGTCAGCGGTATCAGCGAAGCTCCCAGACCCACAGCGAAACCCAGGTTCCTCACCGGAAAGAAGAATCCGGAGAGCAGATGAATCGGTTCCTGCAACAACGTGACGCCGTGCCAAGCTTCGCGTCCGTATAGCATGAAAAGCGACGAGAAGACCATGCCTAGGCCGTACAACCCCATCAGGGTGAGGATGAACACGGCCAACAGCTTGGGGAAGCTGATCACAGTGAAGTTCACCTTGAAGATCAGGCTTCCCGCCAGGAAGATGCTTGCCGCTCTGGTGGTGGCGGTGAACATGCCCCCGGACGCCATGCCCAAAAGCAGGGACATCCTGGATATGGGGGCGATCAGGTACAAATCCAGATTGCCCACCTCCTTCTCCCAGTAGAACTGCGCGGCCATGCTCCACAGAACGTGTATCCAGTAGGCGCTCATGGTTCCGCCCAGGATGACGAATCCCACGTACTCCTCCGGAGCTTTCAGGGCCTTGTACACGTAAACATAAGCCGCGGTGCTCAGGATGGGCAGCAGCGTATCGGTCAGCCACCAGCTCGGCTCGCGGTTGGCGCCTACCACCCGTACGTAGGCCCGGGCGATTATGGCCTTTATGTTGGTGTTGAAATCAGTTTTCATCCTTCAGTCCTCTTCCCACCAGGGCCACGAAAACGTCCTCCAGGCTGGGCTCCATCTTGGAAAGGGAGATTATCCTGGAGCCGTTCTTGCTCAAGAATTCGGTCACGCTGGATATGGCGGACTCGTCCTTGAGGATGAACTTCAGTTTGGTCGTGCCCGAGTGGGTCTTGTGTTCGTATGCGAATTGCTGTACACCGTTGACCTTCTCGTATTCCTCCATCCCGTTGGGCGACATGGGAACCTCGATATGATAGACCGCCTCGCCGGCCAGCGTCTTCTTCAGATTCTGCGGCGCATCGCAGACTAAAACCCTGCCCTTGTCGATGATGGCCACCCGGTCGCACAGCTCCTCCGCCTCGGCCATGTAATGCGTGGTCAGAAGTACGGTCCTTTCCGGGTTCTCCTTCATCCAGGTTCGGATGTAGCTTCTCACGTCGCGGGCGATCTGCACGTCCAGACCCAAAGTGGGCTCGTCCAAGAACATGATCTTGGGATCGCACACGAAACCCCGCATGAAATTGAGCTTCTGCCTGAGGCCGGTGGAGAGCTTGCCGATTTTGGTCTTGGCGAACTCCTCCATTTTCAGAATCTTCAGAAGCTGGTCCACTCTATCAAGCGCCACCCGGTTGGGGATGCCGTAAAACTGCGAGAACATCCACAGAGTTTCCCTGACGGTTAAGATTCCATAGCCGCAATGCTCGCCTCCGGAGACCATGTTGATCCGCTTTCTTACCTTCTCCGGATGTTTGACCACGTCTATGCCGTCCACCAGCGCGGTGCCGGATGTGGGCAGAAGCAGGGTGGCGAGGATCTTTATCAACGTGGTCTTGCCTGCACCGTTGGGACCTAAAAGTCCGAACAGCTCGCCCTGATGAATCTTTATGTTGGCCATATCCAGGGCAACCAACCTGCCGTTGTTATTGCCATTGTTTTTCTTGTTCTTCGATTTCTTTATCTTGAAAAACCTGTTTAAATCTGAAGTCTCGACTGCGAAATTCATGTTCGTTCCTTTCCCCATAAACTAAAAACCGTGACCTACTCTGGATAGGTCACGGTTTTGCGAAGTTCCGTTGTAAGCGCCTATTCAGAGTAGCCTCCTTGGTTCGGAAGTGTCGACCAAAATGGGTACACTGGTGCCCTGTATCAGGCAGCTGTTAATTGCAAGCATCTTAAAGCCCATCAAGGTATAAACCTCCGACCGTTTTTAGTTAGCTACTCGTTTAGCATCGTACTACGCAATTAAATATAAAAGGTTTCCTTGTCAAGAGAAATTTCGTTCGGCACTCGTTTTTTTCGGAATGAGTCGCCTGTTCGTCACGAACGCCTCCGTCCGTGACGCGTTATGGTAACGGACATGGAAGGTCCGTCTGGAAGGTGTCCGTTACCAGCAAGTGGCGTTTCTTTGCGCGCCTCTCTGTCAATTCGCCACGACTCTTCTTGCCAAGCGAGTCTTAGTGGTTTGCGACAAGCCTCCCCAACTGACTTTTCTTTACGCCGTTCGATGTATGAAGAGTTCTCGGTTGTTCGATCCTTCCGGCTGAATCTTCTTCCCCATTCAGTCTGAGACTCCGCCGCTGAGTCGCGGTAAAGGTTAAAGTCAGCCAATTTCCCTTGAGCCGGAATCTCGGGGACAGTTCTCTTTCGGACGGATGCTGAAACGCCCACAGATCTGGAATTCAAGTCATTGCATTTCAGATGGTTATGGTCTCATGGAAGATGTGGGAAATGGTGTTGGGAGTTAATTCATTTATAATCAACAAGATACAAATTGAATAGAATTTGCGGTTCTTCAAAGATTTCTCTTGCTTTTCGGAGAGCGGGTACTATATTATCCGTGTAACAAGTTCACTGCGAATGTGTTGCGGGGATTGGTGGTTTTGCCAATTGAGTAGACTCGGTCGACTCAGGCAAGACGCTATCGGATATTGACTATCAGCAAGCGGATTGAGGGACAAAGTCTAGGTAAACGACCTATTGAAGGAGCCGCAAAATGCCAGATAGGCTAGTGCTCAGAACTTCTCTGTTTTGCTCGCTTCTGATTTTAGCATGTGGTCCAAAAATGAGGATAGACTACCGCGAGGTCCGTCCAGAGGTGAAGAATTACTTTGGTTCGGAAAGGGCAATCAGTCCTTATATGTGGCTCTTGTACAAGCATGGTCTTCCCCTACAGGCTAATGGCAAGAATGTCTATGAAATAGAGGATTTGTTCTGCAACGATTACCCTCGGAATTTCGAAATCTGGGAATGGAAGCATAACTCAGCTGTTTTCGCTTCTCCCCTTGACGTGATCCTTTCTTACGTGCCACCAGAAGCGCCGCCGGGGCAATTGAGGATTTCCGAGATCGACACCTGCACCAAAGGAAGCTCTCTTTGTGTGGAATTCACCGTTGATGGCCTGATGATGTTCGCTCGTCAGGTGTGTTATCGTTTTGATGTCCTGGCGAAAAACGACAAAAAGGAGTTTTATCTCTTCACCAGCCCACCCATTGTGGGTGGCATAGGCCTGAGAGCGGCCAAAATCACAGCATTTGTTGACAAAGGAAGCCTGGGGCGCAAAAAGCGAGGATACCTTCTGATTATCGTCGAAGTCAGAGATTTTGTGTCAGGAGAAAAAAGGGAGGCAGTGGTTGAACTACGCAGTTCCAAAAATAAAAAGGAAAGGAGGTGAAGGCTGAATGGGGAAATACGTGTTAGGAGTGGTTTCGCTTTTTCTCTTGGCTTTGCCCGTTATGGCGGCTGACTCGGCGTGGCAAGGTGTTCTCACTGAGGTTCAGGCTGGGAATTTGCAGCTGGCTGTTACTGTCAGTGAGGAGCAAATGCCTATTCTGCCGCAGACGTTGACCGAGGCAGAGATTATCCAGTGGCTGGATTCCGGTTGGGCGGTCCCCGAAGAGCCAAGCCAGGCTCCTTCCGGCGGAAACTGTCATATGATCTGGATTTGGTGTGGTTTTCCGGACTATTGTATCATATGCACACATGGAAGTGGAGAAAGACATTGTAACTGCTCCGAGGCGATCGGCGAGCCAGATTTCTAGTGCATGAAAGCGGAAAAACTCCCGAGGGGAATCCCACAAACGGCTCCGTTCTCTGCTTCCTGTGGGAGAGCAAAGACGGAGTCTTGCTATCGAAACAGCGCTTCCAACGATGAGGCCTTGTTAACAAAATCCTCCGTTCGTCACGGAAGCCCCCATCCGTGAGGCGTTATGGTAACGGACATCGAAGATCCGTCTGGAAGGTGTCGGTTACCAACAAGAGAAGGCCGCATAGTGCGATGCTATTTGTGCTCCAATTGCTTGAATGCTGACCGCGCAGCTCCATCTTCAGGATGTTCAGCGGCATAGGCTTTGACTTTCTCTCGATATTCAGCGCATTGATCTTGGGTTTCGTGGCAATACTGGTACCGGAGCATTGAGAATCGCCAGTCGTTTCCGACCACAGAGTCCATGCGTGCGAAGAGGGTATCCAGGTCGGAGTAGCGCTCCGCCCTATCGAATTTCGGTGCCATGCGAATGAGTAGCGTCAAGTACTGCAACCAGGCAACCCGCGCAGCGTAGCTTGAGTCTTTTGGCTCGCCCTGTGATGCGTATTCGAGTCTCCACTCCTGGGTGAGCCTGGAGATTAGCAGATCAAGAGTCTTGGACTGCGGCTCCACAGAGTCTTGGTATGCATATATCAGTCCCAGATCGACCAAGTGGTTTCCGAATCTCTTTGAGACGCCACAGCTTGGTGCCACATAAATAGCAGGATGCTCTTGTCTTTCTGCCAGATGAGTGACTATCTTCACCAGGGTCGCCTGTGTCTGGCCGGTGGATGGAGGAACAGAAAGCGTATCCTGTCCGGAAAGGCGCAATGCTTCCCGGCTGTGACTATCAGCCTGCAGAAATCGACGGTAGTGCGGCGCTACCAGGAACGGGAGCGAGACCACCAGCAGATCCGGCCGAACGCCTTGCACCTGCTGTAGATGCCAGGCCGCATACGTATCCATATCCCCGTTGGTGAAGAAGACTCCGCCTGAGTCCATGAGAGTGAAGCAATTGTGAATCCATTCAACGGTCTGAAAAACGGCCAATGAATCAGTGACCCTTATGCGAGGATGCAGACGACCGAAAAAGTCCAAAAGAACCGACCATGCGGAGTCATCTCCTTGAGCCTCCCTCAAAGCGCATAAGTTGTCAAAGAACTTCTGAACGAGAGTGTATTTACCGGACGCCATCGGTGTTGCCACAATCGAGTCGGCCAGAGCACTGAAAGCAGTGGCCGTGCGAGCCGGTCTCTGTCCGTCGCTGGCATGGTCGCACGAAACGATCAAAGCCAACAGGATCAAGGTCTTCGGCACAAGTGATTTCCGGATCATCATGCTACCCCTTCTGCTGCCCGGCATAACCTCTGTTCGTCGCGGACGCCCCGTCCGTGACGCGTTATGGTAACGGACATCGAAGATCCGTCTGGAAGGTGTCCGTTACCAACAAGAGCATAACCTGGGAATCCCCTCATATGAATTGAACGTTCCGATGGGTCCGTTGTCAAGCGAATTTCGATTTTGGCGGATTCTCGCCGCGCAATGGCTGCTTGAGGTTAATACCGCAGCATGATACTGCCGAAAAAGAGTGCGGGGGCGGTTCAGGCCAGCAATTCATTGGGTTGGGATGCACGTATTATTGTGTTGTGTGCGTATAGCTTTGTTGAAATTTCTCACTTGACGAAATCAGAATAAATCTTATCTTAATTTGACAAAGCGCACGAGCAGCGGACTTTCCCGCAACTGAAGCTTCTGGAGGTGAGACCATGGCCCCACCCTCAATGGGCAAATTCTGGCGAAAACCATTGGATTCCGACAAGCTGGAGATTCCTCACGGCGAGCTGCACATCATAAAAGAAAGATGCAAGGGATGCGGATTCTGCGTGGAATACTGCCCACGCGACGTGTTGGAGCTTTCCAGCGAGTACAACTCCAAGGGATACCATCCGCCGTACGTGACGAAGGAGGACACCTGCGTTTTCTGCGGGTTGTGCGAGATGCTTTGCCCCGAATTCGCCATATACGTGACGGAGAAATCGAAGGAGAAACAAAAACCGGCTGAGCAGGAGGTAAAGAAAGTTGAAAGCTGATCCCAAAGGTGTCTTAACCGGAGAGCATTACTTGGATGGCGACCACGCCTGCTCGGAAGGAGCCATCGCAGCAGGGGTTCGCTTCGTGGCCGGCTATCCCATAACCCCTTCCACCGAGGTGGCCGAGAGGATATCCGAGCGGTTTCCGGAGGTGGGCGGCATCTTCATTCAGATGGAAGACGAGATGGGCTCTATGGCGGCCATAATCGGTGCCGCCTGGGGAGGCACCAAGTCCCTTACCGTCACCTCGGGGCCGGGTTTCTCCCTGATGATGGAGAACATCGGATTGGCAACCATGCTGGAGACGCCCTGCGTGGTCATCAACGTGCAGAGAGGGGGTCCTTCCACCGGACTTCCCACCCTTCCCGGACAGGCGGACATGATGCAGGCCCGCTGGGGATCGCACGGAGATTATGAGATAATCGCCGTCTCCCCCAACTCCCCTCAGGAGTGTTTCGAGATGGTGATAAAGGCGGTTAACCTTTCCGAACAATACCGGGTGCCGGTGATGGTGATGACCGACGAATGCGTGGGTCACATGACCGAAAAGGTGGTGATCCCGCCGGCAGATCAGATAGAGCTTTATCCCCGGCGTTACACCAAACTGCCCCCGGGCGAATACCTGCCGTATAGAGTCGGCAAGGACATGGTGCCGGAGATGGTCAAGGCCGGGGACGGGTACAAGATCCATGTCACCGGACTGACCCATGATGAGAGGGGCTACCCGGACATGAACTGGCAGATGCAGGAGAAGCTGGTGAGAAGGCTGGTGGATAAGATCAGGCTGCACGAGGACGATCTGCTGGATATCGAGGAGATGCAGATGGACGACGCCGAGATCGTGATATTCTCCTACGGCATCAGCTCGCGGGTATCCATCCCCGCGCTTCAGAAGGCCCGCAGGGAGGGAATAAAGGTGGGACTTCTCCGGCCCATCATCTGCTGGCCGTTTCCAGAGAAGAAGATCAGACAACTGGCGGAGAAGATGAAGGCCTTTGTGGTGGTGGAGATGAATTACGGACAGTTGTACTACGAGGTGGAAAGATGCGCCTGCGGCAAGGCCAAGACCATTCTGGTTCCGCACGGAGGAGGATGGGTGCACGATCCGGAAGACATTTACCAAGCGATTAAGGAGGCGGCGAAATGAAAGCTGTAGATACTCTTCAGACGCAGGAGGCCGCAGAACATCCGATGGAGTCCATTCTGCGGATGGATCGCATCCCGCACATCTGGTGCTCCACCTGCGGAATAGGAACCGCAGTGACCGCCTTTGCCGAAGCTCTTAAGAAAAGCACCATCCCGCTGGAGAAGGTGACGGTGGTATCGGGGATAGGATGCACCGGAAGAGTGGCCGGCTACATCAAGCTGGATTCGTTTCACTCCACTCACGGCCGGGCAATTCCCTTCGCCACCGGACTGAAGCTGGCCAATCCCGAGCTGAAAGTGGTGGTTTTCAGCGGGGACGGCGATATATCGGGAATCGGCGGCAATCACCTGATTCACGCGGCCCGGAGGAACATGGACCTGACGGTTTTGTGCGTCAACAACTTCATCTACGCCATGACCGGAGGACAGGTGGCGGCTACCACCCCGCTTTCCGCCAACACCTCCACCTCGCCCTACGGCAATTTCGAGCAGCCCTTCAACCTATGTCATCTGGCGGAATCCTGCGGCGCGGTTTACGTCGCCAGGTGGACGGCCCTCCACGTTCGGAGGCTGGCCCGGTCCATGTCGGAGGCCATGAACAAAAAGGGTTTCTCCTTCATCGAGATCATCTGTCCCTGCTCCACGCTCTACGCCAGAAGAAACCGGCTGGGCAGCGGTCTGGACCTGATGAAGTTCTATCACGACAACAGCGTGATCAAGCACGGCGCCGATACCAGGGAGTTGGAGATCGAGTACCAGAAGAAAATCGTGGTGGGCAAGTTCGTCGACCGGGAGAGGCCCTCGTTTATGGACGCCTACAATACCTGGATGAGGGGCAGGCTGAAGGAAAAATTCGTTGAGCACGGAGGTCCCCAATGCTGACAGAGTTGAGATTGACCGGATTCGGCGGCCAGGGCGTGATCCGTTTCGGATACCTTTTGGGTAAGGCGGCATCCATCTATGACGGAAAGCAGGCCACCATGACCCAGAGCTTCGGACCGGAGGCGCGCGGCAGCGCCTGCAGCTCTCAGGTGGTGATCTCCGACGACCGGGTGCTGTTTCCCTACGTTACCGTCCCCCATATAGTGGTGGCCATGTCCCAGGAGGGATTCGTCAAGCACGGAGAGAACATTAGAGAGAGGGGCACGCTGGTCGTCGACGAGGATCTGGTCAAGCCCGAGCAGGTCAAGAAGGGGGTGAAACTTTTCGCCATCCCATCCACTCGTTTCGCCGAGGAGATGGGCGCCAAGATCGTGGCCAACATCGTGATGTTCGGATTCTTCACCGCGGTCACCGATCTGGTCAAGGCGGAGTCGGCCAGAAAAGCCATCCAAAGCTCCTTCAGGGAGAGATTGGTTGACATGAACCTCAAGGCTTTCGAAAAGGGATATGAGTACGGCAAGAATCTTTTGGGCAAAGCCGGTCAGGCGAAAAGCGAGACGGCGGCAAGCGCGTAGATGAATTCGAGCGAGAATCAGTCGAGTTGCGCATCTCAGGGATGGAAAGGCGTTTAGAAGTCAAGAGAAATCCGGAGGTATGGTGAAGGATAAAGAGAAGAAAGGCGCTTTAGTGATAGGCGGCGGGGTGGCCGGAATTCAGGCGGCGCTGGATTTGGCCGATGCCGACTTCCAGGTCTACCTGGTGGAGCGATCCTCCACCCTGGGCGGCAGGATGGCCCAGATAGACAAGACCTTTCCCAGCATGGACTGCGCCATCTGAATTTTGGGCCCGCGCATGCTGGATGTCGGTCGACATCCCAACGTCAAGCTGTTGAGTTACTCCGAGGTGGTCAAGGTGGAGGGGGAGCAGGGTAACTTCACGGTCACCGTCAGAAGGAATCCGAGGTTCGTGAACGAGGAGACCTGTGTGGGCTGCGGCGAGTGCGCCAAGGCCTGTCCGGTGATCGCCCCCAACTACTTCGATCTGGGCATGGGTGCCCGGAAAGCCATCTACGCCCCCTTTCCCCAGGCCTCGCCCCGCACCTACGTGATCGACCGGGAGGTGTGCCTGAACAAAACCATTCTGGTTTGCGAGAACTGTTCCCGGGCCTGCAAGCTCAATTGCATCGACTTCGATATGTTGCCCAAGGAGGAGACCGTCAACGTGGGCGCTATCGTGGTCGCTACAGGATTCGACGAATACGATCCCCGCTCGCTGACCAATTACGGATATGCCCGTTACGAGAACGTTCTGACCGGATTGGAGTTCGAGCGAATCCTAAACGCATCAGGACCCTCCGGCGGCCATCTGGTCCGGCCGTCCGACATGAAGACGCCCAAGACTCTGGCCTTCATCCAATGTGTCGGCTCACGATCGGTGGGGGAGCGCGGCTATCCCTATTGTTCCTATTTCTGTTGCATGAACACGGTCAAAAACGCGCTTTTAGCCAAGACTCACGAGCCGGGGATTGAGAAGATATACATCTTCTACATGGACATTAGGGCTTTCGGAAAGGGATATGAGGAATTGTTCCTGCGCGCGCAAGAAGACCCGGACGTGATCTTCTACAAAGGCCGACCCGCTAAGATCGTGGAGGACGCCGAATCCAAGGACCAGATAATCTTCATCGAGAACACCGAGACCAAAGAAGTGGAGAAGATCAGAGCGGACATCACCGTACTCTCAGCAGCCGGTGTTCCGGCGGCCGGCACTAACGAGCTGGCCGGTATATTGGGAATCGAGATCGACAGCTCCGGATTCTTCAAACAGAAAGACCCCACCTCGTTTTTGGAGTCGACCCGCGATGGAGTGTATCTCTGCGGAAGTGCAGCCGGTTTGAAGGACATCACCGACTCGGTGGCCATAGGCTCGGCCTCGGCTCTAAAGGTGTCGGAACACCTCAAGGGCCAGCAGGTGAAAAAGGAAATCGAGAAAGTCGAGCCGATCAACGTGGATGGCCAGCCGAGAATAGGGGTTTTCGTTTGCCACTGCGGCTCCAATATCGGTGGGGTGGTGGATGTGAAGGAGATGGAGGAATACGCAAAATCGCTTCCCGGAGTGGTGCACGTGGTGCGCGACCTGTTCATGTGCTCCGACGGCACCCAGAGGCTGATGCAGGACCACATCAAAGAGCATAATCTCAACCGTGTTGTGGTGGCCGCATGTACACCCCGCACGCATGAACCGATCTTTCAGGAAAGCTGCCGCAGGGCGGGCCTGAATCCCTACTTGTTCGAGATGGCCAACGTGCGCGACCAGTGCTCCTGGGTACATACTCACGAGCCGGAAGCCGCCACCGAAAAAGCCAAGGACCTTTTGCGCATGGCCGTGGCCAGAGCTTATCGCCTGGAGCCTTTGGAGAGAAGAGAGGTTCCCATGAATCCGGAGATTCTGGTGATCGGCGGGGGAATCTCAGGGATACAGGCGGCACTGGATTTGGCCATCAAAGGCGAGAAAGTCACTTTGATCGAAAAAGAGAAAGAACTGGGTGGCAGGGTCAAGGAGCTGGACCGGCTTTTGGGCAGTGAGCTGACCGGAAGGGAGTTCATCGAACACAAGCTGGAGGAGCTTAAGAGAAGGAAAGTTCAGGTTCTGACTTCCACCAAGATCAAGGACGTGGCCGGGTTTGTGGGCAATTTCGAGATCACTCTGGAAACGCAAGCTTCGGCCAAAGGGAAGAAGTCCAAAACCGAGAAGGTCAAGGCCGGTGCCATAATTCTGGCCGTTGGCTCGGACATGTACGATCCTTCGGGTAAGTTCGGCTACGGGAAGTTCCCCAATGTGCTGACCAACATGGAACTGGAAAAGCTGCTGGGAGAGACAGAGCTTACCATCGCCGGTAAAAAGCCGGAAAACGTAGCCTTCATCCAGTGCGTGGGGTCTCGCGAGAAGGGCGGAAACGAATATTGCTCCCGCTATTGCTGTCAGGTGGCCATCAAGCAGGCTATTCAGCTTCAGGAGAGGGGAATCAACACGGTGGTGTATTACCGGGATATCCGTACCTTCGACAAGGGAGCAGAAGAAGCATACCGGGAGGCCAGGGGAAAGGGCGTCCTGTTCGTGAAATACGACGAGAAGCACCCACCGGAGGTGGAGGGGAACAAGAAAGCCAGCAAGATCAGAGTTTACCAGACCCTCTACAAGAGGGAGCTGGAGTTTCCCTTTGATGCGGTGGTATTATCCGTGGGCATGGTGCCCAAGGAGAAGGACTTCGCCGAGCTGCAGAATCTCTTCAAGCTTCCTAGAGGACTGGACGGTTTCTTCCTGGAGAGGCATTCCAAACTCGGGCCGGTCGAGACAAATACGGCAGGGATTTTTGTCTGTGGCTGTGCCAATGCTCCCAAGGGAATCTCAGACAGCCTATTCTCCGCTCAGGCTGCCGCCGGCAAAGCCGCCATCCTTACTTCCAGGGATCACATCGAATTGGAGCCGGTAGTATGTCAGGTGGTCAACAGCGATCTGTGCCGGGCTTGCGGAATCTGCGTGAAGATTTGCGAGTTCAACGCGCCGCAACTGAAGGACAGAAGCGACGGGGTGATGGTTTGCGAGATAAACGAAGCCCTGTGCAAGGGCTGCGGCACTTGTGCCTCCTACTGCCCGACCAATGCCATAACCGCCCGCCACTTCACGGACGAGCAGATAGACGTGATGATAGATACGCTTTTGGTGTGGGATAAATAATAGCCTAAACAAGCAGGGAGATGTGTAGGTCCGAAATGCCCGTGAGGGCTTTTGGACAAAAGATGTCGGATAGTCCCC
>CAZWAO010000035.1:0-16039 GCA_964631815.1 uncultured Ignavibacteria bacterium | reverse complement strand
ATCTGTCCGGCGAAGTAGAGATTCGAAACCAGCTTGGTCTCCAGGGTGTGTTTGAGCTGAACCGGTGGGAAGTAGTCGTACTCAATCGCATAGCCGGTTCTCATCATTCGGACATGCTCCAGCCCTGGCACGGTCCTGAGCGCTCCGAGTTGAACGTCTTCTGGCAGGCTGGTGGCGAATCCGTTGACGTAAAACTCGGTGGTTCCGAGTCCTTCCGGCTCCAGAAACAACTGATGCCTGGGCTTATCCGGGAACTTAACGACTTTGTCCTCAATCGAAGGACAGTATCTGGGCCCCATGCCTTGAATCTTCCCGCTGTAAAGCGGGGATCTGTCCAGATTGCCAAGAATCAGCTCGTGTGTCTTTTGATTGGTGTAGGTCAGGTAGCACGGCAGCTTATTTTCCGGCAGAGTCGTAGTCCGGAGGGAGAACGGTCTCGGATCCTCGTCTCCGTTTTGGATGGCGGTTTTGGAAAAATCGATCGTCTTTCCATCGATACGAGGAGGGGTGCCGGTTTTGAGACGCCCAGCTCTGAAACCAAGCTTGATCAGATTTTCGGTTAGACCGAGCGATGGAAATTCTCCGGCTCTACCAGCCGGAAAATGATTTAACCCTATATGAATCAATCCATTAAGAAAAGTGCCACATGTCAAAATGACAGCCCTGGCATGATATGCCATTCCGGATTCGGTTGCGACGCCGGAGATCTTTCCATCCCTAATCAAGACCTCGACCACGGAATCTTGCTTCAAGGAAAGTCTATCTTGATTCTCCAGCGACTCACGCATGACCAGACGGTACATGGCTCGATCGTTCTGAGTGCGGGTGGACCACACAGCCGGACCCTTTTTCAGGTTAAGGGTCTTAGTCTGGATGGAAGTCTTGTCCGCGATGAATCCGATCTCCCCGCCGAGCGCGTCGATCTCCTTCACCAGTTGTCCCTTGGCTTGGCCGCCGACCGCGGGATTGCAGGACATCTGGGCGATGGTCTCCTTGTTCATGGTGAAAAGGAGAACCTTCTGTCCCATCCGTGCCGCAGCCAGCGCGGCTTCACAGCCGGCGTGCCCGGCACCAACAACGATTATGTCAAACTCTTCTTCGTAGGTCAACATGATGTTTCACGTGGAACTGATTGCATCAAGAAATCTACATGCCTATGCTGGTTCCACTGCTGTTTAGGAAATCTCAAGATTCTTCCCCGAGTCTTCCGTGAAATGGGTCCGGCTATGATATCTTGTACTTCTCCCAGTGCAAGATTTCCGATAGCGCCTTCTTCGGTGGAGCCGGGGACCACTTCACCGGTTCGCCCAAGGCAATCATCAACAGAATACGCTTGGTTTCCGGTATCCTCAAGAGCTTCTTAAGATCTTCTTCGTGAGGACGAATCTGTCCTTCAATCCAACAGCTTCCCCAGCCTAACTCTCTGGCAGCGAGTAACATATTGACAGTAGCGGCCGAACCGTCTTCGATCCAATATGCATGCGAACCATCAAGGACAACTGCAATTATGGCAGATGTACCGCCAAACTTGCCGTCTTCGTATGTTCCGTATTTCCTCCCGGAGAAATGAAGCCGACCCAGTATGTCGGCGATTATGTCCTTTTCGGTAATTACGACGAAATCCCACATCTGCTTGTTTATGCCAGATGGTGCCAGCCGTCCCGCATCGACAATCTTCTCGAGATCGGATTTCGGAATCTCTTTTCCAGTGAACGTCCTGATGGTTCGTCTCTGTCGTATCGCCTCGAAAACTTCCATGGGTCATCCTTTCCTTGATTTCGTTTCCATTTCTGAACCGGGTTATTTCACACGCCATTCGATCATATTACTTCGAGACGAGAAACCTGATCGGCGCTGAGTAATCCAATATACGAAAAACAACGCGCTTGTAAAGGTCGTTTGTTGCGCATGCTGAGGCTGTATAATTCTCACGCAACTTTTTCTTCTGAACTTAAGAGCCGTCGAGCGGAGACGATAAACTGACTTGTCGACAGGCGGAACGTCTGTCGCGTAACGCAAATTCCAAAAGGAGGGGCATCCATGAACGGCGCCATGTTCAACAGCCTGGCTCGCTTCGTCGACAAGCGCTATCCTCAAATATCCTTCACGGATCTCTGCCGGAAGGCATCTCTCAGGACCAATGTTTTCGCGGAGCTGACCTGGTATCCGGAAAACGACCTTGAGAATATAATGAAGGCTTTAAGTCGAGCGACCGAGACCGAGCTCTCCACGTTGTGGAGGGACTTCGGACGCGAGACCTTTGGCTACTTCGCCGACATATTCGGCGACTACATGCACAATGTGAAAAGCGTGGGTGAATTGATTACTACTCTCAACAACATTCATTACCATATCAAGAACGACGGGCTGGGCATTCCCCCCAGAATGGAGTTCAGGGAAGCATCCCCGGATCACTTCGACATAAGATATGCTTCCGAAAGGAAAATGGATGAGTTCTTTCTGGGAATGCTGGAGGGAGCGGTCAAGCACTTCGGGGCGGAGGTCACCATCCTGGGAAGAAAGGAAAGAGGAAAGCTGAGCGTTACAGTTACCGTCAAAGAACAGGAAATGGCAGCGGTCTGATCACGGAATGTAGTGGAACATCCCCAAGGGAGATAAAAAGGGCGAACCAAACAGGTTCGCCCTTCAGCTATAATCATCTCACCGCCTAATGACCCATCCCGCCGAATCGATCACTTCCCGATGCAGAATTCGGAGAAGATTTTGTTCAGAATATCGTCGGTGACCGTTTTTCCAATCACCTCTCCGACCGCATCCAGTGCGGCTTTCACGTCCAAGGCCACGAATTCCGCGCTCATCTTCTTATCCAAGCTTCCCTTTGCCAGAGAAAGGCTCTTCTTAGCGCGACTTAGCGCATCCCTGTGCCTGACGCTTGAAAGCATCACCCCTTCGCTTCGATCCCTGGGCGCAACTTGGGACGCGGATGCTACTAGTTCCCTCAACTCCTCCAAACCATCTCCCGTAAGGGCCGAAACCCTAAGTAGCCGGCCGCTAACCGATGCTCGCCTGATCCTGCCTTCGTTCGTTCGCATTACATCGTCTGGTGCGATATCCATCTTGTTGAGAACAAACAGCGACGGTCTGTCCTTGATCTGATTGACCAACTCTACATCCGCACCGTCGATTTCAACTGAAGTATCGAACATCGCCAGCAGAAGATCCGCAGCGTCCATTTCGATTCTAGTCCTTTTGATCCCCTCCAGCTCTATCATGTCCTGGGAGATGCGATAACCCGCCGTGTCCACCAGCCTGACCGGAATCCCCCTGAAGTTGGCAAACTCCGAGATGACGTCCCTGGTGGTTCCGGGAATGGGCGTGACGATGGCTCGATCTTCTTTGAGAAGCGCATTCAGCAGGCTGGATTTACCTACGTTGGCCTTTCCCACAATGACCACGTTCAGCCCGTCTTTGAGGATTCTTCCCTCATCATAGGTAGCCAGCAGCCGATCTAGGTCCTTTTCCACAAGACCGATTTCACCAGCGAGCTTATCCTTATCAATAGGCTCTATATCTTCCTCGGAGAAGTCAATTTCCACTTCCAGCCTAGCCAGAATGTCGATCAGTTTATCCCGATAGGAGTTGATTCTCTCGGACAAGCCACCTTTTAAGTGTTCAAGCGCCAGTTTCAGCCCCAGATCGGTCTTGGCTCTGATCACCTCGGCCACGGCTTCGGCCTGCGACAGATCGATCCGGCCGTTGACGAAGGCCCGCAGCGTGAATTCTCCGGGTTCTGCCAGCCTGGCGCCGCACTTCAAGGCCTGCTCTAGCACTCTAGTCACCACGAGCTGCCCGCCGTGGCAGCTTATTTCCACCAAGTTCTCTGCGGTATAGCTTCTTGGAGAGCGGAATACGGCTACCAGCACCTCATCCAAAACCTCTCCGGTATGAGAATCGACAATCTCGCCATAGCTGACCTGATGAGAGGGAACCTGGCTGAGCGGCTTTTCGCCTTTGAACATCTTATCGGCGATTTCTATCGCATCCTTGCCGGATAGGCGCACGATCCCGATTCCGCCTTCGCCCAAAGGAGTCGAGATGGCGGCTATGGTGTCGTCAAGCGCCGAAGATGTGGATTCCTCTTGCTTTGCCATGCCTCAAATATACTGGTTTTCAGGCACGATGTAAAGAGAGGACGGCACAGGGGATAAAAAGTGCCAGAACCTAGCTTAAGCTAGGTTCTGGCTTCCAACATACACAACCGCTGCGTCAGATAACAACATGAAGCGGAAAGAACTCCGTTCATGATCTGTGGTCGGGCTTCTTTAGGGTCGCCCGGACGGGCCGGTTTGGGTCTCTTGGCAGCTGCGAGACCTCTCTTCCGCCGGGACCTCCTCATGTTCTTCTCATGAAGGTTCGACGAATCGAAATCCCAAGGCTGATCTTCTCAATCCTCGCACGGCGCCGACCCGGCCTTGAACAGGTAATTGAGCAGGCGGATCGCGTCGCCCAAATCCACGATTTCGTCACAATTGGCATCGCCTGCCGCAAGTACCGGAATGGGCTCGGGACCGCTCTTGAATAAGTAGTTGAGCACGTAAATCGGATCTCCTACGTCTATCAAACCGTCGGCGTTGACGTCGCCCCGCTGGAACACCTGGAGAGTGAAAATCTCCGTCGACCAAGTCCCGTCACAAACGTCGTTTGCCCTCACCTTCCAGTAATATCTGTTCACCCCCAGCGTATCCGCATACGCCGGGAAAACAAGATCGACATGCTCCTCCGTGGAATCAACATTGAAGACCTGAGAGGTGCTGATGAAAAGATCGTAACTTACATCATTCCCAGGGTCGGGATCGGAAGAGCTCTCCCATTCGAAATTCACCGCACTGGTAACGAAAGCGCTGTCCTCCGGCGAGACCAGCGAAAACGGCCCGGGCAGACTGTTGATGGTTACTTCCCAGGTGGCCGTGTCGTCGTCAGTGGCGCCTCTCGAATCGGTAACCGTGTAAACGTAATCGTAAGTGCCGGACGAGCTTACGTATATGCTCGCCTCGGCGGACAAAGGAGAGAGTCCTTGTACCGGGGTCGGTATTCCGGGACCCGATAGGCTCAGGGTGTCATCGGCGTTCGGGTCGGTGGCGGTCACGGTGAAACGGATGGTGTCTGCTCCACAGAGAAAGTCGGCGGAATCCGGCGAAATCACCATCGGAGCATAGTTCTGGTAGTACTTGACCGTGGCATAGTCATAGGAGTAGGTTCCGGTGCTGCGTCCGGTGACAGACACGTTGCCGAAACGGTCCACTGCCACGTCTCTTCCCAAATCCTCATTGTTTGCGGTTCCATTGTAGGTCTTGACCCAAAGCTCGTTTCCGGAGGAGTCATACTTGACGGTGGCGTAGTCGCCTGACACCCCATAGCTGTAATTTCTCATTCCGGTGACGTATGCATTACACGAAGCGTCAACGGCTATGGCATAGGCTCGATCCTCTCCGTTCTCCGGCCCGTTGTATCTTCTCACCCAGGCAGTATCTCCATTGGGATAGTATTTTATGGTGACAAAATCCTCCTGCGTCCCGCTGCCGATACTCATTCCGGTCACGTAGATATTGTCATAACTATCCACGGATATGGCCCGACCATCCTCTGCACTACTTGCAGGACTATTGTATTGCCTCAACCAAACCTGATTGCCATCGGCATCATACTTCACGGTGACAATGTCGGTTGCGGTTGTTGCACCTGCGTAGCTGGTTCCGGTTACGATGAAATTGCCGGAACCATCTACAGCTATCCCATAAGCGCCGTCACTGGAATTGGCAGTACCATTGTATCTGCGCGCCCACTGTTCGGTTCCGTCTGAAGAGTATTTAACCGTAGCATAGTCGTAGCTTGTCCCGCTTCCCAGACACTTTCCCGTGACGCAAACACTCCCGGCGTGGTCTATAGCCATGCCAGTGGGGGTGTCTTGGCCATCTCCCGGGCCGTTGTATCGTCTTGCCCAAAGTTGAGTCCCGTCGGAGTCATACTTGATCGTGGCATAATCGTAGTTGACGCTGTAAGGCGTACTCCATCCGGTAACAAAGACATTCCCCGAGCTATCCACAGCCACGGCAACAGCCCCATCACTCAAATTGGCCGGTCCGCTGTAGAACCTTACCCATAGAGGAACTCCGTTTTGATCGTACTTTATGGTGATATAGTCAGTGTTTATGGTTGAACCGGCGTCCTGGTCACTATATCCGGTCACACAGACATTCCCCCCATTATCCACTGCGACGTCGGAAGCGATATCCGTACCGGCTCCCGGTCCGGTGTATCTTCTCAACCAAGCGGTATCACCATCAGGGAGGTACTTTATCGTAGCGCAGTCATTGCTTGTGCCACTTCCACCGTAGCTGGATCCGGTCACGTAGACATTGCCGCAGGTGTCAACCGTCAGGGCTGGAGCATCGTCCGACGAATTGCCCGGGCCGTTATATCTTCTCACCCAGGCGGTGTCAACCTGAGCATAAGCTGACGCGCCGACTAAAGACAGTATCGCGAAAACGATCAGCCGTCTGATCATGTGGAGACTCGCTTTTGAAGAGGTTACCTTGGGAAGCTCTTGCCCCATATCCTTTTTTACCCTTTAAGTATAATCGAAGAATGCGAAAAATCAAGGAAAATCCGCATTGGGCGGCCGGGTGACCGTTGTCCGTGTCGCCCTCGCTTCCTTTGGATGTGAACCCACTCTGCCGGTCGACGGAAGGGTGTTTGCCTATGGTAATCGGCCTCCGTGTATGAGAACCCAGAACCTATCTTAAGCTAGGTTCCAGTTTTCGCGACGGGATGAATTCCCGCCCCTATGCCATATTTGGTTGTGTAGGGGTCGCACGGACGTGCCCCCACCCGGACGGGCGGGCGTCTGGGCATTCATGCGCCCCGTGCTTTTGGGAGAGAAGACAACGGATAACATCAAAGCAGCATATCCATCAGCCAAATCAAAACGATAATCGATATCAGAGCGTCGATCACCACCATGATGGAATAGCGCACGTCCTGCCAGGTGACGTCGTGCGAAAACGGTGACTTGGTCAAAAGAAATTTGAATCTCTCGCCTGTCCGGGAGACGGCCACCTTCTGCCACCCCTTCACCAACAGCCTCAGAATCAGGATGAACACCAGAACCAGGATGGCGATTTTCAGTCCGTTGAAGTTACTCATCTAAGTCGGGGGGCTTCGCTTAATGAGGGGGAAACCCGAGGGATTCCCCTACAATTCGCAATAATAGAAACCAGAACCGAGCTTAAGCCCGGTTCTGGTTTTCTCAGCCACATCTATCTGCACAACTCGTCTGCTTGCTCTAATTCCTGACTATGGCCGAATCTTAGGAATCCGGCGCTTGACCCTCTTTCTCCTCCGCATTCTGATCGCCTGAATCATCCTGCTGATTGTTATTGTTGGCATCACCGGTAACCACCCGGGCCACGTCCACCACCCTATCGTTGGCGTCCAAGTTGATGAGTTTGACCCCCTGGGTGGCTCTTCCGATCACGCTGATCTGCTTGACCGGCTGGCGGATGATTATGCCCTTCTGGGTAATGAGCATCAGCTCGTCGTCGGTGACCACCTCTTTTATGTCCACCACCTTGCCGTTTCTCTCGCTGCATTTTATGTTGATTATGCCTTTTCCGCCGCGGTTGGTCACCCGGTAGTCGGAAATGCTGGTCCTCTTGCCATAGCCCTTTTCAGTCACCGTGAGCAAGGTTGCATCCCTCTTTACCACCACCATGCCGATAACCTTATCGTCCTTTTTGGCCAGGGTGATGCCTTTCACTCCGTAGGCAGCCCTTCCCATGTCCCGAACCTTATCCTCGTGGAAACGTATGGCCTGTCCTTCTTTGGTGGCCAGGATGACGTCGCAAGTGCCGTCGGTCATTTTGGCCTCGATTAAGCTGTCCTCCTCCGGGATGTTCATGGCGTTGATTCCGCCTCGTCTGGGATTGCTGAAAGCCGACAGCAGGGTCTTTTTGATTATCCCCTTACGGGTGGCCATCATCACGAAATGCTGGTCGTCGAAGCCTCGGATCGGCAAGAAGGCAGCCACCTTCTCCTCCTCGCCCAAATCCAGCATGTTTATGATGGGTTTGCCCTTGGCCAGCCTGCCGCCCACCGGAATCTCGTGCACCTTAAGCCAGTGACATCTTCCCTTGGGGGTGAAGAACAGGATGTAGTTATGGGTGGAGGCGATAAACAGGTGCTCCACGAAGTCCTGTTCTTTGGTTTCGATGCCGATCACCCCTCTTCCGCCCCGTCCCTGCCGGCGGTAGGAAGTCACGGAGAGCCTCTTGATGTAGCCGCCGTGGGTGATGGTGATCACCATATCTTCTTCCGCGATCAGGTCCTCGATGGTAAATTCCTCTTCCTCCTCGGCCCTGATTTCGGTTCGACGTTCATCGCCGTACTTTTTCTTCAGCTCCAGAAGCTCCTCTTTGATTATGTTCATTCTTTTGACCTTGCTGGCCAGGATGCCTTTGAGCTTCTCGATCAGCTTGATGGTCTCTAAATATTCCTGCTCGATCTTGTCCCTTTCCAGTCCGGTAAGCCTTTGCAGCCGCATGTCCAGTATGGCCTGAGCCTGGATCTCGGAGAGCTTGAATTTACTCATCAAGCCATTTCTGGCGTCCTCCACCGTCTTGGACGCGCGGATGAGCTTAATCACCGCGTCTATGTTGTCCAGCGCGATCTTCAGGCCTTCCAGGATATGAGCCCGGTGCTCCGCCTTCTTCAGCTCAAACTGCGTTCTTTTGGTGACCACCTCGTGACGGTGCTCCAGGAAATGGACAAGCATTTCCTTCAGATTGAGCACTCTGGGCTGGCCGTCCACCAGGGCCAGCATGATCACCCCGAAGGTGGCCTGCATCTGGGTGTGCTTGAAGAGCTGGTTGAGGACCACATCCGCCGGAGCATCCCTCTTTAACTCTATCACGATCCTCATCCCGTCCCGGTCCGATTCGTCTCTCAGATCGGATATGCCTTCCAGATGTTTGTCCCGCACCAGTTGAGCTATTCTTTCCAGAAGATTGGATTTGCTGATCTGGTAGGGAATTTCGGTGACTACGATGCTCTCCTTGCCGCTTTTCTGCTTCTCCACGCTGGCCTTGGCCCTGAGGACGACTCTGCCTCTGCCGGTTCTGTAAGCCTCGACTATGCCCGATTTGCCCTGAATGATTCCGCCTGTGGGAAAATCCGGACCCGGGATGAATTCCAGCAGCTTCTCGGCCTCCAGTTCGGGATCGGCAATCAGGGCGGTGAGGGCATCCACCACCTCGCTTAAGTTATGGGTGGGAATGTTGGTGGCCATCCCTACAGCGATCCCGGAGGCGCCGTTACAGATGAGATTGGGAAACTTGCTGGGAAGCACCACCGGCTCCTGCCGGGTCTCGTCGTAGTTGGGCATGAAATCGACGGTTTCCTTCTCCAGGTCCTCCAGCATCTCCATGGCCACCGGCGACAGCCGGGCTTCGGTGTATCTCATGGCCGCGGGAGCATCTCCATCCACCGAGCCGAAGTTGCCCTGGCCGTCCACCAACACGTAGCGCATGTTGAAATCCTGCGCCATGCGCACCAATGTGGGATAGACCACCTGCTCGCCGTGGGGGTGGTAGTTGCCGGACGTATCTCCGGCGATCTTGGCGCATTTTCTGTGCGGCCTTCCCGGCGCCAGGTTGAGATCGTTCATGGCCACCAGGATTCGGCGGTTGGAGGGCTTAAGCCCGTCTCGCACGTCGGGCAGGGCGCGGGCGGTGATCACCGACATGGAATAGTCGATGTAGGAGGATTTCATCTCCTCTTCGATGTATACCGGAACGATCTTTTCTCTTTCCATTGCCATAGCTATTGTACCTCACCTAATCAGGAATTGCTTCTCCTCTCATGGACCGACGAATAGAGATGAGGGGAATTCAAAATTCAAAACGAAAAAAGCAAAATTATCCGATTTTGGATCCGGCGGACAGTTCAAAATCCAAAATGCAGTGCCTCTCGAAGTCACATAATCCTGAATGTTGCCGTTTGCGTTCCTGAGTCTTACAACCTCTCCCCCAATATGCCCATTCCCCACGCTTGTTGAGGGGCTAAGAGGGGTGACGTAATATACGTTTTTTCTAACGGTTGCGCAATAGCTCAGGGGAATCAAAAAAGCTCTATTTTGCGGCGGGATGAATTCCCGCCGCTATGAGGTTCGTTTTTTTATACTGGAACAGGGATTTAACCTCTGTTCTAACTGATAGGTTACGAGCAAAAAACTTGTGACATAATTCTTATCACTCTTCGCCAATAGCCTCCAGGTCCGCAAGATCTTTCTTCCTCCCTAAGGCACGTTTATTTAGAATAAACTGCTCTCTTCCCAGATAAAACACCTCAAGATCTCCGTAGTGTCCTGCCACTCGACCCTGGACCGCCTCTTCCCATGATACCCCGGTGAGCGATGTGAGGATGTCTATGCGAACCGGCGCCACCCCGATTTGTATGACCTTGTCGGATTCAGTGAAGTCTTCCGCCTTCAATCCCAGAGAACCAAATCCAAGCTCATCCAGCGCTTGGAGGATACGTTGCGCATTATCCGAACCGGGGCGCACAAAGATGTCCATGTCACCCGTGTAACGGGGAGCTCCGTGGAAAGCGAGCGCGTGTGCACCGACAACCACGTAGTCAACTTTGTGCGCGTTCAACGACGCGAGCACATCTCTGAAGTCTGGCTGCACCTCCATGATACTGTCTCCTCAAGCGCTCCACTTCCGCGATGCGTTCATCCGGTGTTTTGGACAACCAGAAGGCAAGATTCTCCCTCACCTCCGAGAAGTCCTTCAGATTTCGCTTGCGGACAACCTTCTCAATCATAGCGGCCTCGGCCGACTAATCTTCCTGTGCCCCATCCTCAATCCCCCCCCCAAGGGGAGAGGGAAATTCTAAAATAATCCCAACTGCTCGGTGGGTGCCTTCTCCTTCTCGCCGAAAATCTGAATCTGGCCGTACACACCATCGTGGCCCGGAACTATATGCAAGTCACCGTCCCTCACGCGCTTAATCCCCTCCAGGACCTTGGCTGGAACGTTTTTTTCCATCTCTTCCAGGGGCAGATCCAGCAGGATTCGAAACTCCGAGCCGAAGATGGAAACTAATCTGAGATATTCGTTTTGAACGCCTTTGGTTTCGACCCCCTGGCCCAGGGCCTCGGCGATGATTTCCTGCATGGGGATCAGATGCTTGCAGGGGATGGCACCCTCAGGCGTGAACCCCTCCGGACGGTCCGACAATTCCTCCACCCGATGCATCACCCCCACGGTCAGCTTCCTACCGCATACCGGGCAGAGGTTCTTGTGCTTTCGGGACTCGGCTGGAGACAATAGGACATTGCAGTTACGGTGACCGTCGAAATGATATTTTCCTTCTTCCGGGAAGAACTCGATGGTGAAAAGAAATTTGGTCTTGTCTTTGGTCTGGATGGTCTTCACGATGTCTTTGAAGCTCATAGCGCAGTCCAACACATTGGCCTCCCGGCCGATGCGATTGGGAGAGTGCGCGTCCGAGTTGGAGATTAAGGCCACGTTGTCCAAGGCTGACCATCGCCAGTTCATCTGGGGATCGGAGGAAAGCCCGGTTTCTATGCAGGAGATGTGCTTGAGCTGCTCCTCGAAACACTCCTCCAGGGAGTCAAAGCCGGAGTTGGCTCCGAAGATGGAGAACCACGGCGTCCAGGCATGAGCCGGCACGATGAAACACTCGTCGGTGATGTCGGTAATTATCTCCACCAGCTCCTTGACCGGAAACCCGAAAATAGGCCTGCCGTCCGAGCCCAGCTTGCCGAACTGTGAAAGCTCCTCGTTGATCTTCTCCACCACCTCGAAACTGGGCGCAAAGATCATGGTGTGAACTCTTCTGGACGATCCCCCCTGCTGAAACATGTTGCTCACCTCCGCGGTGAGCACGAAATGGATTTCGTTCTGAAAGGAATTGCCGACGGAGTTCTTGAATTCCTTTTTCAACGTAAATAGCCCGTAACCCGTGGGCTGCAGTTTCTGTTTGAGCTCGGCAAAATAGAAGGGATGGGTAAAGTCTCCGGTTCCCATCAACCCGATCCCCTTGAGGTTGGCCCACCGGGCGATGTTCTCCACGTCCATGTCCTTGGAGGTGGCCCGGCTGTATTTGGAATGCACGTGAAAATCGGCTATGAATTTCATTTCTAACTCCGGGAGAGGAAAGGTCAGTTCAATAGATAAATCAAGTATACTTCTCCAACCGGTCTTTGTCAACTCAAACCTGGTCAAGAGGAATAAGAATCAGCAAAGAGCAAGGTTTTTCAAACGGAGGGGACATTCTGACAGATGCTGACATCCTGTAGATTGTCCCGTTATACCACTGGGCGACTATTTCTCGCCGTTGCGGTCTTTGCCTCGGCTAAAAGGATCAAGGGGGACGGAGGTTCGAATATGTATGTCCCGCTGGGGAAACGGTATCTCTATTTTGTTCTTTCTGAAGATAGCGTCGATGCTTTTATTCAGATCGCTGATCACCTCCGGCCGCCTCTTGGGGTCCAGTGTCCACACCAGGAGCTCGAACTTCAAGGATGAATCCCCGAACTGGGTAAACCAGACCTCGGGAGCCGGGTCCTTCATGACCTCCGCATTATTCCTCGCGACCTCCAAAAGGGAGTTGGTAACCAGCTGCACATCCGACCCGTAAGCCACTCCCACCGGAATGTGAACTCTAACCTTGGAATCGCGGTAGGACCAGTTGGTGACCCGGGAGCTGATGAATTCCGAGTTGGGAACGATAATGGCAATGTTGTCAATGGTCAGAATCAAAGTGGCCCGGAGGTTTATGTTCACCACATCGCCCCACACGTCGCCGACGGTTATCCGGTCGCCGATCTCGATGGGGCGCTCGAATAGGATGATCAGCCCGGAGATGAAGTTGGAGGCCACGTTCTGTAGCCCGAATCCGATGCCCACACTCAGCAGTCCGAACACCACCGCCAGGCTGGTGAGATTCAACCCGATGGACTGCACGGCGATGATGATTCCCAAACCTATCAGCAGATAGTGAGTCAGCTTCAGGATAACCAGTTGTATGCCCGGGTCCAAGTGGTGCCTGGCGAAAAGCTCGACCTTCAGCAGCTTCCTCAAGCCCCTGGAGAGCAGCACGAAAATCAGAAGAATGAGGACGCCTAACAGGATGGACATGATAGTGAGGGGTCTCTGGTTGACGTGAACCAGAGGGTATTCTATGATCTTTCCTAATTCGCTCATCACCGTTTTCAGCACTTCCATGTATTCCCCTTTCCCTGATTCGAGGCAATCCGTACTTTCAAATCCAATATGAAACCAGGATCACGACTTGTAAAGGACTTTCTGAAAGAGAAGACCCAGAGGCTTGCTATGGATTGATTTCGCGTGCGTCCGGTTTAAGCGAGCTCAGCAGTTCGCCGACCGTGAAGTGAGAGCCGGTAACACAGACCACATCATCGATCTCGGCCCTGTTGAGTGCAGTAAGATACGCCTGCTGCACTTGGGGAATAATCTCGTAGGGCAATCCCGCCTTCCGAACTGTCTCTCTTAGGGTTTCCGGATCGGCAGCTCTTTTGTATTCGGGCTTGGTGAGGACGATGAACTTGGCTTTTCTGGCCAGCTCTGCCAGCATGGAATTGTGGTCTTTGTCCTCCATCACGCCGAAGACGAAGATGATCTGTTTGCCGGGCAAAAGCTCATTCAGCGAGTCAATCAGGGCTTTCATGCCGGGCGCATTGTGTGCCACATCCAGAAACACCAGAGGCTCCTTTCTGAAGACTTCCAATCTCGCTCGCCAGTCAATCTGTTTCAATCCGGATCTGACAGCGGAGTCTTCTATACGCCAGCCGAGCTTGCGCAGTTCCTGGATGGCTGTCAGAGCAGTACAGGCGTTGAGAAGCTGGTGCCTCCCGGCCAGGTTCAGTTGGAGGTCTCGATAGCCGGAAGAATCGGAGGAGAAATTAAATCCGGTGCCAAGTATGGAGGCTTCGAGCACTTGGCAGTCCGACACGTCCTGAACGTGCACTAAATCAGATTTTCTCTGTTTGCAGACCGCCCTGATGGCATCCAGCGCCTCGGGTTGAGTCACTGCCGTTATGGTGGGAACTCCTCTTTTGACTATTCCGGCTTTTTCATTGGCTATCTGAGCGACAACCTCGCCCAGCTGCCGGGTATGCTCGCGCCCGATGTTGGTGATGATGGAAAGCAAAGGGGTTATCATGTTGGTGGCATCCAGTCTCCCGCCCAGGCCGGTTTCTATGACCGCGATGTCCACTTTTTCTTTGGCGAAATACTCAAAGGCCATGCCGGTTACGACCTCGAAGAAGGTGAAGCCCCTGCGGTCGATGTGGTCTTTCAGCCGGTGCACGAAATCGCTTACGAAATCCTTCTCCACCAATTCCCGCCCGATCTTGATCCTCTCCCGGAAATCCACCAGGTGGGGAGAGGTATAAAGGCCGGCTTTGTATCCTGCATCCCGCAGGACGGAATGCAGCATGGCAGCCACCGAACCCTTGCCGTTGGTGCCGGCGATGTGGATGGTGGGATACTGCAGGTGAGGATTGCCCAGGAGGTTCAAGATGGCGGTGATGTTGGACAAATCCAGCTTCATCCCGAACCGCTCGAGGTTGTACAAGTAATGAAGGGTCTGGTCGTAGCTCATAACGAAGCTATTCCATAAAATTCAGCCGTTTCATCAGTTGCATCCGTTGACCGCTATTTCGTCCGTAGTCCGTGGTCCGTCGTCCGTGGCCAAGACAACCGATGGTTTCCATGAATTGATCTATCCGTTTAATCCGCTCATTCCACTGACCGGCCTGCGGACCATCCTATCGACAATCCCACCCAAAACTCGTTCTCATCGTTTATGGTTTCATTGGGCACGATCACATAGTTTATGCTTGGTGTCAGCATCGCTCCTTTGAAGCTAAGGTCAGTCGAAAGCCCGAGACATACGTCAGAGAAACCGGGATCGACCCCGATACCCCGATATTGCCTGGTGTAGCCTGTCAGGAAGCTCAGGTGCACTGCTTTTCCCTTTATCTCAAAATCCCGAGAGAAGGAGAGGGTGGCATAGACTCCGTCTCCCAGATTGAAGTCATAGTACAATGTCGCCGACGGTGAAAACGGAAACGAAGAGGCTGTAAGGCCCACATATGCCTCGGGCGTAGTCGAATTCTCATCGGGATAATGCGGCATGCCGGGAAAAGTGAAATACCCGGCACCGATGGAAAGCGCGAAGTGCTCGGACAGCGGTTTGTCGTAACCTGCGACAAGGTCCAGCTCCACGAAGTCGGTATCCGCCAAGGCAATAGCCGACCAGAGGTTAAGCCACGGCCCGCTCTGGCCGAAAACCATAGTAACAGAGGGTTGAACCGCAGGACGGTCATCCGCGATGGTGTCGAACCCTCTCCAAATGTACTTCGAGACAAAGGTTACGTCTGTGTCGAAAGCAACCTCCGCCATGGCCATCGACCGGAGAACCAGTAAAAACAATCCCATTCTCGCGAGCGAACAACTGAATTTGCGCATAATCTATATCCGAACGATACAATGCAATTGCTTCTCACCCGGGCGGCAGCTTCCCAAATTTAGTTTTACGCCCGGGTCGTGTCAATCGTATTCTTAGGTGGATTTCGAGGCGTCGGCAAAAGCCCAAGGTTTGCTGCTTAGGAAGCGGGAATATCATTGACAAAACCGGATTATTAGTTAGATTACAGTAGGCCAAGCTCATAGCCAAAATGGGTTTGGCCTTTTGGCTGTGCTGTTTTGCTTGTCAACCACAAGGTTTACCGAGGAGGTCAGAAGTGAGACGTTTCACGTGCATTTTCGTCCTGGGGGTATGTCTGTGCTGGCTGGGGCTTTCGGCCCGGAGCGCCTTCGGACAGCAGGCCGGTGCCCAGCCAAAAGAGGCGGTTTTTAACGATCAGAATACCAACCCGGCGGAATTCCACCGCATGCTGGCCCAGATGAAACAGGAAAGATTGAACCGGGTGAGGGAGTCGGGCATCACCCTCCGCGCCAAGGAGACC
>CAZWAO010000034.1:2946-16265 GCA_964631815.1 uncultured Ignavibacteria bacterium | reverse complement strand
CATGGAGCGCAGTTTGGTTATCCCCTCCTGGACGAAATAATCGGCGCTGTGGTCCTTGAACAGGCTGGGCTCGGCTATCCGGGCTATGTTGCTGAAATAGAGCAGGGGAAAGACCTTGGAGGTGGTCTGCTCGATGCACCCGTGCGGATAGCTCAGAAGAAAACGCAGGCTGTTGCCGAAGTTGATCAGGGTAAAGGGCGAAAGGCTGACCTGCAGCCTGGTGGTGCCCGGAATCCAGTCCTCGCCGGTGGCAAACGAAGCCTCGCCGTCATCCCCTATCCTTCCCGCTCCCACCTCGGTCACCAAAGGCGATGCGGGCCGAAGCGCCAGGTCCACGTCGTACCGGGTGGAGGAACCCAGGCCGGATGCTTCCAGGGTGAAATGCAATGCTCCCATGGCATCCGCCGCCCGGCAGACGAAGGTGGTCAGCTTCTCCCTTTTGCTTTCCACCTGAACCGTCTGTTGGGCCGGCGAGAGTATCTGAACAGGCCCGTCTGCGGATAAGCCGATCTTTATCTGACCCGGTTTGTCGGTTCCATTGTACACGTTCACCGGAATATCAAAGCTGTCCTTGCCCGCTACGAACCTGGGGAAAGTGGGGGTGAGAACGATAGGATCGGAGACCGTCACGTTCTTGTCTGCGCAGCCATACTTGGCGTTGTCGAAGGCCACCGCCATCACCCTCAGGCTGCCCTGGAATTGGGGAACCTTGAGGTGAACCAAAGCCCTTCCGCCGGCATCCACCTTCACCAAGCCGGACCACAACGCCACCGGTTTGACCCTTCTCAAGGTGACCGGCATCAGGTGCCGGGCCATCTCCTCGGCCCTGCCGCCGCCTGAGGAGGATTTGGTATCGGTTTCCTCCAGCTGTGGAAGGATGAAGGAGTAGATGTCGTAGGTATCCACGGACAGTCGTTTTTTCTGATAGAAATGCTTGAAGGGATCGGGCGTGGCGAAGTCGGTGATCTGCAGCACTCCCTCGTCCACTGCTGCCACGGTCAGATAGGTCCTACCCGTGCCGCCGGCAACTTTTACCGAAACGTCCAGGGTGGTGCGGGGGAGGACGTGATCCGGCGCTTTGAGTTCCACGGAGAGCCTCTCCTGTTTGCAATCCACCATCAGCGGATAGGCACCGTAGGCCCGCACCGGCGCGTGCACCTCCAGGGATTGGTTGGAGCGGATCAGGCTGCCCACCACGTACACGTTGGGCTTGTATTCCTCCCGCACCGGCAGGGTGATGGTGGCGGTGTTCTCCGGCATCTCCACGATCCTCTGATCCAAAATGCCGTCCCGCTCCACGGTGAGAACCAACTTACCGGCAAAGGGCGAGCGGACCTGAACCACCGCCTGCTCTCCCACCTGATAGGACTCCTTGTCGAAGTCCAGCATCAGCTTCTCCGGCTCGGTCATGGCCCAAGGGGCGTAGCCCCAGCCGCTGGCGTAGAACTGCAGACTGGAGGAAGCGCCCGACTCCGGATCTTCTATCACCACCCGGTATTGACCGTAATCATGAGGGGTAAAGGACACCGACGACGCCTCGCCGTTGTAGGTCAGCTTTTTTTGCTCCACCAACTGCAATGACTTCTCCGAAACGTAGCGGTAATAACCGGAATTGTCGCGCCTTAAGATGCTGTGCCAATTCACCCGGTAGAAGGAGCATTCCAGATCCATAGGCGGGCTTTTCCGGCCGTCGGGTTGGACCACCACGAAGTCGATCTGCACGGGCTTGTCGATATCGGAGTATCCCTTCTGGCTCCGGCGCATGCCGATGTAAAAGGGATAGGCATGTATGGTCACCTCGGCGTATTTGGTCACAGCCCTGCCGCCCAGTTCATAGACCGATGCCCCCAGCAGCCCGGAGAGAGAGGCGGGTGGTTTGATATCCTTCGGGATCTGAACCTGATAGGTCTTTTTCCCCTGAGCGTCCAGCTGACCCTGACCCAATTCCTTCTCCACCCGATTGAATTGTTTTTCGTCATCCCCGAAGCTGAAGGTGGAGAATCCGGCCGGGGTGAAGGGTTTGGGATTGATGGTCAATTTGGCTTCCACTTTCCTTCCCGAGGCCGGCGGCCCGAAGAGCATGGTTCCCTGCACCTCGAATTTCAATTCCTCTCCGGTGACGTAGTTGTCCTTGGGCACCGACAGGTCCACCTTGATTCTCTGGGGCATGAACTCTTCCACGTTGAAGAGCTTTCTGCCGATCTCCACGCTGTCGGCCGTCAGGGTCCTGGCGGTGTAGACGCCGGTTAAGGCATAAAGCGGAGTGGGTATGGTGAATTCGTCCGCCCCGGCATCTCCCACCCAGCCCCGGTACTCGTCGAAGACGCTTCCGTCGGGACCGATCACCTGCAGCCTCAAAGGAAAGTCGGGCGGTATGCGATTGTCGGAATCTCGGATCACGGTCACCACGTGCACCGTATCGCCCGGCCGGTACACGCCCCGGTCGGTATAGAGGAAAGCCTGATATCCTTCCTTCAGAACCGGAGCGCCCCCCACCTCGAAGTCGGAGAGGGGAAGCCGGCAGTCGGCCAGCTTGGAGAAGGACAAGTCCTTCCCCTTGCGGGCGGTGATTACGAAAGGATCGAATCCCTCGGTGGCTTGGCGAAAGTTCTCAAAATCGGCTATTCCCTGGGAGTTGGTCACCCCCTCCAGCAGAAGCTGGTTGTCGCGGCTGATCAGGCTGACCGTCACTCCCTCCTGGGGGCTGGTGTCCTCCAGCGAGTTGACATACACCCGCATCTGGTCCTGGCCGATTTTGGCCATGATCCCCAGATCGGTTATCCTCACCCATTGGATGCTGGCATCCCAGCGGCGCTCCGGCCTTCTTAGGCTCAGAACGTAGATGCCCTCCTTCTCCTGGTCCAGATACTGGCGCATGTCCACGGTGGTGGTGTGCTTGACGTTGGCCTCCGCCTGGACGTCGAGGGTCTTTCGGGCCACGTGCCTTCCCAGAAAGCCGCGGTTGAACCACCGGCTGTATATGTTGTTGGTGTTTAAGAAATAGACTAAGTTGTTGACGAAGATCTGATCCACGCTCAGCTCCAGGCTGTCGATGTTGACGGTCTCGATGCCCACTAAAAGCGATCCCTTTCTGGGCAGGAAAATTCCCTGGGTGACGAAGCCGAAATAGGGCTCTATCTCCTGCATCTGCACCGCCGTGGAGAACTCGTGCTCCAGCTTGGTGCCGTTTAGCGCCAGAAAGCCTTGTTTTAAGGTCACCACGTAAGTCTGGCCCGGCTGGAAATCGCCGTGAATCCGCAGGTAACGATGATCTCTCTCCAGCCGGAAGCTGATCTCGGGCTCGATCTGGATGAAGTCCTTGACCGCGGCCACGGCCACCGGCGTGTTGAACTTGACTGTGATCCAGTTGGCGCTGCCGGAGCGCTCTGGGTAGGCGGCCTCCACTACCACCCTTTCCCTGGCAGGCATGGCAAAGGTGGCGTCATAGTCGCTTGCCAAACCCAATGTGGCATCCTGGGGCTTAAGGCTTTTGTCAATATGCAGCACCACCTTCCTGTCGGCATCCTCTAAGTTCAAAGGCTCGCTCACCGCGGTCAGGATGGAAGAAGGGCCTTTCTGTTCGACTTGGTAGTTGATGTGATCGCCCTTCTCGAATCGGAGTTTGAGCCGCTGCTCCAAGTCCGAAGGAGAGACCTCATAATTGAACTCCAGGGTGACGTACAGGTTGGCCTTTCCGGGATTGAGCTCGTCTGTCCGAAAATCGTGCGAAAACTTGGTCACCCTGAACCTCTCGGTAAAGAACACAAATGAGGTCTGGCCGGAGAGGCGTTTGTCCCGGGCTCTGACCACCTCCGGCAAAACATCCAGACGATACTCGGTGGAGGGCTGCAGTTGCTGCTCGGGATAGAATCGGAGGTCGCTGGCGGTGATCCACTTGCAGGTTCCCTCCAGGGGAGGCTCGATCTTCAAGAAATCGCAGTCGGTCCACACGTCCACGCTTTCCGGGGGAACCATATCCTCCGAGAAGGTGATGGTGAAATTGGTTTTGCGGGGGACCTCGCCTTCGGTCACGAAGCGCTTTATGGTGACTTGGGATTTGTTCAGGCCGCATCCCAAAAGCAGCAGGCCGGCCACGGCAAGCAATCGAAGACATACCACGTACCTCCGGGTCATCCTTGCGGACATGTCAGGCTCCCTTCGAATATTAGGTTTTCTTCTTCCGGTGGAGAGATATTGAAAGAATGTTTCAACTTATCGTCTTTTCTCTGAATGAAACCAAAAACCCGGCGAGATGTGATCCAGCTTCAGGATGAAGACCACCTCCCGCTGCTTGGCGTCCCCCGATGAACCTCTGTGGGCATGGAAACATGAGGCCCGATTCCCACGCTTGAAATTATCATAGCTTCAAGATGCAATATAACCGGGCAGAATATGGAAGGCAAGCAATAGTTCAAGTTGCGTCGGGATATCGTTATCCCGAAGCGAAGCCAAAGTTTTCGAGAGTGCATCGGGACTACAAAGTCCCGATGCAACAAAGGTGCGCAGTTGGCCTTTGGTTTTGTACAGACCGAGGACATAGGTAACACATGTTCGGAGACATAGGTTACACTTTTGAGGTATAATACCCGGAGTTGGAAGGAGGGTATTATGCCCTGGAAAGAAGTAAACGTTATGTCTCTCAAGTTGCGTCGGGATATTGTTATCCCGACGCGAAGTCAAAGTTTTCGAGAGTGCATCGGGACTACAAAGTCCCGATGCAACAAGAATATGGAAGGCAAGCAATAATTCGTCAAGGAGAAGACTCACTGTACAGCCGGTCGCTGATTTCAAACCGCAGGGAGATGGGGCCCATCTGGAATTGACATCGGAGTTATGTCTGGCCTGCGACCCCTGGAATCCGGGTATTTTCCAGGCTGGTGGGCTTAACCGCCTGTCGATCTCGGTCGATAATCAAGTTACCAACGTTTGGGTTGGGCAATCCCGGAAGACCACTGAGAATTTACCTGAAAGAACTCACAGCAAACCAATCTTCGTAGGAGGGGACATGCGAAATTGGATCAAAATCAACCTGGTCATGGTTTCGGCGGTGCTGATCGGCTGTGCGTCGATGAGCATCCGAACCGACTATGATCACAGCCTGGATTTCGCCGGGTACAAGACCTTCGGGTGGCTGCCCCGGTCGGGACCAAAGGCTCCGGGCGGGAATCTGCTCACCCCGTTTATGGAGGAGCGAATAAAGTCCAGAATCGAAACCGAGCTGGCCGACAAGGGATACGGTCTGGACACCGAAAGCCAACCCGACTTTTTGATCGCCGTTCACGCCGGAGCCAAAGATCAAATCAACGTGACCGACTACGGCTATCATTACGGGCCGCGGGGAAGATGGGGACCCAGGTACGTGGAGGTCTACACCTATAAGGAGGGCACCTTGATCTTAGACTTCGTCGATCCCCGGCTCAAACAGCTGATCTGGCGGGGATGGGCCGTGGGAGCGCTGGCCGGCCCGGAGCAGGTTGAACAGCAAATCACGGATTCCGTCGGGAAAATTCTGGCGGAATTTCCTCCTCAATAGGATGCGCCGATCATTCTCGCGGTCCGGGTCAGTTGTTTACGCCGGTGGGAGTCAATCGGCGGAAGAATGTGCCGATAATCAAGAATGATGCTTTAGTCTGCGCATAAAAAGGGGACAACACCATCATGCTCAAAAGCGTTCCGGGGATTCTTCAGACCATACCAATTTTCTCCGGCCTGGATTCCGACAGCCTGAAGAAGGTCGCGCCCCTCTTTCGGGAGAAAACCTATAAAGAGGGGGAGATTCTCTTTAGAGAAGCCTCCTATGGCGATAGGCTCTACATTATTGTGGACGGAGAGGTGGCCATAAGAAAGAGGGAAGAAACCGGTGACGAATCCACCGAGTTGGCTCTCCGAAGAAAAGGCGACATCTTCGGGGAGATGTCTCTCTTGGACGAGGAGCCGCGATTTGCCACGGCCCGGGCAACCCAGCCCACCAGCGTCCTGGAGCTTTCCAAATCGGGCTTCGTCACCATGCTCAAGGACCATCCCCTGATCGCCTACCAGATCATGAGGACCCTCAGTTCGCGGCTCAGGCAGTCCGATCTGCACATGGTGGACCAGCTCAGGCGGAAGAGCAAGGAACTGCAGGAGGCTTACCAGAACCTAAAGGCCTATGCCCAGGCGCTCACCGACTCCAACCGGGAGTTGAACAGAGCCAAGGGCTTCCTGGAACGCATAGTAGCCACCTCTCCCTTTTCCATCATCAGCACGGACACCCACGGCAACATCACCCTATTTAACCGCACCGCCGAACGGGAATACGGGTACCTCTCGGTTGAAGTATTCGGCAGAAACGTGGAGATGCTCAGGGGACACGCCAACTCGCTGAATCTGACGGAACAGATAAGGGGTGCCCTGCAGGAAAGCCGGATGTGGAGAGGCGAGATCATAGCCAGCAGGAAGGACGGCGAAGATTTCATCGCCGACACGGTCATCTGCGAAATCCAAGACGAGAATGCCGTATCCCCCACCCTGCTTCACATAAGCAGGAACGTCACCGACGAGAAAAACCTAAACCGGCAGGCGCTGGAGCTGGAGAGGATGGCCACTCGGGGAGAGATGGCGGCGGAGGTCGCGCACGAGCTTAACAACTACCTGCAGATTGTGACCGGCAACTTGGATCTGCTTTCCCTGGAGATCGAGGCCGATCCCCGGAAGTGTCTGCGCGAGCGGATTCCCAGGATGCAGAGCGAATTGGAGAACATCGGTTGCCTGGTTAATAGCCTGATGGATTTTGCCGTTCCCCGGGCCGACAAGGAGCCTTTGGATATGGTCAACTTCATCCAGAAGGAGCTTTTCTTCCTCCGGCCGCAGAACAGATTCGACGATATTGTCTTCGAAATGAACTTCGACCAGGACCTTCCCCTAATCGAAGCGGACCACGCCCAATTGCAGCAGCTTTTCTACAACCTCATGAACAACGCAGCCGATGCGCTCAGGCCATGCTCGGATCGCGACAGGAAGATCGCGGTAACGGTTCGCCATTTGAAGAATCAGGAGCAGGTGGAGATCACCGTCCGGGACAACGGAACGGGCATCCCCCAGGAGAAGCTGTCAAAGCTTCTCAAGGAGCGTTTTACCACCAAAGAGAAAGGTCATGGATTCGGGCTGCTTTCGGTGCGCCGGGCGGTGGAGAACCATCACGGCAGCATCCAGGTGGAAAGCCAGGAGGGAAAAGGCACCAGATTCATCATCGCCCTTCCGCTAAAACAGCCGGATCAGGCCGAGGAAGTTAGTTCCTCCTCCCAGCCGGAAGGGGTGTGTCGGAAGACATAAGGGGGCAGCATGGATCTGATAATGTATCTTCTTCTGGGGCACCTGGTGGGTGATTTCGCCTTGCAGTCCGACCGCATGGCGCAGGACAAGAACCACTCCAAGAAGACCTTGACCTTTCACGTCACGGTGTACGTTCTGATAATGGCCGGCATTCTGTGGCTGCATTCTACAGCCACAGGTGAAAGCTACTTCTTCTCCTGGACCGTCCTGGCGCTTCTCTTTATTCTTTTCGTGCTGCACTGGGTACAGGACTACCTCAAGTGCCGCGTCCTCCCGAAGACCAAACAGATGTATTACATAGATCAGATACTCCACGTGTCGTTTCTCTACGTTTTGAGACTTCTGGTTCAATAGTCCAACAACCCGGGCAGGCTCATGCGGAGAAGTCGGAAAGACAAAATCCTCCAGGCCGTTTCCTCCTATCTTCCCCATCTCCTCCTCCGTCGGATGGAGAAGGGGAAACCCCCGGGCCCCACCGAAACCATCCAGCTTTCAGGCGGATTGCTGCTGGCGGATGCCTCCGGATTCACCCGCATGTCGGAGGCGCTGTCGCAATTGGGACCCAAAGGGGCAGAGGAGCTGACTGCAGTCTTTAACCGTTTTTTCTCCTCCATGCTCCGGATGGTTTGGACCCACGGCGGAGACGTGCTCAAGTTCGGAGGGGATTCTCTTTTAGTGCTCTTTCCCGGGAAAAAAGGAGCCGGTCTGGCAGCCCGAACCGCGCTGGCCATGCAGGATCAAATGAAGCGCTTTGAGAGCATTTCCACCGCGGGCGGGACCTTCTCGCTGGCCTTGCACGTGGGGATGGGCGCAGGAGAGTTCCGCGCCCTGAGCCTGGGAAGTCCGGATCGAAGGCTGGATCTGGCGGTTGTGGGAGAAGCCGTGAACTCGACAGTGCGCTGCAACGAGGTTGCGGGTTCCGGTGAGATTCTGATGACCGAAGAATGCCGCGCCTGGCTTGGCAATCAGGCACGTGTCAAACACGACAAAAGCGGGTATTTCCGCCTGGAGGGTTACAAGAGCAAACCCGGCGCAGCCGCAAAGCCGGCAGGCCCTCGGAAAAGCCGCCGGGATGCGGAAGAACTGCTGAAATCACTGGTTCCCTATCTGCCGCCGGGCATCTACGACAAGATCGAAGCGGATCCGGTCAGAACCTCGCTGGACAGCGAACACCGGCGCATCACCATCCTCTTTCTGAATCTTCTTTACTCGGACAGGCTTCTCAAAGGCGTCCGCGCCGATAAGGAGAAAGCCTGTTTGGCTTTGAATCACTGTTACCAGACGGTACAGGAGACGGTGGCCGCCCACGGCGGCGTGATCGCCAGAATCGACCCCTATTCGGTCGGGGACAAGCTGTTGGTGCTGTTCGGCGCGCCGGTGGCGCAGGAGGACGACGAGGAGCGCGCCGTTTTGTGCGCCCTGGGCATACGGGACAGGTTGAATTCTCAAAATGCGGATTCTTCCTATGGGGTGCGCCAGCGGACCGGAATCAACACCGGGAACGCCTTCTGCGGAGAGGTGGGGTCCATCCGCCGCAAGGAATACACGGTCATGGGAAAAGACGTCAACTTAGCCGCCCGGTTGATGTCCAACGCAAAGTTCGGAGAGATCGTGGTTGGAGCTCAAACCTTCCGGGCCGTCTCCTCGAATTTCAGCGCATCTCAGGTAAAGCTGAAAGCCAAGGGAATCACCGGCCCGGTCATCGCCTACCGGGTGAAGGAAATGATCCAATCGCCATCGTCCGGCAAAGCGCGGAAAGCGGCCCGGAACGACAGGTGGCCCTTGATCGGCAGGGAAGATGAAATCCGCCGGATCGAAGAAGTCATAGTCAAAGCAACCCAACGCCGGGGCCAGTTGCTTTCCATAGTGGGAGAGCCGGGAATCGGCAAATCCCGCCTGACGGAGAAAGTCTTAGATCTTTGCACTCAGCGGGGAATGAAGGGAATGCTGGTCGATTGCCAGTACCACGGGTCGAATACCCCCTTGCTTCCCTGGGTCCAGGTGGTGAGAACCTGCGCAGGCATGACCCAGGGGGACGATGAGCACGACAGAAAACGGAAACTCGCCGACGCCCTGGGCCGCATCGACTCCGCCAGGTGGGCGCCCCTGTTCAACGACCTGTTGGGACTGTCCTTAGCCGAAAACGAATGGACTAAGTCTCTGGATGGGAAGACCAGAAAGGAACGACTGTTCGAGGCCATCTTGACCCTGGCTCTGGGACACCTGGGCCAAACTCCCGGTTTTCTGATCTTCGAGGACGTGCATTGGATGGACCAGACCTCCTTAGAGTTGCTGGGCCTGCTGTCGCAGAGAATCTCCCGGCAGCCCATGCTTGTGGCTTTAGTTCACAGACCCGAGCTGGACCTGGGTGATTTCGAGGGTCTGGAAAGCTTAAGTCAGATCCGCTTGAGGGAGCTAAAGCAGAAAGACGCCATGAAACTGGCATCCGCTCATCTTGAAAACAGCGCTCTTCCCGATCAGATGCAGAAACTCGTTTGGGAGAAATCTCGGGGCAACCCCCTGTATCTCGAGGAATTGATCCGCTCCCTTCGCGATTCCGGTCAACTGATTTGGAGCCGGGATAGCCGGGGCTTTCAGCTGGGTTGTCGTCCGGAACAGGTAGAGATTCCCGACACCGTACAGGACGTGATAACCACCAGAATAGACCGGCTGGAAGAGACCGGCAGAAGAATCATCAAGACCGCATCCGTCATAGGCAGGATTTTCTCGCTGGAGACCCTCACTTCGGTGCTGGCTTCCTCCTGTTCCCAAAGCAAGGTCAAATACTGGCTGAAATACTTAGATAAGCTCGATTTGGTTCCCCTGAAGAAGACCCAGCCGGACGTGGAGTATATATTTAAGCACGCCCTCACTCAGGAGGTGGCATACGGTCTGTTGTCCTTCGCCCAGAGAAAAGACCTTCATCTCAAAGTGGGCGACCACTACCAGCGGAAGTTCAAAAACGCACCAGAGCAAGTGTGCGAGCTTTTAGCCCATCACTACGAGCACAGCTCCGTTCCGGGCAAGGCCTTTGTCTACCTGATCCAGGCCGGCCAGAAAGCCAAGCGCACCTTTGCCAATCAGGAGGCCTTGCGATTCTTCGACAAAGCCCAGAATCTATATGAGCAGGATTCGGCCCAAGCCGGGCGGAGAAGCCTGCCTAAGAAAGCCCCCTCTCTGATGCTGAAGCTGCGGGAGGAACGAGGACAGGTGTACAGGCTCATCGGCGAATACGACCAGGCGGAGAAGGACTTTTTAGCCATGCTCGATCTGTCCAAACCCGGGCGCGGCCGGGCAGACCAGGCGAGGGCTTTGAATCTGCTGGCGGAGACCTATTGGCTGCGGGGCGACTACTCAGCCTCCCAGTCTCAAGCCCAGCAGGCCCACGCCATCGCGCTTAAGCAGGCCGACGATGCTGGCCTGGCCATGAGCTACAACGTATTCGGAGACCTGTACCGGCGCCAGGGCGCCTTCGAGAAAGCCAGCCAGGCCTACCTGTCTTCTCTGGGATACTACAAAAAGCTGGAGGACGACGACGGAATCGCCCGGGCATACAACAACGTGGGCATCTGCTATTGGAGCTTAGGATCGCTGAGCGAGGCCGCCGCATATCTGCAAAGAGCGCTGGAATCCCGAAAGCTGGCTCAGGACAAACTGGGAGAGGCCAAGACCCGCAACAACCTGGCCCTGATATATCAGGACCGGGGCCAGTTGCTCGAGTCGCTTCAGATGCTAAGCAGTGCATTGGAGATTTTTCAAAAGATGGGCGACAAGCGGAATTCCGGTTACTGTCTGGGAAACATGGGCACCATTTACCGCAGTCAGGCTCAATTCTCTCAGGCGCTGAAGGCCTTTGAGGATTCGGTGAAGATATTCTCGGAAATCGGCGATCAGCATGCCTTGACATACAGCATCGGGAACATCGGCGACGTGCAGCTTAAGATGGGCAATCTGCCGGAGGCCAAGAGCCGCTATGACGCCACGTTGTCGGCTGCAGGCGAGCTGGGCGACGAGGAGCTGGAGAGCGAAACCCTTTCCCGTTTGGGAGAGTATTACCTCTCCGGCGGACAGATGACCGAATCGGAGGAGTTCTTCCGCAAGGCCCTGGCCTTAGCCGAGAGGATCAAGTCCCAGGAGTTCACCATGAAGGCCCTGGCGGGTTTGACCGAGCTGGCCCTTGCAGCCGAGCGACTTCAGCAGGCGGCCAGGGAGTCGGACAGGCTGCTTCGCATGGCCCGACAGGAGAACATGAAAGAATACTTAGCCTGGGGATATCTGCTGCGGGGAAGGGCAAGGTCGGCCCTGGGTTCATTCGGTGACGCGGAATCCGATCTCAAAGAAGCACTGAAGATCGCAGAGGAGGTTGGATTTCGGGAGACGGCGTATCAGGCTCATCGGGGTCTGGCCGGATTGTGTAATCAACTGGTCGATACCGAAGGCCAACGCAGGCTGGCGCAGGCCAAAGAGCACCTGACCCGAGCTGAGAAAATCCTCAAAGAGATGGCTGAGTCCATCAGTGAATCGGGTTTGCGCAAGAGATTTGTGACTTCACACCAAAGGCGAATGATCGAAGCGGATGAAAGGCGACACTGCAAGACAAGCTAAGTGCTGTGGGTTCGCTGGGAGGCGGAGGCTGCGGGGCGGGACGATACTTCCTTCTTCAACAGTCCGAACTTGACCATCTTATCTCTGAGGGTGTTTCTGCTTATTCCCAAAAGACCTGACGCTTTCACCTGGTTGCCCTGACACTTGGTAAGCGCCATGAAGATCAAAGCCTTCTCCAGCGATCCCATCAGTTGATCGTGAATTTCTCCCTTTAGATCGTCAAACAGTCTGCTTTTAAGAGGCTCTAAGCTTTGCAGAAACAAACGGGAGTAATCTCCCTGCAACTTCTCCCAATCCTGCGGAACCGTCGGCGAGTGCGGGTAGGCCAAGGGAAGGTGCTCGGGCAGAATCTGATCGCCCTGGCACATGACCACCGCAGAATAAACGTTGTTCTCCAGCTCCTCCACGTTTCCCGGCCAGGCATAACCCAAAAGCAGCTTCATGGCATCGGCGGATATGGCCCGTATGGTCTTCCCGTTCTGTTGGCAGTACCTCCTTAGGAAATGCTCCGCCAAAAGCGGTATGTCCGACCTTCTTTCCCTCAGCGCCGGGATGTGGACGTATATCACTCTTAAGCTGTAGAAGAGCTCCTGCATGAAGCTACCCTGATTGACTCTCTCCGACAGGTCTCCCGCGCAGGAGGCTATTACCCTGACCTGGCCGGTGCCGACTCCCTCTCCCTGAGGAGTGCCGTGTCCGGCTCTCAAGAATCTCAAGAGGCGGGCCTGAGCTTCCAGGCCCATGCTCTCGACGCCGTCCAAGAACACGGTACCGGTGTCGCCGCTTCGATTCTCACCGGAGCCATGCAGCTCTTTCTCCAGCATCTCCGGCGAAGGATAGGAACAGTTCACCACCAGGAAGGGTTTGTCTCCTCTGGCGCTGTTCTGGTGGATCAGCCTGGCAACCAATTCCTTGCCGGTTCCGCTTTCGCCGCAAAGCAGGATGGGAGCGCCGGACAATGCGGCCTGTCCGATTATCTTTCCTATCTTGAGCATCTCCGGACTTCTGCCCACCAGCTCCTTGGGTCTATCATAAGGTTCGGGCTGAGCCGACGAGTCTCCCTGCTTGGATGTCCCCGGATCTTTCGCCAGGAGCTTGTCCACCAACTTTCCCAGCTCATCCAAGCTGAAGGGCTTGGGGAGATACTCGTAGGCCCCCTCCTTCATGGTCTCCATGGCCACCTCGGCCGAGACGTTGCCCGTGATTATCACCACCGGCGCCTGGGAGCCAGTCTGCTTGAGATTCTTCAGGACCTCGATGCCGTCGACGTCGGGCAGCGTCAAATCCAGCAGTATCAGGTCAGGCTTTATCCGCAAGGCCGTCTCCGGGACCTTCTCCCCGCGAAGCATGGTGCAGACGTCGTAAAGGGAGCGGTCGAAATACTGCTCGATCACCTCTGCCAC
>CAZWAO010000034.1:0-2846 GCA_964631815.1 uncultured Ignavibacteria bacterium | reverse complement strand
TCACGAAAGCACCTGGTGTGGGCACATATCCATACCCTGTGGGAAGGTTCCGATACTCCGGAGCGGAAAAAAGGCCCTGCTCAGAAAGCGGGCACCTCCAACGGAAGCCGGATGTGCGGATAGTTCTTTGTCTATTAAGCCGTTGGCCGATGGCCAAAAGCTCTATGCGGCTATGGCAGGATAGTTGCTTGAACATATGTCGGAACGAAAAATCATGTAACAGGCACCTCACGCATTAAGGAGGTGGCTAATGAGAAAGAACAAACTCTTTTCGGCGCAAGTGAAGATTGCAGTCGCGTTGGCCTTTTTGGCTCTAATGTTGGTGGGCTTTGGCTGCAGCAGGCTGGTACCCACGGCGCCGGAGGCGACAACGGATCCGGCAACTGAGCAAGATTGGGGCGTCCCTTGCAATCCCATATCGCCGGGCGACCTGCCCTTTGAATGGACCGAGCTTACCTCACAGGAAGATGCGGCTTGGTTCGGAACCTCCGGCGGTGTGATCAACCAGGTAGTCGACTGCGTCCATATGCAGTTCCGGGTTCCGCCGCAGGCGCTGGATGCTTCGGCTTACATTTCGGTCCGGTCATCCTTGATGGCCCGCAGTCTGGACGGCCAGGTATACAAGAAGCTGGAGCTGGACTTCGGTCCGGATGGCTTGGTTTTCTCTCAACCGGCAACTCTGATGTTCGGCACTACGTTACTGGGGTCAAAAGAAGGGGATCAATTGACCCTGCGTTGGTTCAATCCAGAAACCCAAACCTGGGAGGTGGTACAGAAGGTTCTGGTAACTCCCGGCTTGCTGATGGTGACCTTCAACATATCGCACTTTTCTCGCTACGCCATCTCCACGTCGGTTCAGCCCTCGCTTGACAGGTAGGCAACCAGGGAAGCCGGCCATACGGCCGGCTTCCCTCGCATTAGGTCCACTCCTGCAGTTTATGAATCCGGCCAATTCGACACTCTTCTGAGGGACAGGCACAACAGCCTGTTGGATTGTCCCCACAATTCATCCATCAAGAGAAACGTTTTGCGAACCCGATCAATCCGGCCCAGGCTCTTGGCCCGACGGTTGTTAGCCTTAGGTTGTGGCTTTTTATGGGCTGTCGGGCAGAGGGTTTGCAGCCACATGGCCCGACCCGCGGGAAACCCAATCATCATGTAGAAAGGGGGTGTGTGCTTGAAGGGAAGATCGTTGCTGCAAATCTTCATCGCAGTTGCTCTGACGGTAATTCTGGCGGCAGTGTTGCCGTTGGTTTTGGGTTGCTCTCAACTCCCAACCAACAGTCCTACCACCGTTCCGCCCGGGGACAAGGGAGTGCCGCCGCCGCTGTATCAGCCGGGTACGCCTGACCAGGCTGTCGACGTCCAGACAGCCGATCAAGCCGCGTGCGGCGGCGGGATGGAGAACCCAAGTGAGACTATCGCCCCCAAGATTTGAGCGCGGTCCAATTTGACGGGTGGCTTCTTGTGCCGTCTGTCGGGCCAAAGTGCCGAAGCCACTATCACCACATGCAAGAGAAACACCAAACATGTCATGTGAAGGGGACGGTAGGAAAGAAGCCCCGCCTTCGGGCGGGGCTTTCTTATCTTTCAGTCGCGCAAACCGGATCGGAGATCGAAGACTTCATTAACTTCGCCGGGAAGAGGGTTTCAACAGCGCTTGCAGCCTGAGGGCATTGGAGGGAGCGTAAGCGTTCACGTCATTATTGAAGTAGGCGAATGTGTTCAACTTCAGTTTCCTGATCTGCTGTACCCATTTCTTCAGTTCTTCATCGTCGTAATCATAGTTGTACCAGGAGCCAGCCCCATGAAATCTTACATAGGCGATTTTACCGGTGGCTACTGCGTCCGAAGGAAGTTTGGGCGCCGAGAGAATGCAGAAGACGGCATGGTGCGCTGAGAGCAGATCATACACTTCCCGGCAGAACCAGCTTTTGTGCCGGAACTCTATCACGTTATTGTGATCGGGAGAGAGCGACTTCAGAAAACTCTCCAGCGTCTTCATGTCTTTGTCTTTTTTGAGAGAAGGAGGCATTTGAAACAGTATACAGGCCAGCTTCTCCTCAAGCAAATCCGCCAGCGCGTAAAAGGAAGATAGAAGCTCTTTCGTTCCTCTCAGCCTTTTTACATGCGTTATCATCCGGTTGGCTTTCAGCGTGAACTGGAAGTTCTTAGGAGTCCGATTATACCAGCCCTTGAGCATGTTCTTGAAGGGAAACCGGTAGAAAGACATGTTCACTTCTACTGTATTGAAATGCTGAGCATAATAGGCCAGCCATTCGCCCGATTTCAAGCCGGCCGGATAGAACTTACCCACCCAATCCTGGTAGCTCCATCCTGAGCAGCCTATGTAGAACTTGCTTTTTGATGACATGCCGGTTCCACTTTCAGCTCTTCGGGATTATGTTACCGGTAATAAGTCGGTCAAATGCCAAGCGGATTACTTTCGTCTTTTTTTACCGTACATTGGGATCACATCCGGGAATTAAAATGCCTCATGCTGTTTTGTCAAACGCTTTCACTATCCCCGTTCCGAAACTCAGGCAGGCTGCTCCGAGGTCGACGGCATATCCGGTCTGCACTGTGGCCCGAATTCCAGAAACCCCTTCAAGAGGCTTGACTTTGGGGCTTCCATAGGTTATCTCTGCATACAATAGGACTCGTAAGGGACTGCGTTGATGATACCCGACCGATTGAATTCAACATAATGGAAGGAGCTGTTCATGAACAAATGCATCACATCTGCGGTCTTGGCGTGTGTGGCCTTGGTGCTGAGTGCGGCCGCTCCGGCTGCCGCCCAGAACATCGACGCCAAGGAGTACTGGCTGGACAACGGCATGCAGGTT
>CAZWAO010000033.1:0-16371 GCA_964631815.1 uncultured Ignavibacteria bacterium | reverse complement strand
ACGACATCAGAACCTTAAGGGAAAATATCCGCTACGTCCCCACCCAGCAGAAATACAAGGTGTATATCATCGACGAAGTCCACATGCTGTCGGACTCCGCCTTCAACGCTCTGCTGAAAACGCTGGAGGAGCCGCCGGCACATGCCATCTTCGTGTTCGCCACCACCGAGCCTCACAGGGTGCCGCAGACCGTAATCTCCCGGTGCCAGCGGTTCGACTTCCGCCGAATACCCACGACAGATCTGGTCCGAACCATCCTGGATATCGCTCAAAAGGAAAACGTGGAGATTGCACAGGAGGCGGCTTTCACCCTGGCGCGGAGGGCGGATGGAAGCCTAAGAGACGTTTTGTCTCTTCTGGATCAGGTGATAGCATACGGGGGCGGGGACGGCTCGGACCAGGAAACTCAAAAAACGATCACCGCCGAATTGGTCAGCGAGACCCTGGGATTGGTGGATCAGGACAAGCTGTTCGAGATCACCGATGCCATAGCCAAGAAAGACTCGGCCAAAGGCATATCCATCCTGGATCAACTCATGGATTCCGGCGTGGATTTGCCGGAATTCGTCAACAGCCTGATTCAGCATCTGCGAAATCTTCTGGTGAGCAAGCTGCCGGGTGATTCCACAGGCTTGTTCGATCTTTCGGACAACTTCATTCAGAAATACAAAGAGAAAAACTCCGACTTTTCGGAAGCCGATCTCCTGCGGATGCTCAAGGCGGTGGCCGATTTGAACCAGAACTTAAAGAGAGCTTCCGATCCCCGGATTCTCCTGGAGATGACCTTGATGAAGCTTCTGAAAATGGAGTCCTCGGTCAGCCTGGAAGAGGTCTTGGGCAAGCTTGATCTTCTGGGAGGGTGCGAATCGGGCTCCGGCAGCATAAACGATTCTGCTTCGGGCAAAGGCTCGACGACCCAATCGTCCCGATCGGCCGATTACCGGAGACCGGCTAAAGGGCAGGCGGAATCTGCTGCTGTGGATCGAGAAGACGATTATTCGGTGGTAACCGAGCCGCTGTCCACGGATGAACTTCAGAGAAAATGGAGCTTAGTCTTGGGAAACATAAAAAAATCCAAGATGTCGCTGTGGAGTTTGCTCAAAGACGGAGAGATTCTCAGTCTGGCGGATGATACTCTCACAGTCGAATTCCACAACGGAAGGAATTTCCACAAGAAGCAGGCGGAGAGGAAGGAGAATTTCAATCTGATCCAGAAGGTCTTAGGAGATGTGTTTCAACAGCCGCTGAGGGTGAAGTTCGAGCTCAATGAAGCCAAGATTGCGTCGCCGGAAAAACCGGCCGACGCTGGAGCGAGTACGGCCCGCAGCCAGGCGGCGAAGGATCCGTTGGTGAAAAGCATCCTGGACACGTTTGAAGGCGAGATAATCTGAACCTGATCGATTGGTGAACAAGATTTCCGGCATTCAATCTGTGAGGAGAAGAAAATGGTCAAGGGCTTCGGCAACATGATGAAGCAAATGCAGAAAATGCAGCAGGAGATGGAAAGAATCCAGGAGGAGTTGGCCAACAAGACAGTGGAGGGAACTGCGGGCGGGGGCATGGTGAAGGTGGTGGCCAACGGAAAGCAGGAAATTTTGGAGGTGAAGATCGATCCTGAAGTGGTCAACAAAGACGACGTTGAGATGCTGGAAGATATGATCGTAGCCGCCGTGAACCAGGCCCGAGAGAAAGCGGCGGAGGTGCAGGCAGAGGAAATGAGCAAGCTCACCGGCGGGCTGAAGATACCGGGATTGCCGTTCTAAGTGGCAAAAGCCCAGGTGTTTGCCTTACGGGCGATATGGCTTCTAGTGATCGTCCGTTGTCTTTCCAAGAGTCCATTGCGAATGCCCGATACCTTATGCTTTTGATTTTTCAATAGACCTGGCTGCTTGCCTTAATCACACGGGGCGATTTGAGGCTTCTTGCCAAAGGACAAAATGGTCGACTCGATAGAGAAACTTATAGAGGAATTCTCCAAGTTTCCGGGAATCGGAAAAAAGACCGCCCAGAGGATGGCGTTTTTCGTGCTGAAGCAGAGAAAAGAGGAGGCGGAGAGTCTGGCGCAGGCGGTGCTGGACGTGAAGGAAAAGGTGCGCTACTGCTCGGTATGTTTCAACATCACCGAAGATGATCCGTGCTCCATCTGCAAAGACGAGAAACGAGATAAATCCATAATCTGCGTGGTGGAGGAAGCCAACGACGTGGCGGCTTTGGAGAAGACCAATCAATTCAAGGGTCTGTACCACGTTCTGGGAGGAGCGCTTTCCCCCTTGGAGGGCGTGGGGCCTGACGATTTGAAGGTAAAAGAGCTTTTGGTCAGACTCAAAGACGGAAAAGTCAAAGAAGTCATAATAGCCACCAATCCCAGCGCCGAAGGGGAGGCCACGGCTGTTTATCTCTCCAAGTTGATCAAGCCTCTGGGTGTGAAAGTCACCCGCATCGCCCGTGGGCTTCCTGCCGGGGGCGATTTGGAGTATGCCGATCAGACCACACTGGCAAATGCCCTGGAGGGAAGGGTGGAATTCTGAAACGCTCCTGTTCAAGCCCAGCAAGTGTCTTCATGCACCATTGGGGCAGGGCTGAATGCCCTGCCCTATGATCTTATCTCCAGCCACGCATAGAGGCGGGAATTCATCCCGCCTCTGCTGTTTTCGTCACAGAAAATCAAAAAATCTCCGCCGGAGTTAAACACAGGCGAAAATCTGCCGTAAATAGTTATGAGCATATGCTCAAAACTCCTTTGGGAGGAATTACAGTGCCCAGACCGAGAAGATTCCGTTGGGTTGGAGCCCAACCCAACTCCACATATTTCAAACCCAGGGGAATACCGTTGGCTGATTTGGAGGAGGTAGTCCTGGCCGTGGACGAGCACGAGGCTATCAGGTTGGCTGACTTGGAGGGACTCCAGCAGGAGGAGGCGGCCAAGAAGATGAGCATCTCCCGGGCTACTTTCGGGAGGATCGTGGCTTCAGCCAGAAGAAAGGTCGCGGAAGCCATCATCAACGCCAAGGCCATTCGAATAGAGGGGGGCGATTTCGTCATGACCGGAGCATACGCCTGCGAGGAATGCCACCACACGTGGGACCTTCGCGCCGGAGTGGCGGTGCCGCCGGTTTGTCCGTCATGCCAAAGCATGAGGATCGGACCAGTGGGTTGGGGCAGGGGCCAAGGTTACGGAAAAGGTTGGCGAAGAGGAAGATGCTTCGGACGCACAGGAAGATGAGAATACAACAGCCTTAGGAAAGCGAGGGAAAAGTGGAACCACGACAGGAAGCGGACCTGGGTGAAAACATCCGCAACGTTCATCACAAGATACTGGTGATGAGCAATAAGGGAGGAGTGGGCAAGAGCACGGTGGCGGTTAATCTGGCTTTGGGACTGGTCCACAAAGGCATGCGGGTGGGCCTCTTGGATGTCGACGTACATGGTCCTTCCATACCTAAAATGCTCGGCCTGGAAGAGATGGCTATGGTGGGGAATGCAGACAAGATTCAGCCGGTGCTGTACGCATTCAATCTCAAAGTGGTGTCCATGGCGTTCGTGCTGAAGGACAAAGAGAGCCCGGTGATATGGAGGGGTCCACTGAAAATGGGAGCCATCAAGCAGTTCCTGGCAGAAGTGGATTGGGGCGAGCTGGATTATCTGATAATAGACTCCCCGCCGGGAACCGGCGACGAGCCGCTTTCCATCGCCCAGTTGATCAAGGATATCGATGGTGTGATCATAGTCACCACGCCGCAGGAGGTGGCCTTGCTGGATTCGCGAAAGGCGGTGAACTTCGCCAGGCAGCTCAACGTGCCGGTTCTGGGAATCGTGGAAAACATGAGCGGCTTCGTTTGCCCGCATTGCGGCAAGAGCACCGACCTGTTTAAGACCGGCGGCGGTCAGAAGGCCGCCAAAGAGATGAGCGTTCCTTTTCTGGGCAAGATCCCCATCGAACCGGAGATAGTGACGTTCGGCGACGAAGGAAAGCCATTCGTCTGGGATCGGAAAGAATCGTCTGCGGCACAGGCTTTCGCCGAGATGGTTGAACAGATCGTTAGAGCCGTGAGTTCAAAGGAAACTTCAAGAACCAAAGGAGGTGACTGATATGCCAGGTGGAGACAGAACCGGTCCCTGGGGTTCGGGACCCATGACAGGTCGCGGCGCGGGATTCTGCGCGGGATATTCCATGCCCGGGTACATGAATCCCATCCCCGGACGGGGTTGGTACGGAGTGGGCAGAGGCGGTTTTCCCCGCGGCGGAGGCAGAGGGCGGGCATTCGGAGGCGGTCGCGGTTGGTGGAGAGGCGGCTTCTATGGCCATCCCTCTTATGCCCCGTTCCAATCCCAATACGCGCCCTATCCTCCCGCCTACCATCAACCCTCGGCTGAGGAAGAGAAGAAATTCCTGCAAGAGGAATTGGCTTCTTTAGAAGAGGAACTGACCGCCATCAGGGAGCGGATAGGCGAGCTGGAGAAGGGAGAGCAGAAGAAGAAGTGAGGCCGACAAGAAGGGAGGAGACGGGATCAATACTCCTCCCTTCGCAAGAAGGAAAGGGGAAATCGTGAGAATAGCCATTACCTCCCAGGGAGACAGCCTGGAAGCCGCCATGGATACCCGGTTCGGCAGGTGCGCCCATTTTGTCCTGGTGGATTCCGAAACAGGAAATACGGAAACCCTGGCCAACCCGGCCGTGGACGCGGCCGGAGGAGCCGGTCCCCTGGCGGCGCAGACCATTGCCGACAAAGGAGTGCAGGTGGTGATTACCGGTAATGTGGGGCCCAACGCCGCTCAGACATTGAAGGCTGCGAACATAACCGTGTACCAGGCTGCCCCGGGAACCGTCAGGGAGAATCTGGCCAAATACAAAAACGGGGAGCTCAAACAGCTATCCGACTCTTCGGTGCCCGATCATTTCGGCTTGAGACAAGGCAAGAAGAGCTGATAGGAGGATTACATAATATGAAAGTGGCGATCTCGACGGACGGAGAGTATGTCTCCGCTCATTTCGGGCGCTGTCCCGCCTTCACCCTGGTGGACATCGACGGGAGTACGGTTTTGGGCAGAGAACTCGTGGACAATCCGGGACACCAACCGGCGTTTCTTCCCGGCTTTCTGGCGGAGAAAGGGGTGAGTTGCATCGTGGCCGGTGGAATGGGAAGACGAGCCGAAGCTCTCTTTGCGGAGAAAGGCATCCAGACCTTGGTGGGGGTCAGCGGTCGGGTGGACGAGGTGGTGGAGAAGCTGATCTCCGGAACCTTGGAAGGGGGCGAGAGCCTGTGTCGACCCGGGTCGGGAAGAGGATATGGAATGGAGAAAAGCGAGTGCGATCACTCCGGACATGAACATGATGACTCGGAGTGTTCGCCTTCCAACCAGTGAATCAACCAATCTGGTCTAAGTGGAGTTTCGAGAAAGGAGTAAGATAATATGCCGAGAGGAGACGGGACGGGACCGGCGGGCCAGGGGCCGAGAACCGGAAGGGGTGGAGGAATGGGACAGGGCAAAGGAAGAGGAAGAATGGGAGGCAACCGACCGGGTGCAGGACCGGTGGGGAATTGCGCGTGTCCCTCCTGCGGAGCCAAGGTTGCTCATACAAGAGCGACTCCCTGTTTCGAGTTGAAGTGTCCGAAGTGCGGGGCTTACATGGTCAGGGAATAACCGGCCTGGAATACGAAGCCGGTGTTGTGCTGACAGCGATACATGGACGGGGACCAAGTGGCTTAAGCATCCGGGTTGTTTGGTTGGCTGCTGCGTGATCCGCCAGGAGAAAGAGCTATGCCCATCTATGAGTACAGATGCGTCGATTGCGGCAGAGTATCGGAAATTCTACACAGACAAAGAACGCAGGAGGCGCCTCCGATCTGCTCCCACTGCGGTTCGAGCAGAATGGAAAAGAGGATCTCTGCTCCTGGCTCCATCGTCATGGGAGGCTCCTCTCGACCGGGGACCACATGCTGCGGACGGGAAGAACGATGCTCCTCCGCCCCCTGTACTGATGACGGAGTGTGCAGAAGAGATAGCTGATCAGCCATCCAGAAAGGAGGAGGAGGGTGAGAAGGAATAATCCATTTGGCATACTGAGCGAAAGGAGAGGTAGATTCGCAGGGAAGATGAGAGCGAGAGAATTCAGCCTGACCCCCGCCAACCCTTCTGGCCTTGATCTAGAAGAGGAAATGGAGGCTTTGAAATCGCGTGCCCAGATGGTCTCACAGCGCTTGGAGGAAATCAAGCAGAAGATGAGAGGTCAAGAGACAGTTGGCGCCCAAAGGGCTGAGGGTGAGACTGTAGCCGTCGTGGACGAGGAGGAGTGCATCGGTTGCGGGTTGTGTTCTGACGTATGTCCAATGGGAGCTATCTCCATGAATGGAGTTGCCAGGATCGATCCGGGCGAATGCACAGCCTGCCTGGCTTGTGTGAGACAATGCCCACAGGGAGCCATCGCCGTTAAGTACCAGGAAAGATGAACAGACATCTTCCCACAGCAGTTGACCTGACGAAAACTTCTCAAACTGCCGGAATGGGCTCTGGTCCGAACACGTAGTAATCGGAAGCCTAATCGGAGTCTGCATTGGTGTGGTGATAATAAGACATTCCGCTTTGGTTCTTGCGGAAACCGAGAAGCGGTGAGCATCAGACTCTCAAAAGCAGGATCCGGGAGAATTGTCAACTCTGTAAGATTGGTTCAAGGGAAAAGGATAAGAATCGGAAGGGAGGGACGGTGTTAGAGTTTAGGGGAATTCTGGGATACCCAGAAGCGGAATACGTCCTAGTGGACCTTACGATCGAGGGAGTCTATTTCGGACAGGGGATCCTGACCAGGGAGGCGTGGGGGAAACTAAAGTTACTGAAACGCCCGGTGATGCGTCTGCCGGACTCAATAATCAAGGTAATGGAGAGAGGAAACAGTGAGGAGAGAATAAGCCTGGCTAACAAAGTGAAGGACTATGATCCGGGAAGCCAAGAAAGGGGACCGGGAAGGCCTCAGACATCGTCGCTATCAGCCACGGAAGAATCTCCCGCACAACCGGGAAGCCGAGACGGGCTTATAGAAAAAGCATAGAAGGGAGAGCGAACGGGAAATGGTCATTTCTATTGCCAGCGGCAAGGGTGGAACCGGCAAAACCACGGTGGCCACCAGTCTGGCCCTTTTCCTTTCCGGCATGAGATCGCGAGGCGTTCAGTTTTTGGACTGTGACGTGGAGGAGCCGAACGCTCACATCTTTCTCAAACCGGAGATCAGAGAACATAGGTCAGTGAGCTTGCCCGTTCCACAGATAGACTTCGATAAATGTACATTCTGCGGGGAATGCGCGAAGGTCTGTGCCTACAACGCTATCGTGGTTTTGAGAAACGAGGTGCTCACTTTTACCGAGCTTTGCCACGGCTGCGGGGGCTGTACTCGGCTCTGTCCGGAGAAGGCGATAAGTGAGAAAGAAAGGCAGATCGGAGTTTTGGAGGAGGGGTTTGCCGGCTTAATCAGGTTCGTTCAGGGGCGGCTGAACGTCGGCGAACCGATGGCCACTCCGTTGATCCGGGCGGTGAAAAAGGCCGCCAATCAGGACGGCATCACCATCATCGACGTGCCCCCAGGCACTTCCTGTCCCGTAATCGAATCCATTCAAGGAAGCGATTTCTGTTTGCTGGTCACCGAACCCACTCCCTTCGGACTGCACGATCTGAAACTGGCAGTCGAGCTTCTCAAGGAGCTTAAGATCAAACACGGTGTGGTCATCAACCGAGCAGGTATAGGGGATGATAATCTGAGGGACTATTGCAGTCGGCAGAAGGTTCCCATATTGGCTGAGATACCATTCGACAGAGAAGTGGCAGTCCGATACTCCCGGGGTGTCCCCATGTGGGAGGCCGGTGAGCGTTATAGGGAGATTTTCGAACGATTATGGGAGTCGGTAGAAACCCAGGCGGGGGTGGATAGATGAAGCAGATAACCGTGATCAGCGGGAAGGGCGGAACCGGTAAGACGGTGCTCACCGCTGCCTTTGCAGCATTAGCCAAGAGTAAAGTAATGGCGGACTGCGACGTGGATGCCTCGGACCTGCATCTTTTACTGCATCCCCGGATCGAAGAGACACACGATTTCAAAGGCGGCATGAAAGCCATGTTGGATGCTGAGAAGTGCACCGGCTGTGGAGAGTGCCTTAGAGTGTGCAGGTTCGATGCAATAAGCGAGGAAAGTCAAAGCGAAGGGGGCCGCCCTAAGGTCATAATCGACCCCGTTGCTTGTGAGGGCTGCCAGGTGTGCGCTTTGGTCTGTCCGACTAAGGCGATTCGGATGCAGGAAAACGTCGCTGGCCAGTGGTACCTGTCCGACACGCGATATGGGCCGATGGTTCACGCCAGATTAGGGATCGCCCAGGAGAACTCGGGAAAGCTGGTTACCACTGTCAGACGGAATGCCAGGGACATCGCGCAGAGGGAGAAGTTGGACTTGGTCATTGTGGACGGACCTCCCGGCATCGGCTGCCCGGTGATAGCATCCATCACCGGAGTGGACCTGGTGGTGGTCGTAACCGAGCCAACTCTTTCCGCCATCTCCGATCTGACACGAGTACTGGACCTGGCTCGACATTTCGGGATACCGTCCGCAGTGTTGATAAACAAACATGACCTGAACAGGGAGAACTCCGAAGCGATTGAAGGGTTCTGCCGGACAGAAGGCATCCCGGTGGTGGGTAAGCTTGAATTTGATAACCTCTTCACACAGGCTATGGTGCAGGGAACGACCGTCATGGAGCATCCGAAGTCGCACTTGGCCAAGGAGGTCGAGGACATCTGGGAACGAATTAAGAGTGAGGTTGAAGATGGGACAGCTCAGCTTGGTGACCGTATTGGAGACCAACGATGAGTACGCACGGGAAAGATAGAAATACCAGGAGGTTCGTCTACGGGCCGGTTCCCTCCAGAAGACTGGGCATCTCTCTGGGAGTGGATGTGGTTCCTTTCAAGCACTGCAGCTATGACTGCATCTATTGCCAGCTGGGCCGGACCACGAACCACACCCTGGAAAGGAGCTCCTTCGTCAAGGTTGATCCGGTGGTTAGCCAGGTAAAAGAGATAGTGGAAAGAAACAACGACATCGATTACGTAACGTTGTCCGGCTCCGGGGAACCCACCTTGAACAATGATATCGGTGAAATCATCCGCAGGATAAAGGACTTCACCAAGCTACCGGTAGCGGTCCTCACCAACGGTTCCCTGCTGTGGAAAGAAGAGGTCAGAGAGGATCTCGGCGAGGCGGATCTGGTTGTTCCCTCGGTGGATGCAGTCTCCGAGAACACCTATCAAAAGATCAATCATCCGGTCGAGGGCCTGGACTCCAAGAAGGTCCTGCGAGGGATAAGGCGATTCTGTCAGGAATATGGTGGCAGGACTTTCGTGGAGATCATGCTGGTCAAGGGAGTTAATGACTCTGAAGAGGAGATTGGCAAGATCAACGACTTCGTGGGTCAGTTGAGAGTGGATAGAATCCAACTGAACACCGTGATTAGACCTCCCAGTTGGCCGGACGTCATGCGATTGGACCAACAGGAGCTTCTCAGGATAGAGGCTCTGTTCGATCCGCAGCTGCCGGTGGAGATCATTGCCGGTTTCGACAGGTCCACCAGCCAGGCATATCATCAGGATCTGGAAAACGCCATAATCGAGCTTCTGGCCAGAAGACCCACCAAAAGAGACGAAATGGCGACGGCTTTGGGAGTTCATCCCAATGAGATAGTTAAATACCTTCAGGCCTTGGAGGAGGGCAAGACGATCAAGATCACAATAAGAGAAGGCGAGGCTTTCTACACGATCGCTTGAGATGATCCGGAGCAAGATGCAATCAAAGGAGAAGTCATTGCTAACTCACCGCCCAAAGCTTAATGCGGATGCAAGGACACATTCTCCTTTCGATTTCGGCTCCACAGTCCATGAATATGACCGCTGGTACGAAACCAGGGAGGGGCGTCTCCATGATAGAGCGCAGAAGTCTCTGGTGCGGGGGATACTCCCATCAGCCAAACCTGGGGAACGTTTACTGGACTCAGGATGCGGCACAGGGCATTGGAGCAGTTTCTTCCGTTCGCTGGGATTTGACGTAGTGGGCATCGATGTCTCTTCCGCAATGATCCGGGTCGCGCGATCAGGCGATGATCCCGGGTGTCGTTTTTTGGTCGCGGACGTCGAAGGATTGCCGTTCGCCGACGGAACCTTCGAAGTCGTGGCTGCCATGGCTACATTGGAATTTGTGCCCGATACGTCCAGAGCTCTGGAGGAGATGTTTCGCTGTCTGAAACCTCATGGCAGGCTGATCATCGGCACGCTGAACAAGTTGGCCCCTCTGAATCGGCAGCGGGTAGCGAAGGGAAAGCCGCCGTATGCTTCTGCTCATCTCTTCTCTCCCAGAGAACTTTTTGACCTTTTGTCTCCATATGGAGCGGTTCGAATGGGGATTTCGGCGGAAGGATCGAAGCACAACCAACAGGAGGCGGTAAGTTGGTCTATGCGGCGAGGCGCTTCGCAGAGGGAAAACCCGACAGGTGCTTTTATCGTTGCGGAGGTGCGTATTTAGCCATTCGCTAACATTTTGATACCTATGCCCCGGAAGCAGGCCGGGTTTGCTTCTCTGGGCAGGCAACTTTGCAGGAGAAAGGAGGTCTATGGCTAATGATGTCACGCAAGCCGAATTAGCCAGGGTTCGGGGAGAGGCGCATGCCAACTGTGTGGTCTGTGGGCCTCCGAGTGAGTGCGGATTCGGACTGGAGTTTGCCGTCTCCCAAGACGGCGGCGTCCGGGCAACGTTCGGTTGCGACAAGCGTTTCGAGGGATATGCGGGCATCTTGCACGGCGGAGTAGTTTCCTGCCTGTTGGATGGAGCCATGACCAACTGCATGTTTGCGCAAGGACATGAAAGAGTCACTGCGGAACTGAAGGTTCGTTTTCTCCACCCGGTGCTTATCGGCGAGCCGGCAACCCTGCGGGCTTGGATAGCCTGTTCGCGATCTCGTCTGCATATAGTCAATGCCGAAATCGTGCAGACCGGGCAGGTGAAGGCAACCGCGGTGGGCAAATTCATGGAGCTGTCTCTAGTCGAGAGGAGCGAGACGGGTTCGGAAGGCAGAGATGATTCCCAGGGCAACATGGGAGTGGATCGATGAAAACCTACCTGGAATGTATACCGTGTATCATCAACCAAGCCATCAGAATCGCTCGGGAGACGGCCTTGGACGAGGAGGAACGGCAGGAACTGCTGAAGGCCGTACTTCAGGCCCTGAGCGGTCTGTCGTATTCCCATTCGCCTCCCTATCTGGGTCAGGCTGTGCATCGGGCCATACGCAGGGTGTTGAATAATCCCGATCCTTTTTTCAAATTGAAAAGGGAATTCAACCAGTTTGTCAAGAGGCTTTACCCGGTTCTCGACGACAGGGTGAATGCCTGCCCTGACAGGTTTCGCTGCGCCAGCAGGCTGGCCATCGCCGGCAACACCATCGATTTTGGCCCCGAGCATCAATTTGAACTGATGAAAACCATGGACCGGGTGTTGCTCAAGGATCCAGCCATTGACGATAGCGAAAGCCTGAAGCGGGATTTGAAGAAAGCCTCGGTCATTCTTTACCTGGCCGACAACGCCGGGGAGACCTTTTTCGACAAGATATTGCTCAGACAGATGCCCCCGGTGGAACTGTTTTACGCTGTTAGGGGTTCCCCGGTAATGAATGACGCCACCCTGGAAGACGCCTACTACGCCTCACTGGACCAGGTGGCAAAGATCATCTCCAACGGCTCAGATGCCCCCGGGACAATTCTGGACGATTGCTCGGATGAGTTCCGAAAAATCTTCGAGCGGGCCGACGTTGTGATCGCCAAGGGTCACGGCAACTACGAGACGCTGAACGAAATAAAGGACAAGAATTTGTATTTTCTTCTGATGGTGAAGTGCGGCATAGTAGCCAGGGATCTGGGGTGCTCGGTGGGGGACTTCGTGATAAAAGGCATGCAAAACCGCAGAAGGGCAACGGCAGATCATAATGCCCGTAAACTGCAAGAGCACGAAGAGGCTGATCCAATCACCGACAAGAGAGTTCCGTGGAGAAGGATTCGCTGAAACGGCAGATGAAGCAGAGTGAGCTTGAGGGAGACGGAGAGTTCCAATCGGTAAAGGGAGTAATACCGGGGGCCGACGGAAGGCTGGACCTTGTCTTCTTGGATAGATTGACGGCCAGTGGGTGCTCATGGAGAACGCAGCGGAACCGATGATTCAGTATTCGGCATACGGGACGCCGCTTTCGGAGAACCAACTTAAGAAACTTGCACAGAACATGGGCAAATAACCGTTCGGGATGAGCGTATTTAGGATTGCCTTAAGCTCAAAGCAGAATCTTCCGTTCCCCAAAGGAGGTCGACTGAGATGCCTATTTACGAATATCAATGTAACGAGTGCAAGCACAAGTTCGATGCTTTGCAGAAGGTGGGCGAGGACGGCTCGGACCTGAAATGCCCCAAGTGCGGCGCGATCAACCCGACCAAGGTGCTTTCCGTATTCTCCAGCAGCGACTCCGCCGGTAAATCATCGTCGTCCTGCTCGACCAGCAAGGGCTTCAGCTGAGCCTCGTGAGCATTGCGAGCGGTCGGCTCCAACTCGAAATAAGATGCGGGTCTTTCTCTACGGAGGAAGGCCCGTTTTTCTATGACCTGTTTTCTCTTACGACATCGGAAGTGCGGGAGGGATCGGCAGGAGGCGGAGGAGACCATCCTTCAAGTATCCCAAACAGGAAGAAAATCAATCTGGGACTGGTTAAGGAGTTCGTGGAGTTGAATGCGCTGTATTTGTGATTCTCATTTTGAGAAAAGCATTCTCATTTTGAGAATCGGCGAAACTTACTTAGTTGTATAAGGTTACAAAGACTGTGTCGATTTGGGTTTTCTCATTTTGAGAAAGCCTTTTTGTTTTCCCCACCATTTTTGCTTTCAAGCTTGCCCGTCGGTTTCTCTGTATCTTCAAATCGGACTCGGACTTACATTTTAAGTCTGCGTGGCCTATGTTAATTGGCACAGTTCTTGCAAAAGGGGATCACCGATCAGAGCAACCGGACATCCGTCCGGGAAGGTGATTGGTTATTTCCTCCTTCCTCTCAAAGGAAAGGCCCTGTCCCGCAGGAGAGCGCAGGGACGCTCAGCACGACCGTCGGGCGGGATGGGGCCGGAATAAAGCAGTTTATAGTTCGAAGTTCATGGTTCATGGTCTCCGCCGCCCTCGCTTCGCTTTGCGGTGGACGGTGGAGGGTTCGACTTAGCTCACCCTCCCTGAGCGAAGTCGAAGGGACGGTCGACCGTGGACGACATTTGCTACCTTGCTCCTTTCATGCAGGGGGGACACTGGGTCGTACCAACAGGTCTAACCCGGTGTCTCTGGAAAGCTCCGCTCCTCTGGAGATACGGGCACACCCCAAGAGGGGCGGAGCTAAGAAAAAGCAAGACCGGAAGTGGACACCGGGAGAGACGGAGATTTGATCGACACCCATCCGGTGGTGGATCTCTATGGATTACCAACGATGAAAGCCATGCTCGTTCCTTCCATCGTCAATCTTGTGCCGCTCAGGGTGGCCAGGGCCATTCTGTTTTTGATGAACTACGTCGGCATGCGCACCAGCGACAGATTGAGAATACTGCGCAATCTGAAATCAGCGTTTGGGGCCGAGGCTGACGATAGATTCCTTTTCGAGGTGATGCTCGGGAACATCAGACACCGGATCAAAGTCAACGTAGATTCCGCGTTCCTGCTCAATGCCGAGGGACGGAAGCTGATTCGCTTCTTAAACGATGGGACCACAATCAATGGCCTGGATAAACTGGAGCCCCTCCGTTGTGGCAACAAGGGAGCTATCCTGTTGTCCCTTCACTTCGGTTCCTTCTACCTGATCCCCGCCGTGCTCGCTCTGCACGGCTTGAAGATCACGGCTCTTTCGGGATTGCGCCCTGAATGCAACAGGCTTTTTGAGGAGAAAATCAGGAGGGTAGATGAGGAAACCGGAAACCTCAAATTGAGACTGTTGCCGATCGGGAACACGACCATCAGGAATCTGGTGAAGGCCCTCAATGACAAACAGATGGTTTTTCTTCTCGGCGACTTCCACATGGGTACGCCTCGCGGAACGGTTAAGGTGCGCTTTATGAACCGGAGGATTCATGCCGGATACAGCGCTGTTTGGCTACACCACAAGACCGGCGCCACTCTCGTTCCCGTACATATCACCGACATGGACGGACATCATTTGATATCGATTGGCGATCAGCTGGACCTTAGTGGAGAACAAAGTTACCAAGACATGACCCAGCGCATCTTCGAGACGTTCGAGCGACGAATAGAAGCAGAGCCTGAAAAGTGGGATAGATGGAAATGCTTCGATGAGATGCTCTGTGATACCCATCGGTGAGATAGAGAAGTGAGCCGGCTGAGACTCAAAAGAACACACGAATTCCGGGTCGGAGGTAACAGATACTTTTTCGACCCTGAGACTCTTCTGGTAGGTGAGTTGGATTCCGTCTCATGCGAGATAGTCAATACCCTCAGAAGTGGGGAACATTCGAAAGCAAATATCACGCGAAGGTTGGTCCCCAAGTACGACACCAGGACGATAGCTGAAGCTGTCGACGAACTACAGCAGGTGGGGGTGATTTCATCCGGTGGGCGCCGGATGAGGAAACGGGTCTCAGGACTTGCAGCAGTCACCCCAAAGATTCACTCCATAACCCTCCATGTGGCCAACGACTGCAATCTTCGCTGCTCGTATTGCTACGGAAACGGCGGAACCTACGGCGAGGAAAGGCGTTTGATGGATTGGCAGACTGCCAGAGAATCGGTGGATTTCCTGGTGAGAAGCTCAAATAGTCGAAAAGAACTCTCCATTGCCTTCTTCGGCGGAGAGCCGCTCATGAACTTTCCGATGATCGAGAGGATCGTGGGGTATTGTGAGACGGTGGGGAAGAAACTCGATAAAAAGTTCACTTACAGCCTGACCACCAACGGCACACTCTTCAGGCAAAACAATGTCGACTTTATGAGGCAGAACAAGTTCAGCATTCTGGTCAGCTTGGATGGCACAAGAGAGATTCACGACAAACATCGGGTTTTCGCCTCGGGGAAGGGTTCCTACGATATGATTGTGAAGAAGTTGAAGAGGTTCTTTGACCCGGGGAGCGTCTCGGTAAGGTGCACCCTGCCCTATGACTGTTTTGACCTGGAAGGCTCGGTGATGAATCTGAGGAGGCTGGGCATAGGCAGAGCGCACTTCGAGCTGGTCGATGGCGCACACGACGTGGAGCAGTTGTTGCGTGCCCATCTGCCGGAATTCAAGAAGGCTTTCAGTCGGGTGGCTTCCGGCTACGAAAGACGGATGGCACAGGGGTCCCGCTTTGTGATCAGAAACTTCTTCGAGTTTATGAGGAGAATACATCTTCGGGAATCAAGGCTATTTGGCTGTGGGGCGGGAAGAGGCGTCGTGTCGGTTTCGGCCAAGGGTAATCTCTATCCCTGCCACAGGGTGGTGGGCGACAAGAGATTCCTGATGGGAAATGTGCGCCGGGGGTTATCCGGGAACGCCAGAGAGACGTTTGATTTGAAGCCGGTGAGTGAGATTACCCAATGCAGAGACTGCATAGCCAAGTACCTGTGCGCAGGGGGATGCGCCATCTCCAACTACACCGAAAACGACGATATAAACGTGCCCAGCCAACTGCGGTGCGAGCTTACGCGGCATATTGTGAAGCTGGCTCTGGTTCTGTACGTGAAGCTCAAAGATGACATGAATATCCACAAACAGCTCAGGAAGAAATAGCTTGAGAAAAAAATGGATTAGTCTATATTGAGGAAGCCATAGAAGATAATAGAAAGGGGGTGGTGACAGTGAAGCATGTAAACATAGTCAACCGCGAAGATAAGGAAGGGTTGCCTTTGGCGGCCGCTCCTTGTAGTACCTTCAATATCTGTTTCTTCGGGGATTGGGACGAATGCAGCAGCTCGACGGATTGGTGTATGAAGGATGGGGCGAAACCTGCGGATTCTGTCAATTAGGAACTGATTCAATAAGCTAAGCAGCTTTCTTCTATGGCTTCCTCTTGTAAACGCTGCCAAGCTAATGGAAAGGAGGAGACATGAGGAATTTACCCATGATCTTGGTTCTTTCGCTTTTCTGCATCAATGTGTGTCACGCTGGTGATAGCCCACTCAAAGAACTGTGGAGGACAGACATCTACGGTTGGGAACAGGTGGAGGATACGCTGAAAGCAAAGCTATCTCTCACCAACCGGGTTTTGATTGAGGATGTGAACAACGATGGGACTCCGGATGTGGTCGTTGGCACCAAGAGGCTTCCCCGACCCGATCAGACCAA
>CAZWAO010000032.1:0-16415 GCA_964631815.1 uncultured Ignavibacteria bacterium | reverse complement strand
CCACCACCGGGCTTGCGTATGTGTATAAACCATCGCCATCCACTTCCCAAATCCACTCCTCAGCGTTTTCTGCAACTTGCCTAAAACGTTCATCAGATTTCTGTAAGGCTTCCTCCGCTCGCTCCCGCTCCAGTTCCATTCTTTGGCCCGTACGTCTGGCATGTAGAACCGGCGCTATGGCATCAGCGAGTGTCTTAAGCAATCGGATGTCCTCCTGATCATAATGCGTTTCCTTGTTGGCCACCTGGATCAGCCCGATGACCTCACCCCGATGAATCACGGGCAAGGATATGTGTCTTTTTATGGCCACGTGCCCCTTGGGCGTTCTGGCGGAAGGCCGGTTGCTGCAAATGATCTTCTTTTCTCGGATGCATCGTGGCCACGAGCTGTCTCCCCATTTCTGACGGGGAAACACGTACGTCTTTTCGGCGACCTGGCATTCGTTCCAGACGTGTCGGGTCATAGAGGGAACCACCTTCATCCATATAGCCGAACACTCCATACTCGCTGTCCAGGGCATCCAGAAGCACCTTCAAGACCTCGTTGTACATTTCCTCATCCGGGGTGGTGAGAAAGATGGTGGCGATTCTGTTTCTGATCGTCAGCTCTTGATCATAACGACGCTTTGACTCCTCTGCCTGCTTGCGCTTGGCGATATCCTGTCTTAGTTCTCTGGTTTTGGATTTCACCTGGGATTTCAGTACGACATTTGCCCCCAATAACAACAATGCCAGCCCGCCGATGCCCAGCAGCATCAGTTTTGCCCATCCGGGAATAACAGGCTTGTTGACCGGTTTCACCCCGAACCATTTTTCCAGCGAGCGATAATAGATGGACTGTCTATCTTCTTTCAGTTGTATCACCCGGCGATCAATTGCCGCGATGAGAGACGGGGTGAAGTCGGCCCCTTTGGGAAAGGCGAAATGAAGACGGGCAGGTTGGAAGATGATGGAAGTCGGCACCAGATCGAATTCTTCTTCGTGCAAATAAGCAAAATCCTTGCTGACAACTCCCGCGTCTGCCCTGCCGGTTTTCACCAACTCGAAAACCTCGGCGTAGCTGTCCACCTCGGTGAAGACACATTTGATGCCGAATCTATTGAGGAGATCTCTTATCCCTCCCGGTGCCTCGAAATTAATGCTGCCCTTCAAAACCGCTATGTTTTTCCCTGCAAGGTCAAGAACGCCCTCAACGTCAGAACCCTTTCGCGTGTAGACTCCCGACCAACTTGTATAGACAGGTTCCTTCGAAAAACCGTAAACCTTACTTCTTTCCTCTGAAAACGCCACGTCCGGCATCATGTCTATTTCGCTGTTCCTGAGCTGTTTCAAGCACTGCTGCCAGGTACCATGAACGTATTCCACCTGCCACCGTTCATTAGATGCGATGTACGCTATGATGTCGGGCCAGAAGCCCGACGCATTGCCCTGGCTGTCGGTGAATACCTTTGGCTGGTTTTCGTATATTCCCACCCTTACCTTCGTCGACTCCTGTGCAGAAGCAGAAACCAGGAAGACGGTGCAATGAAGCAACAGGAAAATTCCCGTCAGCATGAAGTGCTTCCTCATGGGTGATTCCTCGTACTGCAACTTGAGAACGGGACGGAAATCCGGACTTCGTTTGGTCAGATCATTCTGACAAACTGCCCTGTGCCGAGAATCTTCAGATCTTGAGTTTTGTGTGGGGACTTAGAGAACTGCACTTATGGGGACGTGGTGAAGGTCGGAATTCCGCAAAGGAGTCTGCTGCGCCCGACATCGAGCAGAAAAGATCGATATCTGTCGGCGATCCTCCTTTTGTCGTCGGTCGGGTGTAGTCACATTCCGTACCTTCAAGTGCATTGGCATAATCGGCAGGATAAGAAACAACTTTAGCGAAATTCGGGTTCACCCGAGCCCAATGAAGGAACACAGTGTCAGTCAAATCGAGTGATGGCGGCTGCCCCATAGGGCGCAAGGTTCGACGGTACTGAGAATCGATGCAATCGACGACGGAGATCGGCAGGATTGTGCGGTTCCCGGTTGACTCCTTTGAATATATGGAGGAAGCTCCCGTAGATCTTCAAACTGAGTTGACGTTTGGCATTCGCAGGTGAAGAAGGTTCCAAAGTCGTCCAGTTGGGGACGCTTTTTTTTCGCGCAGCCTTGGTCCTCCGGCCGATTGGAGAGTAACTCTGCATAAGATGTTTTAAGCGCCTGACTTTTTCTTCCTGAGCTGAACTTCCTTTCTTATCCAATCCAGCCAGCCGTCCAATCCGTTCCCGGACTTGGCCGAGACCTGCAGGATATCGAGATTCGAGTTGACCTTCCTGGAGTTCTGCAACAGAAGTTCCATGTTCAGGTCAAGGTGATCGACCAAGTCGACTTTGTTGACCAGCAGGACGTTTGCGTTTCTGAAGGCCACCGGATATTTGGTAGGCTTGTCTTCGCCCTCGGTCACGCTGAGCACGATGACCCTCTTGTGCTCGCCCAATTCGTACTCGGCGGGACAAATCAGGTTGCCTATGTTCTCTATAAACAGAACGTCCACCGAAGACAGATCCAGCTTGGAAGCGGCCTCCCGGACCATGTTGGCGTCCAGATGACAAGCGCCGCCGAACGACTCGGTGGTTATCTGCACCACCGGAATGTCATACTTGGCCAATCTCTCCGCGTCGTTGGCAGTGGCCACGTCTCCTTCGATGGCCGCGAATTTAAGCTCTTGGCCCAGCTTCTCCAGGGTCTTCTCTATGATCAAGGTCTTTCCCGCACCAGGGGAGCTCATAACGTTCAAGACCAGGGTCCTGCTTTTGTCGAACTCTCTCTGATTCTCCTGAGCTACGGTTTGGTTGACCTTCAAAACGTCGGTTAAAACCTGAATCTTCATGCTTTTCCTCCTGTCCGCCAAAAGTTACTGCTCTATTCGATTTCAAACGATTCGATTTGAAGCTCCCTTCCGGCCAGTATCTCGATTCTGAAGGATTCACAAAAGGGACAGGCAAAGTCCAGCTCCGTTAAGCCGAAATGCTTGTGGCAATCCTTGCACTGGGCCTTTACCGGGACGGAATCGATGCAGAGAGCTGCCTCCTCCAAGCGTGTCTCTTTAGCCATTACCTGAAAGGACAACCGGAGTGCCTCCGGCTCCACGCAGGTGAGCTTCCCGATTTTAAGATTGACTTTAGTCACCTGGGCTTGCGGGTTTAAGCCTCCCAGTTTTTCCTGGATGATCTGTACTATGCTTTCAGCTACTGCCATCTCGTGCATGGCATCTCCGGGGCCAGGAAGTTTTCCTTCCGGGTTCAACAGATTCTGGGGAACTGATCCCCAGCCAGCATGTCCACCACCCGGGTTCCTCCCACTTTGGTCTTCAAACCCACTTTGCCCTTCAATCCGGCTACTACTTCCCCGATCACTTTACTCTCCCGGCCCAGAGGGTTGGATTTCAGAATCTCAAGCGCCTGGTCTGATGAGTCAGCGGACACCACCAGGATCACCTTGCCCTCGTTGGCCAGATAAAGCGGATCGTAACCCAGAAGCTCGCAGAATCCCTGCACTTCCTCCCTTACCGAAATCTCCTCCTCCCGCAGAGTCACTCCCAGGTCGGTTCCCGCTACCATCTCATTGAGAACCGTAGCCACTCCGCCGCGGGTGGGATCGCGCATGAACTTCAGCTTTTCCTTCAGTTCCAAGACCGGTTGAATCAGGCCTGAGAGATCCGCGCAGTCCGACCGAATGGAGGATTGGAACTTGAGCCCCTCCCGGCTGGAGAGCACGGCGGCAGCATGGTCGCCAATGCTTCCGTTAATCAGGATACGGTCGCCAGGTTGGATTCTTTCCCCACCCAGAAGTATGTGAGCATCTAACGTTCCGATTCCCGAAGTGTTGATGAAAAGTTGATCCGCCGCCCCTTTCTCCACTACCTTGGTGTCTCCGGTGACGATCTGAACGCCGGCTCCGTCCGCCGTCTCTTTCATGGACTCAACGATTTTCTCCAACACGGCTTTCTGCAGACCTTCCTCGATTATGACCGAGCAGGAAATATACAGCGGTTTGGCTCCCATCACCGCCAGATCGTTCAGCGTTCCGCATACGGAGAGCTTGCCGGCGTCTCCTCCCGGGAAAAACAGGGGATTCACTACGAAAGAATCGGTGGTGAAGGCGATCCTTTGGCCTTCAAGGTTCAGTATCGCAGAATCCTCCTGGCGGTCCAATACCGCATTCCGAAAGTGCTTCCGGAACAGGTCGTCTATGAGCTGCAGCGTCAATTTGCCGCCTGCTCCATGACCCAGGCTGATCTTGTCGTTTTCCACGCGAATGCTCTCTTCAGTTTTGGCCGTACTTGAAATAGGCGGAACAGGTTCCCTCGGAGGAAACCATGCACGGTCCCACCGGAGACTCGGGCGTACACTGCCCGCCGAAAAGCGCACAGGCAGGCGGCTGTATCCTTCCCAGAATAACCTCTCCACACAGGCAGCCTTCCGGTTCACGGCTGGCTTCGACTTCAACCCGTATCAGTCTTTCTGCGTCAAACTCTTGATACTGCTTCCCGATTCCCAAACCGGACTGGGGAATCACTCCGATTCCTCTCCAGCGCGTGTCTATTACATCGAAGACTTCATGAATCAAGGTCTGAGCCTTGGGATTTCCTTCGGGTCTGACCGCCCGCACATATTGATTTTGAACCAAATGGGTTCCCTGCTTGATCTGCTTCAGTAGCAGCCAGATGGCTTGAAGCACATCCATCGGCTCGAACCCGGCAATGACACAGGGGATTTTGTGTTCCTGCGCCAACACCTGGTATGGCTCCAGTCCGATGATGGTGCTGACATGTCCGGGACAGATGAATCCGTCTACGTTCAAATCCGGACTCCGGGCCAGAAGCTCTAACGCCGGAGGTACCAGTTTGTGGGCGGACAGAACCGAGAAGTTCGCCAGGTTCTCCTGCCTGGCCTCCTTGAGAGCGGAAGCCACGGTGGGCGCCGTGGTCTCGAACCCCACGCCCAGAAATACAACCCGTTTGTCCGGATTCCGGCTTGCTATCTTGAAAGCATCCCGGCTGGAGTATACCACCCTTACGTCTGCGCCTCGGGTTTTTTCCCTCTCCAGACTGGAGGAGGTTCCCGGTACCCGCATCATGTCGCCGAAGGTGGTGATGATGACGTCCTCCAAGCGGGAGACGGCGATGGCCCGGTCTAAGTATTCATTGGGAGTTACGCACACCGGGCAGCCAGGACCCGAGATCAGCTTGACGTTTTTGGGCAAGAGGCTCCTGATCCCGGCCTTGAAAATGGAGACGGTGTGCGTTCCGCACACCTCCATGAGCACCATCTCTTGGCCATATTGTCCGGCGATTCGCTCTATTCCATTCAATAAGGCTTGAGACTGGCTCGCCTGGTCGAACTTCGGCTGAGGATTACTGCTCTTCTCCAATGGATTCCAGCTCCTCGAACAGTTTCAGGGTCTTCTGCGCCTCTTCCTGATCGATCTTTTGAATGGCAAAACCGGCATGCAGCAGCACCCAGTCGCCCGGCTGAACCTGATCCAGCAGGTCCAGGCCGATTTCCCTTCTGACCCCCTTGTACTCCGCGATTCCCACGGAGCCGCGTTTTTCCACTATCTTGACCGGTATTCCCAGGCACATATCATCCGACCCCTTGTTTTGAGAGGCGCTCGTTGGCCACCACGGCTTGCCCCAAAGATATCCCACCGTCGTTGGGCGGAACTTGGGAATGGGTGTGGACTTCGAACCCGGTTTTCGTCAGAAGATGGTGAGTCTTGCTTAAGAGGAGCACGTTTTGAAACACCCCGCCGCTTAAGCACACGTCCTTGATATGATATTCCTCCCTCAGCTTATCGCAGACTGCACCTATGCTCTGGCTGATGGTGTTATGAAACTTGCCTGCGATCACCGGATTCGGAACCCGGTGCACTAGGTCGGCCACTATCCCTCGAATCATCGGATCCGGATCGATTACCATCCCGTCCGGCAGGGTCTGTATGTCGAACTCGTAACGTTCCTCTTGATGTTCATCCGCCATCATCTCCAATTCAATGGCCGGCTGTCCCTCGTAATTGGTCCGATGACGATAGTTGAGGAGCACCGAAACAGCGTCGAATAACCTGCCCATGCTGGATGTGGGCAGAGTGTTCAGATTGTGAGTCAGCATTTTCTTCAAGACGCGCCAGTCGGCCGGGTCGATCCTACGCACGAAGTCGATGTCCAAACTCCCGAAGTCCTCTCCGAAGCACCGGTGAAGATAAGATAAGGCCATTCTCCAAGGCTGCCTGATGGCCGTTTCCCCTCCGGGCATGAGAACGTATTTTAGATGCGCCGCCCTGTGGTAATCGGCAGCCGTGGCCAGGAGAAACTCTCCTCCCCAGACCGCTCCGTCCTCTCCATATCCGGTTCCATCCAGCGCCACGCCGATGACCTGACCATGAATATGATTCTCAGCCATGCAAGAGGCGATGTGAGCATGGTGATGCTGCACTGCCGTTTTCATCTCCTGGCTGCAGGAGAGCGCGTAACGGGTGGAGAGATATCCGGGGTGCATGTCGTAAGCCACAATCTCCGGCTCCACGTGACAGATTCTCTTGAAACGTTCGATCTCCCGTTCGAAGAAATTCAAGGTCTCCAGATTCTCCAGGTCCCCTATGTGGGAGCTGGGGAAAGCGTAATTCTCACGACACAGACAGAAGGTGTTTTTCAACTCTCCGCCGCAGGCCAAGATGTGCTTTCCGAATCTCAGGTTCAGTTTGATGGGAGCGGGCACGTATCCCCGGGCGCGCCTTAGGATCATTTCCTTTTCGTTTAAGACCCGGGATACCGAGTCGTCGCAGCGCCGGTAGATATCCCGGTTGTGCGTCAAGAAGTAATCCGCTATGGGTTGGAGACGGTTTAGGGCTTCATGGTCCTGGTAGGCGATAGGCTCATCCGAGAGATTGCCCGAGGTCATCACCAGCACCAAACCGGACCCTTTAAGCAGCAGGTGATGCAACGGTGTGTAAGGAAGCATGACCCCCAGATATCTCTGATGAGGCGCCACGTCCCCAGCCACGAACCCTGTGTCCTTCACCGCCAGCAGAACAATGGGTCGTTTGACGGACTCTAACAGCTGCCTCTCCCGGCTGCTCACATGGCAGAATCTCTCAACGGTTGCCAAATCGGCCGCCATCAGGGCGAAGGGCTTGTCCTCCCGGTATTTCCTCTTCCTCAAAGTGGACACGGCTTCTTTATTGGTGGCATCGCAGGCCAAGTGGTATCCGCCCAAGCCCTTGACAGCCACGATCTTACCCTTTCTCAGAAGCCCGATGGTCTCCGAAATCGGGTCGGATGACGTGGTTTGCTCACCTGTTTCCTTCACCAGGGTCAAGCTGGGACCGCACTCCGGGCAGGCTGTAGGCTGGGCATGAAATCTCCTATCCTCCGGATCGCGGTATTCGCGGCCGCAGCGCTCGCACATGCTGAATGCCGACATGGTGGTCAGGGCGCGGTCATAGGGAACGTCCTTGATGATGGTCAAGCGGGGTCCGCAGTTGGTGCAGTTGAGAAAGGGATATCCGAACCTGCGGTCGTCGGGGTCGAAAAGCTCCTTGATACAATCGTCGCAGGTTGCCAGGTCGGGAGAAACCAGAACGGTCCTGGTGTCCCGACTTGCACTTTCCTTGATTTCAAAGTCGCGAAATCCACGGGGGACGTTTTTATCCACGACTATGGTCTCGATGCGAGACGAGGGAGGGGCGGAACTCTCTATCAGCCGGAGGAATTCATCCAAATCGGATTTCTGACCCTCGGCCTCAACTTTTACCCCATCCGTGTCGTTCAGCACGTAACCTTTGAGATGACATCTCCGCGCCAGCTTGTAAACAAACGGCCGAAAGCCGACTCCCTGGACCGTTCCCTTGATCTGGATTTTGACTCCGGGCATAAGGCAGAATGGGATGGGGTTAGAGAACGCCAACGTGACTGTTACGCTAACCTTGGAAGCTTTGTTAGGCCCGGGGAAAGGGTTGCGAGACGGTTTGCACATTAACTTGCCTGAGGATGAAAATTGTTGTTGACAATCTGGGGGGGGTGTGCTATATTTCTTTGTTCGACTTTGTGATTAATTTCACAATCTGACTACGTTGCCCCAAAACCAAACCGCTGGAGGTGCTTATGGCTTTGTCTCGAAGAAGATTCCTGCAGCTGATCGGCGGCTCCGGGGTGGCCGTGGGTGTGTCCCAGCTTTGGCTTCCTCAGATCGTCCAGGCGATCTTGGACAACCCAGGCAATCCACCGGTAATCTGGCTGCAAGGACAAGGTTGTACCGGCTGTTCGGTTTCCACCCTGAACACGGTCTATCCGGACATAGCCCAGGTGTTGACCGAGATCATCAGCCTGGAGTTTAACCCCACGGTGATGGCCGCCGCCGGCGACCACGCCATCAAGGTTCTGGATGATGCCTTGGCCAATCAGTCGGGCAAATTCATTCTGGTAGTGGAAGGTTCCATTCCCACCGGCTCCGGCGGCGCTTTTTGCACGGTGGGGGAGAAGGACGAAAAGCCCATCACCGTTTTGGACTGGACCACCAAGTTGGGCCAGGCTGCCAAGGCCATCCTGAGCGTGGGGACTTGCTCTTCCTTCGGAGGAATTCCGGCCGGCAAGCCCAATCCCACCGGTGCCAAGTCGGTAGAGGAGCTCTTGCCCAACGCCACCATAATCAACATTCCAGGATGTCCGCCACATCCGGACTGGGTCATCGGAACCATAGCCCACGTCCTTCTGTTCGGCATGCCCGAACTGGATGACCGGAAGCGGCCCAAGGTTTTCTTCACCCACCTGATCCATGAAAACTGCGAAAGAAGATATTACTTCGAGCAGGGCATTTACGCTCAGGACTACAGTGATGAAGGATGCCTTTTCCAATTGGGCTGCAAGGGTCCCATAGCCCACTGTGACGTCTCCACCCGCGGCTGGAACAATGGGGTGAACTGGTGCGCTCGGAGCGGGGGACCCTGTATCGCCTGCACCCAGCCCACATATCCGGACCACGACGGCGCGGGATTGTACGGTGTTCTGGATAAGGAGTCCATTCTGGGCATACCCTGGAGACGGGCCGACGCGGGCAAATCCAAAAAGCCGGTCAAGTTGACCTAGGAAAGGAAGGTAGACTATGGCCACGAAAATCGTCGTTGACCCCATCACCAGAATAGAGGGTCACCTGAAAATAGAGGCGGAGGTAAAGGACGGCAAGATCTCCGATGCCAGAAGCGCCGGGGAGATGTTCCGGGGATGGGAGATCATCCTCAAGGGCAGAGACCCGCGCGACGCCCAGATGATCACCCAGCGAATCTGCGGGGTTTGCCCTTCCGCCCATGCCCAGGCTTCGACTTTGTGCTTGGACGATGCCTTCGGCATACATCCGCCGGATAACGGCAGGATCATACGGAACCTGATCTTCGGATCCAATTTCATCCAGTCCCACGTGCTGCATTTCTATCACCTGGCCGCGCTGGATTACGTGGACATCACCGCCATTTTGAAATACACCGGCAGCGATCCGGGCTTGAACCGGGTCAAGGCCTGGGCCAAGAGCGAGGTGGACAGCGGAAGGCCCACGGCGGTGGCTCCCTTTCTTCCCCGGTTGAAAGGGGACTACGTCACCGACACGGATACCAACATCGCTTTAATCGCCCACTACCTGAAGGCGCTGGACATCCGGATGAAGGCCCAGGAGATGCTGTGCATCTTCGGGGGAAGGATGCCCCACGAGATAGCCATCATGCCCGGAGGAGTGTGCGAAAGGCCCACCGTGGACAAGATCGCCGATTACCTCTACCGGATGAAAGAAATCCAGTCGTTCATCGATAATGTCTACATCCCGGACGTAGTCACGGTGGCTAAGGCTTTTCCGCAGTACTTCGACATCGGCAAGGGGTGCGGAAACTTCTTGTCCTACGGCGTGCTCGAGGAGAACAACGACGGAAGCAAGAGGTACATCTCGGGTGGGGCTTACTCCGACGGAAAGGTGCAGCCGGTGGATCCGGCCAAAATAGCGGAATACGTGAAGTTCTCACGATACTCCTCCAAGAGCGGTTTGAATCCCTCCGTGGGCGAAACCGTGCCTGCGCCGGAGAAGAAGAAAGCCTACTCCTGGATCAAGTCGCCGCGATACGACGGCAAGGTCTTCGAGGTGGGGCCGCTGGCCCGGATGGTGGTGAATCACGTGCAGAACAGCAATCCCACAGCCTCCAAGCTGCTGACGGACACCATGCAGCAGTTGAACATCCCGGTCACCTCTCTCTTCTCGGTTCTGGGAAGGCACGCTGCCAGAGCTCTGGAAGCCAAATTGGTGGCGGACAAGTGCGCCGAGTGGGTGATGCAGTTGGATCCCTCCAAGCCGGTGCATACCAAGTTCCAGATACCGGACGAGTCGACCGGAAAGGGAATGACCGATGCTCCCCGGGGCGCGCTGGGCCACTGGATAAGCATCAAAGGCCAGAAGATCGACAACTACCAGGCGGTGGTTCCCACCACCTGGAACGCCGGCCCCAGAGACGATAAAGGTCAGCCGGGACCCATAGAGCAAGCTTTGGTGGGAACGCCGGTGGCCGATCCGGACAATCCCATCGAGCCCCTGCGGGTGGTACGATCTTTCGACCCGTGTCTGGCTTGCGCTATTCACATTCTCGAGCCGGACGGCGAGGTGAAAAAGTTCCGCGTGGTCTAATCGGAATAAAACAGCTTACCAAGAGGGGATCTGCATTGACAGATCCCCTTTTCGTTCGTATGGGTTCTTTCATATGAAAAAGAAGATTCTGGTGGCGGGCGTTGGTAATCTGCTCTTCTCCGACGAGGGGCTGGGAGTTCACGTCATAAGGGAGCTTTCCAAAAGAAGTCTGCCCCAGGAGGTCGAACTGGCGGACGTGGGAACGGCAACCTTCGAATTGACCAGGCTGATGGATGGCAAGGACAAGGTGATAATCGTGGACGCCATCCTGGCGGACGATGCTCCGGGAACCGTCTATCGGCTGACTCCGGATGATATCAAGTCGAGGAGAAAGAAGCTCGCCGCTTCGCTGCATCAATTCGGGGTGCTGGAGGCTTTGCAGTGTCGTGCGGCGACCGCCAACATGCCGGAAGTGGTCATTCTGGCGGTGGTGCCCAAAGATTATCACACCCTGGCCACCGGCCTGACCCCGGAACTTGCCGAACGAATTCACCACGTGGTAGAGGCGGTCTTGGAGGAGATCAAGTGAGGAGATGTGCTTGCTGCAAAGATGGTGTTCACCAAACTCCTTGACAATGAAGCCGTTCATGCCCTTTTTGAGGTTTCGGTTTCGGGATCGGCAGACAGACCGGACTCTGATTCCCGAGATCAGTCTCGGTTTTAGATCGGTGCCCGCACTTGGCGTCGTCAAAGGGAGGAGTCAGAAACGACGCGGACCATAGGACATCAGGTCATCGTGGTCGGTGGAGGTGCCGCCGGACTCATGGCCGCCGGCCAGTCTGCCGGGAGGGGAGCGAAAACCCTGCTTCTCGAAAAGAAGCACCGGCCCGGGCTGAAGCTCCGCATCACCGGCAGAGGACGATGCAATCTGACCAATGTCGCTTCCCTGTCGGATTTCATCGCACATTTCGGGGCCAACGGGCGCTTCCTTCGCCAGAGTTTCGCCCGCTTTTTCACATCCGACTTGGTGGAGTTTCTTGAGGGCTTGAATGTTCGGACAGTGACCGAGCCGGACGGGCGGGTCTTTCCGGTGGGGGACCGGGCCCAGGATGTGGTGGATGCATTGGTAAAATGGATCGGCGAATGTGGAGTGACGCTGCGTAGTCAATCGTCGGTGAGCCGGTTGTTGGTGGATGGAGGGAAGTTGACCGGGGTGGAGATTTCCCCGGTCTTTCCGCATTCGAAGAAGCTCTCCACCGGATCTCGTTCCGAGTCGGGGGCTTGTCGCGCGAAGGCTGTGATCGTCGCCACCGGCGGGGCATCCTACCCCGGCACCGGATCCACCGGAGACGGGTACCGGCTGGCTCAGTCCGTGGGACACACCATAGTGCCCATTCGGCCAGGGCTGGTTCCCTTGAAAACTGCGGGAGAGGTGGCCCGTAGGTTGCAGGGCGTGAGCCTGCGCGAGGCGAAAGTTCGGATGTGGATTGAAGGGAAAAAGCGGGCGGAGGTCTCCGGCGAAATGCTTTTCACCCACTTCGGACTTTCCGGGCCGATGATCCTCTCCTTGAGCCGACAGGTTGTGGACGCGCTGCGTTCCAATCGGGAAGTTGAGCTATCCATCGATCTGGAGCCGGATCTGGACGAGCGCCAGCTGGATCTGAGTCTCCTTCGCGATTTTAAGGCACACGGCAAACAGAAGCTTCGCACGCTGCTGGGAAGGCGGCTTCCCGGAAAACTAATCCCGGTTTGCACGGATTCAATCGGCATCTCCCCGGACAAGTCGGGACATCAGATGACCGCCGAAGAGCGCAGGCGGCTGCGAGTTTGGTTGAAGGACTTTCGCCTGAAGGTCACCGGGCACCGTCCCTTAGCCGAGGCTATGGTCACAGCCGGCGGCGTGGACATCAAGGAGGTCGACCCGCGTACTATGGAATCGCGTTTGGTGAGGGGACTCTACTTCGCCGGTGAAGTGCTGGACTTAGATGCCGACACCGGAGGCTACAACCTGCAAGCGGCGTTCTCTACGGGGTGGCTTGCCGGTCGGTCGGCGACAGGTTGAAGAAAAAACCAATCCACAGAATCGGGGCATGGGGATGGGGGTGTCGGCCGGCGGGACCACTGCTTTAGGGCCAACCCAGCTGCATCACCACGTTCAGCATGGACAGCTTCCCATGTGGCTGCCTTTGCTCATCTGCCTTCGGTATCGGTATCCAGCCGAATGGTGCCGCTGGCGGTCGATAGCTCCACCTCCGGCCCGCCTGAGCCTCGCTGTACGACATAGCGGTCGGTCAGATAATCGTCTCCCGGATTCAATCTGAAGGTCTCCCGGTCTGTATATTCGAAAGGGCACCTTATTCTTCCCCGATCCGCACGTTTGGTCAGGGTCATGGTGAAATCCTGGCCGAAATCCGCCACCTCCAGCAGCACGTCGCCGCTGGCCGTGGAGGCGTGCAGCAAATCGGAGGGAAGACGAGACAGGCGAGCCAGAACGTCACCGCTGGCACACGACATCTCGGCCGACAGGTCCACCCGGCAGTCCTCCATTCTCACGCTGCCCGAGGCGCTGGAGAGGTCCATCTCCTTCCCGTCGGTGGAGCTGATCCTGACTTTTCCCGAGGCGGAGCTGGCTTTGATCCGCCCAGCCCGAGACCCACGAATGCGCACGCTGCCGGAGGCGGTGGAGAGATCCAGCTTCTTCGCCTCGACGTTACTGGCCTCCACGCTTCCCGAAGCGGATTCGGCGTCGATTCTGTCCGCCTGGCAGTTCTCGATTTCTACCGATCCCGAGGCAGTGGAGATATCCAGCTCCTGCACTTTAGCGTCGTTGATGTAAACCGACCCCGAGGCTATGTCCGTCTCGATGAAATCCGCATCCACCCGTTCCAGGGTGAAACCTCCTGAGGCTGTGGAAAATTCCACCGATTGGAGTTCGGCGGATTTAGGAACATAAATGGTCCAGTCGGTTCCCCCATGAACGCTCCTGCCCAGGAAATCCTCGTCGATGAGCAGCTGCCCCCGCTTGGCCTCCACCCTGCGCTTGAATAACCTGGGATCGTCCAGCCGATTCTCCACGACCACGACGAATCGGCTCTCCTCCCCGGGGACGATCTCCAAACCGCCGCAAACCGTTTTGACATCGATTGATTGAATGTCATCGAACTCGAAGGTTTCAGTTCTCTCATAAGCGAGAAGCGATCCGGATGCAAAAACCACGACGGCCGACAGCATAAGCAAATACCGGCAGACTGATTTCATGACTCCTCCTTTTCTGAGCCGAGGTTTTCATTCGACGAATCCGATCTGGGTCTAAGTGTGATTTTCTTGCACTCAGCAGAATTCGGACGGCTCGTCCAACCGACGGCTTGTTCAGCTTTTCCTACGATAGGAAGTGCAGCAAGTTGCGTTCGAGTCTCGTGGTCATTTCCATATTGACATACCTGGTTGGATTTGGCTTATTAATGTCAGAATGGAAAGGAGTTGGAGGGGTAATAAACCATGACAAGAAAGTTGCTACGCCTATATAACGACCTGGCCTGGCTGTGGCCTCTGTGGGAGAGTGTGGAGGTCTATAAGCAGGAAAGTGAGCTCTTTGCCAAGCTCATTCGAAAGCATGCTCAGATCCGGGTCCGCACGCTGCTGGACATGGGATGCGGAGGGGGCAAGAACGCTTTTCATATGAAAAGACATTTCGAAATCACGGGAATCGACAAAAGCAATGCCATGTTAGATAACGCCAGGAAGCTGAACCCGGAATGCGATTTCCGCCGCCGGGACATGAGGAATTTCGATCTGAGGCGCCGGTTCGATTCGGTTTTGGTGAATGACGCCGTAACCTACATGCAGACCAGACAGGAATTGCTGGACGTCTTTGGCATGGCATACAGGCACCTGAAACCCGGCGGAGTGATGATCAGCTACCCGGATCGGTGCAAGGAGAGATTCAGGCAGAACGAAACCACCGTGTGGACTTCAAAGCACCGAGGCATAGACTTGACCTTCATCGAGAACAACTACGATCCGAATCCCAAAGACCAGACCTACGAGACCACCTTCGTCTACCTGATTCGCACAAAGGGGAAGCTGAGAATAGAACACGACCTTCACGTTTGCGGGCTTTTCGCATTAGAGGTATGGAGAAGGCTTCTGGGCAAGGCGGGATTCGAAGTCACCGAAGTGAAAAACCGAGAGTTCGCAGATATTCCGGTATTCGTCTGCCTCAAACCGGCATAGAGGAATCTCTTGGAGAAGGATCGATTTTATGAAATCGCATCAGAAAGTTCTGTTCGTGGATGCCGGAACGTCCTTCTATAGGATCGACCGGTATCCCCTGGGCGACGATTTCTTCGGCCCGGTGGATCTGGGGCTTCACCTTGCAGGGAGGCACAATTCCCTGAACATGGGGGCCGGGGTTTTGGCCGGCTCTATCTTCCCCGGCTCCAACCGGCTGATCTTCACGGGATTCTCCCCGTGCTGGGGTGGCTTCTACATTTCCTCGATGGGGGGAGCAGCGCTGGTTTTCGATGACCTGGGAATCAATATGCTGTCCATAGTGGGAAAGGCGGCCACGCCCTCCATCCTGCACCTGAACAGGTGTCACGGCGATGAAATCGAGGTGAAGATCACGCCGGTGGATATAAAACCCATATGGAAGCAGGGCAGGGGAGGGGTATACTCACTTCTGGAGCACGTTTTGGAGCATTTCGGCGATGAGTATACCAACGATCCTCGAATACTGGCGGTTGGCCCGGCGGCTTTGGCCACCGATTTCGGCGCCATCGGGTCCGTGCCCATCCGCCAGGGCAAGTTCACCTATGCCGACACCTGGGCGGGACGGGGAGGATTCGGCAGCAAACTGCTCCAACAGCACGGGATTGCCGCCATTATCTATGGCGGGACCTTCATCGAGGAGGATTTCCGCGACCGGAGGGTGGCCGACGAGTGGTTCCAGAACAAGTACGAGAAGAAACTGGCGGCCAAAGACCTGGAAGCCACCACCAAGTATCGCTACGATCCCAGTTTCAACACCGGCGGCACCTTCGGTGTGAATTTCACTACCCTGCGGGGGCGAATAATCTGCTTCAACTACAAGAGCATCTATATGGAGGAAGAAGAGAGGCTCAAGATTCACGAAAACCTTATCGTGAATCACTATCTCAAGCAGTTCAACGAGGAGACCATCCAGAAAAAGCATCAGAAGACCTGTGGCGAGCCGTGCGCCGCGCTGTGCAAGAAGATGCTGGGCGAATACAAGAAGGACTACGAGCCCTACCAGACCATGGGGCCTTTGGCCGGCGTCTTCGATCAGCGCGCCGCGGAGAAACTGGTGGGCCGGGCCGATATGTACGGTTTCGATGCCATATCCGCCGGCGGCATAGTGTCGTGGTTGATGGAGTGTCTTTCCGAAGGTCTTCTGAAGCCTGAAGAATTGGGGGTAGAGGGTACACCTGTTTTCTCGCCGGACGGCTTTGATGTGGTATCGGACTCGGCGCACAATGCCGAGATAGGCGTGGCCCTGCTGGACTCGATCATTGAGAAGCGAGGGATTCTCGACCTGCACGAAGGGGCGCGCAAATTTGCCCGAAGACTCTCCAGGGACAAAGGCCAGGAGATTCTGGATCGGTTTGTTTATCTGGCCTATGCCCGCAAGGGTTGGATAGTGCCCAACCAGTATTGGACACCGGGCGTGCTTGCGCCTATGGCCATCATGGGGAAGTATTACATGTACTACGGCGAACAGTTCCTGTCGCCTCGCGAGTTGGGCAGGAGGAATGCCCAGCGAATG
>CAZWAO010000031.1:0-16500 GCA_964631815.1 uncultured Ignavibacteria bacterium | reverse complement strand
ACCGGCCCGGCCACACGTGTTTTCTCGGGCACGTATGAATACAAGAGGGGATGAGCTCTTTGATCCGCCAAATGCAAAACCAGCGAACCAGAGCCTGACTTAAGTTAGGTTCTGGTTTCGAACAAGTCTTGAAGTGTCTGACTCCGGGTGATTTCGGCTGACCTTTTCTTATCGGGTCAAAGCCTGGCACTTCACAGCTTGGGTTCAATCGGGCCCCGAACAGAGGTCAGGCTACGGGGTTTCTTGCCTGCGACCGGAGAGTTTTTCTCGACTGCAATCGTATATGTTTAATGACCAGCGGCGGACTTAAGGTCTTTTTCCTCTTGGGATTAAATCACACGTGTGCTTCGAGGCGGAGCGCATAGTCAGCCGGTTAATCGCAAAGTGCAGGGCGCATCCTTAACATGAAGAAGAGATTCAAGATTCCTCTTTACCTTCTATCGTTCTTCCTTTTGGCCTGCGTCATCTTCTGGGTGCTTCTCAACCAGACCAGTTTGCTGGAGAACCAGGTGAACCGGCTGGTCAACGTATGGCTGCAAAGCAGGTACTCTCTTAGAGTGAACGTTAGAGACGTAAGCGGGCCTTTCTGGAAGCAGCTGACCATAACGGACGTGACGGTGGAGTCTTTGCAGGGAGGTCAATCGGACACGCTGGCCGAGTTTCCCCTGATAAGGGCGGACTTTCATCTGTCCAATTTGTGGAGAAAGAAGTGGATTCTGGATTCGCTGACGGTCAGCAGCCCCAGGGTTTCGCTTAAGCGCACCAAGAGGGGAAAGTTCCTGCTTCCCAGCTCGAAAGGTACGGAAAGCAAGGTGATATCCAAAACCGGTCTGTTCGACTTCAAAGTGGGCAAGCTGAAGATCGCCAATGGCTCCTTTGAGTTGGCGTCTCCGGGCAAGGCGCTGAGCCTCGACAGCCTGAGTCTGGAACTCTCTTTCACCAAGGACGGGGAAGGGATCAAAGTGGACCTATTCGAGGGCGATCTTGTCTTGCCGCAGAAGGACTTCCGGCTGAGGAACCTTCAAGGCTCTTTCCGGCAGAGGCAAGACAGTTTGATCGTCGACAGCCTGCATGTTGAGACCGGCCACTCCACACTGGACCTTGCCGGGAACGTGGAAGATCTTAAGACCAAGCAGTTTTCCTTTTCCGTCGAGGCCCGGCCGATTGACTGCCAGGACATCAGAAACTTAACCGGGGTGCCCTTGGAGGGAACCCTGGATTTGCAGGGAACGGTCCAGGGGAACCTTGCTAGGTTCGGAGGGAATGCAACCTTGAACGGCCTGTTCTTCGAGAGGAAATTCGAGCCCATCCAGGTGACTTACGCTTACCAGGCCGAGAAACTGACCTTTTCCTCGATCAGAGGAAGAGCCTTCGGTTCGCCAATTCGGGGACAAGGCAGCTTCGACTTCAGCGTGGTGCCGGAGGAGTATGACTTCACAGGTGAGGTGAAGAACCTGAACTTGAGCCAAATCGTGTTCGGAAGCTTACAGACCGATCTTTCGGGCCAGGTCCGTTTGCAGGGCAGTTCCACCGCGGAAGACGAGATGTTCATGCAGGTGGAGGTGGATTTGGAGGCCGGAAGAATAGAGAATTATACCTTCAGCCAGGCCAAGGGAATATTGGATGTTACATCCACGGCCATCACTTTTCATCCCCAGTTCCAGCTTGTATATAAGAACACCGGCGTGGCTTTGGGCGGAGTGTTGGAGTACAGCGGAGACGTGGACGTGGATGCCCAAGTGCTGCTGGGCGACCTTTCTGATTTTCGCGACCAGATCTTCATTAAGGAGATGAGGGGGCGGGGAAGGGCAGCGTTGAACCTGAGCGGGAAAACCGAAGATTTCAACATCAAGGGCGACTTTAACTCGGATTCCTGCTACGTCTACGAGCTTTTCAGCTCCAATGCACACGTGCAAGTGGAAGTGGAGAATTTTCTCACCTCCGAGAAAGGCCAAGCTCAGATTCGTTTTCTGGACGGCCAGGCCTGGGGTGTAGACTATGACAGCCTGGTTTCGCGGATCAAAATGGACAACCACCAATACCAGATAGACTCCGCTTGGATGGGAAGCGAATACTTAAACGTCAACCTGTGGGGAGAGCTGGATGCTGCCCGGACGCCCCAGACGCTGGTCATTTATCAGATGATCTTAAGTTACCAGGGTAACCGGCTGGAGTCGTCCACGCCCACGGTGTTGACCATCGACACCAACCAGGTGGAAATCGCCAAATGGGTATTGACCGCGGCCGCCGGCAGCGTGGAAGCCTCGGGCACCATCGACGACCAGGAGAGGATGAATCTGACCGTGAGCCTTTCGGATTTCGACGTGGGGCCCTGGGCTGGGCTATTGACCTCGGAACCTACCGAGGGTCTCCTGTCCGGTAAGGTTCTTCTGTCTGGAGACTTCATTAGCCCGCGAATAGAGACCCAGGCGCAAATCCGCAATTTTAAGTTCAGAGAAATGCGGCTGGGGCAGTTGACTGCTGACATCTCGTACGCGGACAAAAGACTGCAGGTTAAGGACCTGTCGGTCACGGAACAAGGCTGGGATTACTCGCTCACCGGCTTCGTGCCTCTGGATCTTTCGTTCGTCTACGTGGAGCAGAGGCTGTTGGATGAACCCCAGAGCCTTAAGATGTCGGCCAGAGGAAACGAGCTGGAGTTGATCAGGCTGTTTATTCCAGACGTGGAATATCTTACCGGAGACTTCCAAGGCCAACTGGATATATCGGGGAACCTGCTTCATCCCCAGTTCGAAGGACAGATGACCTTAAGAGACGGGGAGCTAAAGTTCGTGGAGTTGGCAGATCCGGTGCGCCAGCTGGAGGCCGACGTGCGGATGAAAAACGAGAATCTGATTATAGATCAGGTCAGCGGGACAATGGAGCGCGGCGGCAGCCGGTCGGGAGGTATTCTTAGCAGAATATGGAGGGCCTTCTCCAGGGAAAAGAAAGTCAACGGCACCGTGAACGCATTCGGCACCATCGACCTGACGGACGTGCGCAAAGCCAAATACGACCTTTACTTCAACGGAGAAAACGTGCCCGTGGATTACGAGTATGCCGATCTGACCGCCTTGGCCAACGTCGACGGGCAAATCACCGGCCAATCCCCGCCCCTGGTGACTGCAAACATTTCGCTCTCCGAACTTTTCTACCGGGAGCCGTTCTCCAACACCGGCTCGGGAGGTTTCGCCTATTCCCCTGAAGTAGCACAGGAGCTGTGGGATTGGAACCTGGACGTTTCGGTGACCAACAACTGTTGGATAATAAACGATGACGTCAATCTGGAATTCAAAGGAGACGTTCTGGTGCTGCGGGATGCCGGCCTATTGATCCCCCTAGGTAACATGGAGACCATTCGCGGGAGCTATTTCCTTTACGGCACCAAGTTCACTATTGAGAAAGGTTCCTTCTACTTCGACGACCTGCACAAGATCGATCCCACCATTGATTTCCTAGTGAGCACCAGACTGTGGGGAGGATCGTCGGCTTCCTCGGGGGGCAGCAGCCTGCTGGCCACCGGCTCATCCAACGAGATCGAGCTGGCCATCACCGGGACCTTGAGCGAGCCCGAGGTCCAACCGGCTCCCGGGTCACCCTATTCCAGGGAGGACGTCATCGAGCTTTTAGCTTTCCAGAGGGGGCTGGGTTCGGTGGACTCGGCCGGAGTGGGAAGTTTATTCCAGGAGAGGGTGCTCAAGAGCCTGGGCGGCGCATACAGCAGCAGGCTGTTGGAGAACATAGCCGGACGGTCGCTGGGCGTGGAAACTTTCGAGATAGTCCCCACCTGGAGCGACAAGTTCAGACTCACCGACGCCCAGATTACGGTCGGCAAGTACATCTCGGATAAAGTCTATTTAAGTTACACTCGACGACTTTCCCAATCCAGCGGACAGGAGGCGGGGGTGGAATACCGACTGAACAAGCATCTTCTGCTGGAAGGTCACAGGGACAAATCGGGCTTGTTTCATCTTGGTCTGAACCTGAATTGGGAGTACTAAGGTTGAACACCGTGCTACCAAACTACGTTTCCAGAGGAAGAACGCTTTCCACGCGTGGCAGGCGGGATTTGTGGTTTCGCCGAAGCAGACTTTGGGCCATCTTGACCATCCTGCTTGTGTGGCCTCTTGTGACAACCGCCGCCCTGGGAGCCAGCAGCAGCAGGCTGATCATCAAAAAGATCACCGTGGAGGGCAACTCGTACTTCTCCGACGATCAGATCAGGGACCAGATGATGCTCAAGGCAAACAGATGGTACAACTTCTTCAGGAAAAGGAGATTCAGCTCCAAGCGAGCGGAAGTGGATAAAGCGGCGATTGATTCCCTATATCACGTTCACGGTTTTCTGCAGGCCGAGTGTTCCGTGGAGCCGGTGGAAAAGACCAAGTCCACCTGTTGGGTGAAGGTGCAGGTAACCGAGGGTCTGCAGACCCGACTGGGGGTGGTGTCCGCGGAAGGAGGATTGGCCGAATTCGGGGAGAAGACCAGGAAGGAGCTGAAGTCGCTGAAAACCGGCGATCCCTTGAACTGGACCAAGCTCTATGAGGCGGCGTTCGACATCAAAACCATCTATGCCAACAACGGCTATCCCTATGCAGATGTGAAGATCGGCATCTCGCCGGGAAATGACCCGCATGCTTTGGATGTTAAATTCGAGGTTGCTCCGGACAAGAAGGTGTATTTCGGGAAGGTGACTTACCAGGGACTGGAAATGACGAACGAGAACGTGGTCAGCCGTGAGCTGACCATCAAGGAAGGTGAAGTATACTCCCGGGCCAAGATCATAGACAGCCAGCAGAGAGTCTACTCCACGGGACTTTTCAACTACATTACCCTGAAGGCCCGGGACGTGGAGCAAAAGCCGGCCAAGCCGGATTTCGTGCTGAGGGTGGTGGAGAAGAAACCTTACTATACCAGCATCAGAACGGAACTGGCGCAGAACCAGCCCTTGACCACCAACCAGCAGGAATACCTGACGGTGGATTTCACCGGCGAGTGGGGAAACCGGAACCTCTTCGGCACCTCCCGCAAGATCGGACTGTCGGCCTATTACGGGTTCAAGGTGGTGCCGGAGATAGAACGATTGGCCAATCGATTTACAGCCAGATACGTGGAACCGTGGTTTTTTGGCACCAGAACCGTTTTCGACTTCGACCTCTACTACGAGCCGGGAGTCAAGAGCACGCTCCAGGAGTATCGCATTCAAACCTACGGGGGAAACTTAAATCTCAGCCGGGAGTTCAGCAAAAGCACCAAACTCTGGTTCACCGGCACTTACCAGCAGGTCAAAATCTACAGCATCCCACCGGAGAAGCTGGAGACCTACAAGGAGGAGCAGGGAATAAACATCCAGCGCAAGATTCGTCTGTGGGGAGAGAACGACACCCGGACCAACATATTCATCCCCCTGGACGGCTCCTTCACCCAAATGTACACGGAATACGTGGGTGGTCTTTTGGGAGGGGACAACAGTTACTTCAAGACCGGATTCTCGTGGTCTCGGTACAATCACCTGGGCAAGGGAAGCTCGGTAAACGTCCTGGCCACCCACACCGAATTCGGATACATCACCGGATTGGCCAGGAAAGACGAGGTTCCCACCTTTGACAGATTTTACATGGGCGGCGCCTCCACCATGAGAGGCTTCAAGGAAAACAGCATGGGACCCAAGGACGAACAGGGTGATCCGGCCGGCGGGCTGATCATGATCCTGGGGAACATAGAATACCGGCGGGAGTTGTTCTGGAAGCTGGGTTACACACTGTTTGTGGACGCCGGAAATCTGTGGGGCCGGATCAAGCAGGTGAGACTGGACAGCTTCAAGCTCAGTGCGGGCATGGGATTGCAGTTTTTCACGCCGGTGGGTCCGCTGCGAGTCGATTACGGCAGGCAGCTTCCCATCAAGAAAAGCCCGGAAACGGGAAGGTTTCACCTGAGCATATTGTATGCCTTTTAAGCTCGGCCAGTGCAGCGGCCGCTGGGGGAAGACATGAAAAAACTCTCCCGATCTCCCGTCATAGGGATCACCAGCTCCATGGAGCACGAGGATAGGAAACGGAAGTTTCCCACGGCCTACGCTTTCGACTACTTAAAGAGAAGCTATTACGAAGCCGTGGAGAAATCGGGCGGAATAGCAGTAGCTCTTCCGAACACCAAAAAGCTCGATCTAATCGACGATCTACTGAATTCAGCGGATGGTCTGCTGATAAGCGGCGGCAATGACGTGGCCCCGGCGTTCTATGGCGAAAAAAAGAAGGCCGGCAATCTGAGCATCACCCGGGAGAGAGACTCTTTCGAGATCGAGTTAGTCAAGAAGGCCAAAGATAGGGACGTGCCCGTGCTGGCCATCTGTCGAGGGATGCAACTGGTGAACGTGGCTTTCGGCGGAAGCCTGTATCAGGATTTTCGCATGGAGCCATCCTTTTCGGACCACACCCTTCAAGGCTCAACCATCTATAGGAGAAAACACCGGGTGATCATCCGAGAGCGGAGTCGGCTTTTTGAAGTGATCGGAAAAAACAGGATCATGGTCAACACCAGTCATCACCAGATGATCAAGCGAGTGGCACGGGGATTTATGGTGACGGCCAAATCGGAGATGGACGCGGTCATCGAAGGGATCGAACCGGAGACCGATCATCCCATTCTTTGCGTGCAGTGGCATCCGGAGCTTATGAAGGACAAGGGATCGAGATCCCTGTTCGACTGGCTGTTGAAAAGTGCAGGGAAATACAGACGCGCCAGAACCGGCAGTTAGTTGTGGCAGAACAAAATGGATGATTACCTGCTGTTTTCGATCTCAGAGGCGGGATAAATTCCCGCCTCTATGAATAGTTGAGGTGATTGAAGGTGAACAAGGTGGAGCTGCTTTCTGGAATACAATTGTATGTGATAGCGGACAGGAAGATGTGTAGGGGGAAGAATCTTGTCGAAATAGTCAGCCAAGCCATCCAGGGTGGGGCGCAGATGATTCAATATCGGGACAAAGAATCAGACGATAGTGATTTCCTTGGACTTGCCTCGCAACTCCGAGACGTATGCAGAAACGAAAATGTGCCCTTCATCGTGAATGACAGAGTGGACGTTGCTCGCCAGATAAATGCGGACGGGGTTCATGTGGGGGATGAGGATTTGTCAGTGAGGGAAGCCAGGAATGTCTTAAGCCCGGATAAGATAATAGGAAAGACCGCGAGGACCGTCCAGGATGCCATTGATGCCGAAAGAGAAGGGGCGGATTACGTGGGGTTGGGTCCGGTTTTTCCCACTGATTCCAAGCAGATTGACGGCCCGATTGGTTTGGACATTGTTCGTGCTGCTTCTGAAATCCTAAAGATTCCAATTTTCGCCATCGGCGGAATCAACCTGAGCAACCTGGATCAATTGCTGGAAGCCGGTGGCAGAAGAATCGCTGTAATCTCGGCCGTGGTCTCGTCGGGAGACGTGATATCGTCTGCGAGAAGGCTGAGGGAGAAATTGGAGGACCAGAACCCGGCTTAAGCCGGGTTCTGGTCTTTGGACGGGCTGGAGCACCGCCCGTTTTTTTGAAAATAATCTTGACAAGTTCAGTAAAGATTGTTAGATTCGCAATCGTAGTTAGTATAAAGAGGCATGGCTATGAATATATCGACGCGAGGAAGATACGGTCTGAGAGCACTTTTGGAGATTGCGGTGCAGTCGGATCAGGGACCGATTACCATCCGGGACATCTCAGAAAGACAGCAGATGTCGGTCAGCTATTTAGAGCAGATACTTCATCGCCTGAAGAAGGCCGGAATCGTCAAGAGCATCCGCGGCGCCAGGGGCGGGTACGTACTGGCCAGAAAGGGGGAAGAGATCACCGTGAACCAGGTGATTCAAGCCCTGGATGGACCGATCTCCTTCTCCTATTGCGATTCTCCGCAACTGAGGGAGAAAAGCTGCATCGGGCCGTCGGCGTGCGTATCGCGCGCTCTGTGGAAGAAACTGGAGCAGCTCATCGAAGGAGTGCTTTCGAACGTGACCCTGGCAGATCTCAGAGAAGGTGTGTTGGACCGGCAGGAGCAAGCGGTTTTTCATAACCGGAGGAGAAAATGAGAAAAGTCTACTTGGATCACAGCGCCACCACTCCGGTGCGCCCGGAGGTTCTGGAGGCCATGCTGCCTTATCTGAAGGATAGATTCGGCAATGCTTCCAGTATCCACAGCTTCGGGAGGGAAGCCAAGGTGGCGTTGGAAGAATCGCGGGAGAAGGTGGCGGAGATTTTGGGGGCCACCCCCAGCGAGGTATACTTTACCAGCGGAGGAACCGAATCCGACAATTTGGCCATCAAGGGAGTGGCTTTTGCCAGCCGCAATAAGGGCAGGCATGTGATAACCTCGCAGATTGAACATCATGCCGTGCTGGAGAGCTGTGGGTTTTTGGCAAAGGAGGGGTTCGAGATCACCTATCTCCCGGTGGATTCGTTCGGTCTGATCGACCCGGAGGATTTGCGCAAAGCCTTACGCGACGATACCGTGCTGGTGTCGATCATGCACGCCAACAACGAGGTGGGCACGATCCAGCCCATCGAGGAGCTGTCACAGGCGGCCAAGGAGAAAGGGATATATTTCCACACGGATGCGGTTCAGAGTTTAGGGAAGCTGCCTATCGACGTGAGTAAGCTCGCAGTGGACTTGATTTCCATGTCCGGCCACAAGATATACGGTCCCAAGGGAGTGGGCGCCATCTATATAAGGAAGGGGACCAGAATCACCCCCTGGGCACATGGCGGCCACCACGAGCGATCCCGAAGGGCGGGAACGGAGAACGTACCGGGCATCGTAGGCTTTACCAGAGCACTGGAGCTTTTGAACGCGGAGATGGAGGATCACAAAAGACACACCGGAAATCTGGCGCAGACGCTTTATCGAAAACTGGTGGATACCATTCCAGATGTGGTTATGCACGGCCATCCCCAAAAAAGGATTCCCAATATCTTGAGCCTTTCGTTCAAGGGGGTGGAAGGTGAATCGGTGATTCTGAGTTTGGACCTAAAGGGAGTGGCGGTGGCATCGGGATCGGCCTGCACCTCCGGAACGCTGGAGCCTTCACACGTACTCTCTGCCATGAAGGTCGCCCCGGACATTGCCCAGGGGGCGCTTAGATTCAGCTTCGGACGGGACAATACTATGGACGACGTTGATTACGTGGCGGGTTTGCTTCCGGAGATCATACAGAGACTAAGATCCATTTCGCCGCTCTACGTCAAGGAATAGAAAAGCCAATCGTAAGGACAGGATATGACCAAAGGACTATACAGTGAGAAAGTGATGGATCACTTCCAGAACCCGCGCAACGTGGGCGAAATCGCGGATGCCGACGGTGTGGGCGAGATCGGCAACCCGGTGTGCGGGGACATCATGAAGCTCTATATCAAAGTCAAGGACAATCGAATAGCCGACGCCAAGTTCAAAACCTTCGGATGCGGCGCGGCCATCGCCACCTCCAGCATGCTCACCGAACTGGTGAGAGGCAAAACACTTGAAGAGGCCGAGAAGATATCCAGGGACACGGTGGCGGAAGCCCTGGACGGATTGCCGCCGGTCAAGATGCATTGCTCCAATTTGGCGGCAGATGCCCTGCACAAAGCCATTGAGGATTACAGAAGCAGGGGAAAAACCAAATAGCAAAAGTCAATAACCCGGATGTCCCGCGAGTGCCAGAAGACCTCCGGGCTCCATTTCACTGGCAAGAGGGCGTTATTGAAAGATGATCTGCCGGACGACTTTCATCCGGCATTCCGGCTATTATGACTGGTTCCGAATCCAAAAAACCGCTGGTGGCGGTGGCAATGAGCGGTGGGGTGGACAGCTCGCTGGCGGCTTTTTTGCTCCGCCAGCAGGGCTACCCGGTGGTGGGAATGTCCATGAAGTTGTGGGACTTCCGCGAGGTGGGAGGCGACAACCATCCGGACGGGCGTTGCTGCTCTCTGGAATCGCTCAACGACGCCCGGGCCGTGTGCCAGCAGATCGGAATCCCCCACTATGTTTTGGACATGCGGGAGGATTTCAGGAAACAGGTGATTTCAAATTTCATCGAAGAATATTTACAAGGGCGAACGCCTAATCCCTGCATTATCTGTAACACCCAGATCAAATGGAGGAGTTTGTGGATAAAAGCCGAGTCTTTGGGTGCCGGTTACATGGCCACCGGTCACTATGCCAGAGTGAGATTCGATCAGAATACACAACGATATTCGTTGCTCAAAGGTGTCGATTCAACCCGGGATCAGTCCTATGCGCTTTGGGGCCTGTCCCAGACCGATTTGAGTCGCACCATATTTCCGCTCGGTGAACTTACCAAAAAACAGGTCAGGGCTATGGCTCGAGAGCACGGGTTGAAAGTGGCCGAGAGAGAAGAGAGCCAGGAGATTTGTTTTGTGGCGGATGACGATTACGGCAGGTTCATCAGGGAGTGGGTTGGAAGGGGTAAATCAAGGATTCAATACAAGATCAAACCGGGTCCCATTCTGAACCTGCGAGGAGAGAAATTGGGTGAGCATCAGGGGATACCGTTTTACACCGTCGGGCAGAGAAGGGGCTTGGGAATTGCAGCCGAGAGACCCCTCTATGTGATCCGTATAGACGCAGAGGGAAACGCCATCTATGCGGGAGAAAACGAGGAACTTCTCGGTTCGTCGTTTGTAGTCTCTGATGTGAACTGGGTCACCGTAGTCAACGAGGGAAACGAAATACGGTGCGACGTTAAGATCAGATATCAGCACACCCCAAAGAAAGCTACAATCAGCAGGTTGACGAACGGCCGGATTTTGGTTAAATTCGATAAGCCCGAGCGCGCCATCACGCCCGGACAGTCGGCGGTCTTCTACGATGGTGAGTCAGTGTTGGGTGGGGGCGTGATTGATGAATTGGTCAATTGAAGAACGGTCAACGGATTGAGCGGATGAAGCGAATAAAACGGTCAACGGATTAAACATACAAAACGGATAAAACCGTCACAGATAAAGCAAGCGAAATGCACAAGACAGTCTCAGCAGTGTAGTTGCTTTCGAATTTGAAGAGACACAGAGTTGATCCGGAGCGTATAAAGCTGTGGGTCCGATTTTCGGCCAGGTTTCTATCAGGGTTGAACTTGTTTGATCTCTTTTGAGCGCGCCCGAAATTGCGCGCCTCACAAGAGGGGGAGAGCATGAAATCCAAAAAAGGATGGAAGATATTCCTGGGGATAGTAGGCGGGATCATACTCCTTCTGATACTGGCGTCGGTAGTGGTGAAGGTGGTGTTCACCAAAGAGAAGCTCCTGTCGCTCATGGTTCCCAAGATCGAAGCGGCACTTGATCGCAAAGTGGAAATCGACGACGTGAGCGTTTCCATCTGGGGCGGTTTGGGTGCGGACGTGAAGGGAATGACGGTTTTCAACCGGCCGGGCTTTGCACGTCAGGAGCTGTTCAAGTTCGATGAACTTTCTATACGGGTTAAGTTTTGGCCGCTTCTGCGCAGGAGAATCGAGATCAGCAAACTGATCCTGGAGAATCCGGAGATAAACTTAGAAACCACCAAACAAGGGGTCTCCAATTTCGAGGACATAGTGCAGGGGGAAGGCGGAGCCATTGTTATCCCGGTGAGCTTCGATCAACTGGAGATAAGCAACGGCCAGATCACCTACCTGGATGACAAGAATCAGAAGACCGTCATCCTCCGCAAGTTCGAACAAAAAGCCAGACTGTCTCTGGACCAGAAAGGAGAGAATGCGGAGATTTCCGGGGAGATCACCATTCCCCAAATTGAATTGAGCCTTCCCAACTATAAAGGTGAACTTCCCCCTTTGACCCTATCCTTGGATTATTTAGTCAACCTGGATATGCTGAAGCAGGTTCTAGAGGTAAAGGATCTGAACCTGAAGATAGCGGAAATTCAAATGGCGGTAAAGGGTGAAGTAAGTGGACTGGACAAATCGCCGATTCTCAACTTGACAGTCCAATCCGATAAAATCCCTTTGCAAGAGGTATTGGCCTCGGTGCCCAAGGAGGAATCCTCACCCTTGAACCAGCTTTCTACGTCCGGCAGCATGGTGGTGGCCGCCTCGGTTAAGGGAGAGATGAAAGAAGGCACTTCTCCCGAGATCGAAGGGAAGGTGACCCTGGAGAACGCCAGGATCGACTTTGCCCAGGTGCCCCAGCCTTTCGTCATGCCCTACGGCGAAATCAACTTCAACAACCGAAGCTTGAGCTTTTTCTCCTCCGGAGCCCAACTGGGCGGCACACCCATGCAAGTTAAGCTGGTATTGGAGGATTTCTCCGACCTAAGCCTCAGCTCCGAGATAAGCGCCAAGCTGAACCTGGGAATGGTGCAAGAGTTGGCCAGCTTGCCCGAGGGAATGAGTCTGGCGGGAGCGGCGGATTTTAACGTGAAGGCTTACGGCAAGGTCAAAAAGCCGGACAAAATGATTCTCTCCGGAAGGGTGGGGCTGCAAAAGGCCGAGATAGCCAGCCCCGGACTGGGGGTTCCCATCAGGAACTTAGACGCCGACATGGTGCTCAAAGACGGCAACGTCGAAATCTCGAAGATGAGCCTATCCATGGGAAAATCGTCCATGAACCTGCAAGGGAGACTGTATGGGGTGGTACCCTATCTTCTGTCACAGCGAAAAGAACCGCCCCTTCTAAGCTTCAACTTTAACTCACCCTTCATGGATTTCGATGAGATCCTCCCGGAGTCCAAGGGAACCGAGGTTGGCGCCCCAGCCCAGAAATCTGGGGCAGCGGCATCGGACAGCATCCTGCTTCCGGGAATCAACGCCAGCGGGCAGGTATCCATACAACGGGGGAAGTTCCGGGGGGTCGAGTTCACCGATTTCTCCTCGAAAGTGGAAGTTGCTAACGGTGTGCTCAAGCTGGGGAACATAGTTAGCAACATTTATACCGGCACGGTAGGAGGGGCGGTGGAAACCGACTTGAGGCAACCGGATCACGTCAAGTTCGATATGAACTTAACCGCCAATCAGATCGAGGCCAATGACTTTCTTTCCAGATTCACTGCCGTCGACGACCGGCTTTTCGGAAAACTCAATCTAAGCGCCACTTTCGCAGGCGAGGGGAATAGCATTCAGGATATCCGGAAAAGTCTCCTGGCAAACGGCACGGCCAGTTTCAGCGACGGGAAATTGGTCAACTTGCCTCTTCTGGACAGCCTATCCTCCTTTCTGGGGATTCGCATGGCCAAGGAGGAACAGATCCGGACCCTGTGGAATACTTTTAGAATCGAGAACGGCCGCGTCTATTTCGACGATCTTACCGCCTCCTCCAAAGACGGCGATATCCAGTTGGTGGGATGGTTGGGACTGGACGGATCGCTGGATTATAAGCTGACGCTGGTCCTGTCGCCCGAGCTGTCGACCAAATTCAGCGCTCTGGGTGATCTCTCCAATTATCTCAAAAACGATGAGGGCCGGGTGGTGCTGGATATCAACGTTGGAGGCCGGACTACACGTCCCAACTTCAGCTTCGATACCTCCAGGGCGGAGAAAAAGATCCAGGATCAGTTGAAGGCCAAAGTGAATGAGAAGAAGGAAGAGTTGAAAGACCAAGCCAAGGAAACGGCGCAAGACCTGCTTCAACAGCTTTTGAAGAAGAAAAAAAAGTGACGGTGGAGAATTCCTTCCATTTGTGGTCGAGTCGAAAAACCTTTCTTGTATCCTCGTCAAACGCGTGCGCGAAAATTTCTGTCCAAACATGGAATGAGGTATTCGGATCGCATAATCGTTGTCCTGCTTTTCTTGAGCTTTCTCCTCGGTCCGCCATCCAGTATCCAGGCTAACCCTCAGGCTCTTCAGTTGGATGTCCAGTCCAGCAGCCCCAGCTTGACGCAGGAAATCAGAAGCATACTCGAATCCTCCTATGCCAAGATGTCGGAGGCCTTACCAGATACCAGCTCAGCTTTGATCACGGTGCGGGTGGCGGACAGCGAGGCAGAATTCGTCTCCCTGGTGGGAGGCGGCTTTCCGGATTGGGGCATAGCCTGTGCCATCCCCTCACGCGACCTGATAGTGTTGAAATCTCCGCTTAAGTTCGAATATAGCCGTGGTTTTTCGCAAGTGGTAACCCACGAGTTGGCCCACGTAGTGCTGGCGCGGCTGGCACGAGGTGAACGGATTCCCCGCTGGCTGGATGAGGGGTTCGCCATGTACCAGTCGCACGAGTGGAGGATAGGAGACGACGTGGCCGTGGCCCGGGCGGTGCTTACCGGCTCGATTCTGCCTTTGTCGCAAATCGAGTCGGTGAACGCCTTCAAGGAAAGCAAAGCCCAACTGGCATATACCGAGAGCTTTTTGGCGGTGTCCTATCTTTACCACGAGTTCGGTCAGGGAACCGTGGAGGAGCTGACCGGCCATCTGGCAACCGGCATCAGCCTGGATGCGGCTTTTATGAAAACCATCGGTTCCAACTATCTGGCCTTTCAACTGGAGTTCGAGAAGTACGTGCAGAGTAAATACAACTGGACCAGCCTGCTGGCCGACACCTTGGTCATCTGGATCGGGCTTGCTTTTCTGTTCGTGTTGCTCTATTTTTTGAAAATGCGGCGGTCCCACAGAATCCTGGAGGAGTGGGAAAGGGAAGAAGAAAGGCAGCAAGGAGATCATGAGTTTCCGCAAGATCAGACACAGACTTGAGTACAGGGCGACGCTTTTACTCGGGATATTAATCCGGGCGATCCCACGCGCTCTGGCCCTGGGGATCGGTTCCTTCCTGGGCTGGCTGGCTTTCGACGTCTTGCGAATCAGGCGCAAGGTGACCATGATCAATCTGCAGAATTCCCTGGGCGGTCAAAGAGATGATCTGGTCAAGATCGGTCGCCGGGCCTATCGGAATTTCGCCAAGTCGATGGCGGAATACTCTCTGTTTCCCTCTCTTTCCAAGGCCGAAATTCTCAACATGGTCGAGCTACAGGGGGCGGAGAACTTCGAAAGCACTTTGGCTACAGGCCGGGGAGCGATCGTGGTGGCCGGGCATTTCGGCAGTTGGGAGCTAATGGGTGCGGCTGTCTCTCAGATGGGCTACCCGGTGGACTTCTTGGTGGGAGAACAGCACAATCTGTTGGTGGACGGGATGATGAACGACTACCGAACGCGCATGGGGATCGGAATCATCAAGATGGGAGCAGCCGCCAAGGGAATTATCAAAGCACTGAACGCTAATCGCCTGGTGGCTATGCTCTCGGATCAGGATGCCGGCTCGGACGGGACAATAGTGCGGTTTTTCGGTCGTCCGGCTTCGACTCCCAAAGGACCTGCGGCTTTTGCCCTGAAGATGAACTGTCCGATCATCATGGCCTTCATTATCCGGGAGAACAGGGGAAAACAGAGAATCGTGCTGGAGAAACCGATTTTCGGCAAGAGAACCGGGGACAAGGAAGAGGACGTAAGAAACTTAACCCAGGCTTACACCAGTTTACTGGAAGATTACATTCGCAGGTATCCGGATCATTGGTTCTGGCCGCACAGGCGATGGAAGAGCACCACAAAAGATTATTAGAGTGGTCAACGGATGGAACGCCCGGACGCCCATACGGGCCCGTCTGCCCAGACGGGCACCCGTCCGGGTGGGGGCGTCCGTATGGACGGATTAAACGGATAATGCAGTCGCTGATTCAGAGATGCAAATAGTTGGGAGAGCGGGCTGGCTTGCTGTGAGTGCCGGCCAAAGTGCATGAAACCGAAGCGAATTCTAATAGTTCAGACTGCTTTCCTGGGGGACGTGATACTGACCACGCCCCTTATCCGAGCAGTAAGAGAACTCTTTCCCGATTCATTCATCTCCTTTCTCTTGATTCCGGAGACGAAGCGAGTCCTGGACAACAATCCCCATGTAAATGAGGTCTTAATCTACGACAAGAGAGCTAAACGAGGCGCTGGGGCTTTCTTGGGGATTCTAAGTGAGGTGAAAAAGCGCCAGTTCGATCTGGCGCTAATTCCGCACAGATCGTTTCGGAGTGCGCTCTTGACCAACCTGGCGGGCATACCTATCAGGACCGGTTTTGACACAAGCGCCGGGGCTTTCTTGCTTAACCGAAAAGTCCACTATCGTTCAGATGTTCACGAAGTGGAAAGGAACCTTTCCCTGATCTCCGAATTCAACCCGACGAATCGAGACTTCGCCCCTGAGATGTTTCCCTCACCGGACGATCTCGCCAGGGTTCGTGAGACGCTCGCGGAGTCAGGTGTATGGGAGCAAGACAAAATCGTGGCAGTCGCTCCAGGCTCGGTCTGGGCGACCAAACGGTGGCTGCCCGAGCGATTTGCCCAGGTGTGCGATCTTCTGATTAGACAAGCCGAAGTGAAGATCATGCTTCTGGGATCGGAGGACGATCTTGAGCTTTGTCGACAGATAGCTGGCCTTATGAAGGAGAAGCCGGTGATCCTGGCAGGAAGGGCTGACGTGTTGCAGTCGGCAGCTGCTATCTCGCTTTGCAGGGTCGTGGTTTCAGGAGACAGCGCTCCGGTTCACATGGCATCGGCCATGAGAAA
>CAZWAO010000030.1:0-16546 GCA_964631815.1 uncultured Ignavibacteria bacterium | reverse complement strand
TGCAAAGTCGGTTTTCCCAGAATTCCCAGGATAGTCGGCACCAGGTCGGTTTGGCCGGCCACCGTGGAAATTCGTCTGGATTCCGAACCGATGACCTTCGGGCCGTAGATTAAACAAGCGATGTGGAACCTGTCTAGGGGAAAATCACTCTGGCTTTCCATGAACTTTCCATGGTCTGCTACCAGCACGAACAAGGTATTGTCGAAATAGGGCTCCTTTTCTGCCTGCTCGAAAAAACGGCCCAAGGACCAATCGGAATAGTGGAAAGCGTTCAGGTAATCGTAGTGGGGCACATCCTGAGAGAAAATCTCGAAATCCGGTGACGGGAGAAGGAACGGTTCATGATTGCTCAAGGTGACGACAATGCCCAGGAAAGGTTGACTCCCGAATTGACGGAATTCCTGATCGGCTCTCTCCAAAACCGTATGATCGGGTACGCCCCATTTGCCCAGCCTGGCCTCGACCGGAAAGTCGGATTCCCCGATGAATTTCTCCACGCCCTGGTTTCTGAAAAACCCTTCCATATTGTCGAACTGGAGATCGCCGCCATAGATCAAAACAGAACGGTAGCCCCTTTCTCTCAAGATGTTGGAAATCGACCGGAAAGGACTTGCAGCGGAGAATTGCTTCATGACCGTACGCCCGGGCGGCGAAGGGAAAGAACAGAAATTGGAGACTAATCCCCGGTTGGTGCGGGTGCCCGTGGCGTAAAATCTCTCGAACAGAATCCCGTTCTGAGCCAGGCTGTCGAAGCTGGGCGTCACGCCGGCCGGCCCGCCTAAGACACCAACATACCTCGCCAGCCAGCTTTCCAGCAGAATGATTACCACGTTGTAGGCGGGCTTCTCCTGGTCTGAAGACTCCGGATAATACCAACGGGTCAATGAGCTGAGGGAATCGGTAAGCTTCTCTTCCGGTGTCACCAACTGACTTTGAACAGTGGACAGAGCTTCTGAAAAGGGGTAGAAGTGAAAGCGCTGGGCAGCCTGTTTCCGCGTCTCGAGGTGGTCGTCCCAATAGGATTTGCCCAGAGTATAAACCCCGTTTAATGCCAGTTGATTGGCAAAGCCGTATGGACTGAAATACGCCAAACCCCAGTCGATGGGCGCCAGCTCCCATCGGCCCCGCGCCCCTAGAAACAGAAGGCCCAGACACAATATGAAGTATCCGATGCGAGACCCCAGATTCCCCTTTTGTCTTATGCCGAGCAGTCTTCTCCCGGTTATCACCACCAGAAGAGCGAACACGGCAGTGACGGCTCCCCAGAGCAACAGATAGTAGGTGAGAGGGTAGCCCGATTTCATGGTGTACCAGACCATTCCCGGCTGGTCCAGATACGCCAAAGCCCAATGGCTCAGCCGCGTCCCCATTTCCCCGAAATACTCGATATCCACCAAACTGAGGAAAAAGACGATGCCCATGCAGGTCACGAAGATGCCGGTGATTACGGCCCGACTGGCCCGGAGGCGATCAATGCTGAGGTAAGGCAGGAAGCTCAGGATGAAAAGCGGAATCAGGATGTAGCTTAAAACCACGGCATCGAAGCGTGCACCGATCACGAACGAGGTGAGCAGGGTGGAGGTTGGAATGTTCGTCGATAGCGCAACGTGCTTTGCTAAAAATGCCACGCGAAAAAGGGCCAGAAAAATCATGGAGACGAAAAATACCACCGCAAAGAAAAGAACAATCCGAGGAGGGGAAAGATAACGGAGGAATTTGCGCGGAGCTTCACTCATGTTCTAAGTCCTGCTCAGAAGGGAATAAGATAGGGTTGGTCAAAGCAAGTTAACACGTAGAGGGCATTGCCTCAGGCGTGCTTCGAGTTCTTCTCGAGTCGACTGACTTTCCGATCCAGCCGGAGAAGGTACAGGAAGACGCCGATCCAAATGATCAGCGTGACGATCATGGCTGTCAGGTTGGAAGACAAATTCAAACCTCCTTTTGTCGGGCAGCAAGGATATTTATCCTCCGCTCCAAGTTGAACATCCAAATGAAAAGAAAGGTGAATCCCAGAAGCGAGGCCAGAAAGGTGATCAGGATGGCCGGGGGCATCTGCATCTGAAGCCTAACGTCAATTACAGAAGTGGTGGGGTGCAGCGACAGGTAAACCCTGGGCACCACGAAAACCAAAAAAGGAACGGCCACAAAGGCCATGATGGCATAAGCGCTGGAGAGGGCCGCTCTTCTCTCCCGGGACTCCACGGCCGACCTTAGGGCGAAATAGGCGCCGTAAATTAAAAGCAGAATGAATATGGAAGTCTCCCGGGGATCCCAATTCCAGAACGATCCCCAGGTTGACTTGGCGAATATCGATCCGGAGATGGTAGCCAAGATCACAAACAAAAGCCCCAAGCGAGAGGAGGTCGAGGCTTTGGCATCGTAATCTAATTTCCGGGTCTTCAGATACATGATACTGAACACGAAAGACAGAAGGAAAGCCAACACCGCCACCCAAGCCACGGGCACGTGAAAAAAGAAGATGCGGGATGCCGGCCCCAACTGAGACTGCGGTGCAGGCAAAAGAAAGGCAGCGGCGATCACCGCGCTCATCCAGATCAACAGGACCACTTTCCAGAACATAAGTGGGTGCACCTTTCGGCTTTGCTCATTCGCTCCAGACCGAATCGAAAAGCAGAAATGACGCGACGAACATCACCACTAAGTATGAAACCAGCAGCCTGATGTCTCCCCAGCCAGCAGCAAACTCCTGTCCCTCCAGGGACAGCCTGGTGCCGTCGATGGAGGCGATCAACAGCGGAAGCAGGACGGGAAAAGACAATACGGCAAACAGCGATCCCTTGGCGCGCGCCTTGGATACTATAACGGCCAGGATGGTGGTGGCGCAAACCAGTCCCAGGGTTCCCAGCAGCAATACGGAGAGAAAAAGCCCCAGATTGAGAATGGAGACGTTCATCCACACCATGAATAGAGGTACCACAATCAACTCCAACATGAGAAGGAGAGCCAGATTGAACAGGAGCTTTCCCAAAAAAACCGTGTCGGGCGCGGCCACCAGCCTGAGCAGACTGGCGGTTTTGGCTTCTTCTTCTTTGACGAAGACCTGAGCCAGACCCGACAAAGAAGAGAAGAATATCACCAGCCAGAGAAGCGAGGAGACGATGCGAGGGGTCAGGGCGAAAGCCCCAATGGAAAAGCTGGTCACCGCGAGGGTGGTGAGGGCGAACATGAATACGGCGTTCAGCGCGTAGCGGGTGCGAAACTCCGACTTCAACTCCTTGGCCAACAGCCAGGCCGATTTAGTCGCCCAAGTGAATTTCCTGATCTGCATATCTCAAATCCGACTGCTCGTTGGTAGCTATTATCACCAAGTTCTTTTCTCTGTGAAAACCGATGATCTGATGCACTAATGATGCCCCCTCTTCGTCCAAATAGGCAGTAGGCTCATCCAGAAACAAAATCCGGGGATCGTTCAAAAGGGCGAATGCATATTTCAACCTTTGCTTCATGCCTGAGGAGAAAGAGGATACCGGATCATCGCCCCTGCCTTCCAGCCCCACCCGCTTAATCTTGTCCCGGATGGTCTCTTTCTCCGGACGGGTGCCTCGTATGCGGGAGAGGTAAAGCAAATTCTCGAAAGCGGTCAACTCGCCATACAGCTCCAAGTCGGGCATCACCATCCCCAGCAGATTTCGACGTTGATCGGGCGACAATTCCTTTCCATCATGGCTTATCACGGTTTGACCCGTGGTGGGCCGGAGAAGTCCGGAAAGAACCTTGAGCAGAGTCGTTTTTCCAGAGCCGTTTCTGCCCCTTATCACCAGCGATTCCCTGCCCTCCAAACGGAATCGGATTCCCTCAAACACCTTTCTGTGGCCGAACCATTTCCCCAGGTTTTTGGCTTCCAGTGAGATCATCGGTCCCATCGGTTGATCGATTCTGGGCAGCGGAACGTTTCATGTGAAAATACCAACCGGCAGATTAAGAGTCAAGCAAAATGAGATTGGGGCCTTCCGGCTGTCGGCCTGAATTGGACTGATCACCCGATACAAAAAGAGATTCCGGAGCTTAAGGAAAGCTCCGGAATCCCTGGTTCTTTGCTCTGTCGTTGTCCTGGTGATTATTTCAACACGGTGAAAAGACGATTCCATCTCACCCGGCTGGGGAAGTGTATGATGTTGTATCCCACGTTCTCAAAAATAGACAGGGGGTGTCGTGTGCTGACCATGGGCGCCTTGGGGTCGTCGGCCCAGGACCAATGGATGATCATGGCCTTGCCCAATACCAGCTCCCGGGGTAGAGGGCCCCAGTAACGCGAATCCGCGCTGTTATCGCGGTTGTCGCCCATCATGAAGAGGTGCCCTGCCGGAACCTTGTAAGGCCCGAAATTATCCCGCACATCCCGGGGAGGGGAATTGGGATTGTTGTCGGTATACTTCACCAGAGCCGGATCGGGGAACCTCTTTCCGTCCACATACAGCACCTTGTCTCGTATTTCCACGGTCTGGCCCGCGGTGGCCACGCACCTCTTTATATAATTCACACTGGGATCGCGGGGGTACTTGAAGATGACGATATCTCCCGGCTTGGGTTCTCTGATGGCCGGCAGATGCACCGGCAGAAGAGGAATCTTGGACCCGTAGATGAACTTGTTGGCCAGAAGGAAATCTCCCACCAAGAGGGTATCCTCCATCGAACCGGAAGGAATCTTATAGGCCTCCACCACTGAACATTTCACCACCAGGGCGAAAATCAGGGCGATTACCAATGATTCGAGATACTCTCTGGCTATCGAGACAGCCTTTTTTTTCTCTGGTTTCTTGTCTTGTTGCTTGCTTTTGGTCAAAACCGCCAGCATGGTTTCTCCTTTGCTTATGCTCAGAATCAGTCTACTTGTGTATACGGAGAGCGGGAGAAGTTGTTTTGAACTTCTGCCGGTTGCGGGCTGCCGGACGGCGCCCTGAGAGGATTTAGTTTTTCCTTGACAAAAGGGGGGCACGATTTATCTTCATTGGAAGCAAGCAAGGTGTGTCGGAGGCCGAGGCTTGAATTTCGGCCTTGTTCCGGCGCACACCGGAGATTGTAGGGGCAGGAGGACATGCGTTCACAAGGAGACGAGTATGTGGTCTTTTTTTGCTTTGAGCTCGCTTTCGCTGATTCTGCTGGTCAGCACAACCGGCGTGTCTATGGATGCGACGAGACTTAAATCCGGTCGCCCGGCAGTCAAAAGAGGTTTGCTCCTGGTGCTGGTGGCCGTGATTCTGCTGGTCGCCAATTTGGGATGTAACAAGGAGAAAGAAACCGAGAATCAAGGCCAGGGGCAGGAGGCCGGCCAGGTTCAGGCGCCGCCGGAGACCAGAGAAACCAGACTTTTGGCCCAACTGCAGGATTACCTGGGAGTGCTGGTCGATACGGACAAACCTCAACTTCGGTATTACCTGGATCAGGGGCAGGAATCCAGGAAAAAGAGAGAATATGCCGACGCCGTGGACTTTTTTCAGCAGGCCCTGGACCTCAATCTGTCGGATCAGGAAAGGCTTCCGTTTTTCGTGCTCATGGGCAATTGCGAGGCTTATCTAAAGGAGTATACCGCAGCCATCAATTACTATTACCAGGCGGAGAGGGTGTGCAAGAACATCCAGGACGACAGCACGCTGGTGCTGGTCTACTCGAACCTGGCCTTGGCTTACCAGCTGGCGGACGAGCCCAAGGGAGCGCTGGGGGCCTATTTCGACCTGCTGGGAGCGTTCAAAAAGCTAAAAGAAATCCCCGGGGAGAAAAGCACTCTGGCCAATATAGGATTCATATACCAAACTCTGGGTGAGGTAGATAGCGCGTCTTATTACCATCGCAAATCTCTGGAGATGTCCTCCGAGGGGACATCATCGGTGGCCGAGGCGGCGCAGCTGAACAATCTGGCTTTGACATACCATGCCCGGGGCATGCCGGACAGCGCCCTGGCTTTGTTCGATGAAGCCCTGTCGCTGTTCCGTGAAGCGGGGGACAAAAACGAAGAGGCCAGCGTGCTGGTGAACCTGGGTTTGATCTACCAGGAGAAGAAGGACGTGCCCAAGGCGGTCGAATACTACCAGAGCGCTTTGGGCATCGACAGCACCACTGGGAACGTTATGGGCCAGGCCGGCGATTTTACCAATCTGGGGTCGGCCTGGGAGCAGGGCGGGGATCTGACGAAAGCCAAACAGTATTATCAGCAGGCCCTTTCACTTTTCCAGCAAGCAGGAGCGAAGAAGGAGGCTGACTTCGTCGCCCAGAGTCTCCAGAGGGTGGAGGGCAAGCTGAAATAGCAGACAGCTCAACCGGTTCACTCAGCAGATAAGCGTCGGGCCAATCGGGGTGGGAAGGTTCCCACCCCTGTGTATTGATTTAGGGAGGCAGGCGTAAATGAGAAGGATACACCGGATGCCTCTGAGCCGATTCCCCCGATAGCTGCCGAAGCGGCGCGGATCGGGTTTTGAGCGCAACCAAGTGCTACCGTTGAAATCGGCACCCGCATAACCTCCGGTCTCCCCATCAGCAATGAGCGGCTTCCTTTCGAAGGTTCGAATCTTGGAAAGCCATGACCATTCCCAATAGAATACTGGCGATACAGCTTCGAAGGATCGGAGACGTGCTCATGTGCACGCCTGCGGTGAGAGCTTTGCGGGAGAAATTCCCTCGGAGTTTCATGGCATTCCTGGTGGAGAAGGAGAGTTCCGACATTCTGAAACTGAATCCACGTCTCAACGAGCTTCTGGTTCTGGACAGAAGCAGATATCGGGATCCGGTTTACTGGATCAAGATCGTCCGCAGTCTCAGGAAAATGGACTTCGACCTGAGCGTAGACTTTCTGGGGAATCCGCGAACCGCCTATCTCTCTTTTTTCTCCGGAGCCGGAAGGAGGCTGGGCTACGACACTGCCCGACGGAGACTGTTCTATAACCTGGCCGTCAAGACCAGCGCCACCGGGAAATACTCGGCTGCCTACAAGCTGGAGATGCTCGAATGCCTGGGCATCCGCAGCCAGGATGTGCATTTGGATTTCTTTCTTTCCAGTCAAGCCAGATCGTTCGCCCAGGAGTTCTTCGAAGAGAATCAATTGGATCAGGAGGACCTGATCGTCTCCGTTTCGCCCACCAGTCGGCGGCACTTTCGGCTCTGGCCCTTAGAGAGATACGCCCAGTTGGCGGATTGGCTGATGTCCGAATTCAACGCAAAAGTGATTTTGGTCTGGGGACCGGGAGAGAGAGAAACCGCAGAGAGAGTGAAAACTCTGATGAGCCGGACTCCGCTGATCTGTCGGGAGACCACTGATCTGCTCCGGTTGGGCGCCGTTCTGGAGCGCTGTGATCTTCACATCGGCAACGATAATGGCACCAAACACATTGCCGTGGCGGTGGGAAGGCCCACCATAACCATCTACAGCGTGGAAGACCCCCGAAGCTGGACCTACCCGGAACCCTCCCGACACAAATTCCTCAAGGCTCAGGTGGATTGTCCCAACTGCCATAAGGACAGATATAAATGCTCCCAGTTGGATTGTCTTAACCGGATACGGGTGAAAGACGTGCAGAAGGTCTTCCGCGACCTTTTGTCCGAACTCAAGGAAAGCGGAGAGAAAGGACTAGTCCGAAAGATTGAACGTCTTGCAGTTGATTAACGTTAGGTGGTACAACGCCTGTGCCTACTATGCGGTCACCTTGTCGTGCGCCCTAACCAGAAGGGGCCACAAAGTGATCGTGGCCGGCGACCCCCATAGTCCGCCGTTAGTCAGGGCAGAAGAATTGGGTCTGACCACCTACCGGGACCTCTATTTGAGCCGCACCAGTCCCTGGATGATGGCCTATAACGTGAAGCGGATCATGGACCTGGTGCGGGCCGAGAAAATCGACATCATCAACGCCCATCGGGGCGAAAGTCATGTGGCCGCGGCTTTGGCCGCGCGTCTTCTGAAAGATGGAATTGGTATGGTGCGTACCAGAGGAGACACTAGGTCCCCCAGGCGAAACGCCCTGAGTCGATGGCTGAACGGTGCGCTTACGGACAAGGTCATCACCACCTGTGACTTGCTCAGAGGGAGCTACATCGACAACCTGCAAATGGATCAGGGGAAAGTGGTCAGCATACCGGTAGGTATCGACCACCAGTTTTTCTCGCCCAGGGAAGTCGATCCGTCATTGAAGGCACAACTGCGGATACCTCAGGAAAGTCCGGTGGTGGGCATGGTAGGAAGACTCTCGCCGGTAAAGGGACACAGATATCTGATTCAAGCGGCGCAAACCGTGCTGAAGTCATTTCCCCGAACCGTCTTCTTGATATGCGGAGAGGATGCTCAGATAAGCTCAATGCAGTTGAAAGAGCGCGCTCGGAATATGGACATTCACGACAATTTTCGTTTTTTGGGTAGAGTCAAGGACGTAAGGGAGATCATCGCACTTTTTGATGTGGGAGTAGTCTCGTCCATAGGCTCCGAGACCATCTGCCGTGTAGCGTTGGAGTATATGTCTATGGGAAAACCGGTGGTGGGAACCAAGGTCAACGCCATACCTGAAGTCGTGCACCACGGCGTCAATGGACTGGTGGTGGAACCGAAAGACCCGGAACAAATGGCCGCATTTCTGATGGATCTATTACAGGATGAGCCGAAGAGGCTGCGGTTCGGTCAGAAGAGTCGCGATCTGGTGTTGGAGAAGTTTACCCTGGATCACTTTGCACGGAAAACGGAAGAGGTCTACCTTAGTCTGTTTAATTAACTTCAGTCCGAGCAGATATCGGTATGTCAAAAGATAACGCTCGCAAGATAGCCGAGAAGATCGTCTGGATAGCGATCTGCGGGTTCGCCTTCTTCTCACCCTGGTCCATAGCCGGTGCCCAGACTGCGGTGGGGGTGGGGCTTTTGGCCTGGCTGGCTAAAATCATCCTTTCGGGCAGGGTGAAGCTGGTTTACACGCCGCTTAACCTGCCCATCCTGGCTTATGTGTTGACTCAGGCCATCTCCGTGGTTCTGTCTCCCTACCGTGCTCAGAGCTTCAGGGCATTGGGGGAGGAATGGCTTCTTCTGATCTTCTTCTTGATGGTCAATAACCTGGAGGGAGAAGAGAAGATCAGGAAGCTGTTTCGCATCCTCATCTCGGTATCCACGCTGGTGGCGCTCTATGCGATATGGCAGCATTACACAGGGCTGGACCTATACAGAGGCAGAACCTTAGAGCCGAGAGGCGGCGTGTTTTTGAGCCTGGGGCTTTTCGATCATCATCTTACCTTCGGGGGATACTACATGCTGGTCTTCCTGCTGTCCTCGGCTTTTCTTCTGGGCGTCCGACGATCAGGTTGGGCTAAGGTGATGGACTTGGTGTCCCCGATTGTAATAGGCTTGGCACTGGTTTTCAGCTATGCACGCAGTGCTTGGCTGGGAGCGGTATCCGGTATCTTCACCTTGGGTTTGCTTAGAGGCCGGAAATTCGCCATACTCTTACTGGTGGGGCTGGTCCTGCTCTGCCTTCTGGTTTATGTGATCGAACCTACCAGTTGGGATAGAATCAAGGAGATAAGCCTCTCCAAAGATAAGCCGGAGTCCACCAGAATTAGACTATGGTTGACCTCCATCAACATGATAAAGGACAAGCCCATCTGGGGTGTAGGCCTGGGGAACTTCAACCGCCTCTTTGACCGGTACAAAGTGGAGGGGTTCTATGATACCACCTGCCATCCTCATAACGATTTCCTGAACGTGGCAGTTAACTCCGGCATCCTGGGTTTGCTGGCATATCTCTGGATATGGGTGGCGTTTTTCCGGTCCACCCTCAGGTCGGTGAGAAGAGGGGAGAGGCGAACCTTCGTGCAAGCGGCGCAGATGGCAGGAGTGGCTGCCATTGCGGGCTTCCTTGTCGCCGGCCTGTTTCAATGTTATTATACCGATGCGGAGGTGAACATGCTGCTCATGTTCATACTGGGATCGACGATGATCCTGAATCGCACATCTCCCGAGGAGGAGATTTGAGCCGTATCTCCTGCATCATCATCACTCGCGACGAAGCGAAGAATATCAGAAGGTGCTTAGAAAGCGTCCGGTGGGTGGATGAGATCGTGGTGGTGGACTCGGGAAGTGCCGATGATACCAAGAAAATTGCCTCCGAGTTCACCGACCGGATTTTCGATTTCGAGTGGGAAGGCTTTGGCCCGACCAAGGAGTTCGCCAGGACTCAGGCCCGGGAAGAGTGGATTCTCTCGGTGGACGCGGACGAGGTGGTCTCAGAAGAGTTAATGGAGGAGATCAAGCGGACGGTCGATTCGCCGGACCCCGCAGATGGATACCTTATCCCCCGCAGGTCGAATTTCCTGGGCAGATGGATGGGACACGGAGGATGGTATCCGGATTCGGTGCTCAGGCTTTTCAAGAAGGATAGGGGGCGGTTCACGCTGAGCCGGGTTCACGAGGAAGTTCAAGTGTGCGGAAAGATAGGGCGTTTGAACAGCGATCTTCTTCACTATACCGATCCGGATTTCCATCACTACCTGGCCAAGCTGAATCGATATACCTCGCTGGATGCGGTCGGGCTTTTCGATGCCGGGAAAAAATCCACACTTTGGGACATAACTCTAAGACCCACGGCTGTGTTCCTCAAGATGTATCTGGTGAGGGCTGGTTTTCTGGACGGAATTCATGGTTTGATTCTGGCCCTGGCATCGGCTTTTCACGTTTTCTCCAAATACGTTAAACTCTGGCACCTGGGCAAGTCGGGGGGGCCGAAGAGACGCACCGGCACCTGAGCTTCCCAAAAGAGTATATCTGGCGGACGGCAAGCCGGCGTATATCTTAGTGTGAGTGCAGAAAGTCTTTTGGCTGCAATAGAATGAGACGAATCAATGTCACGGGAAAAGAGAATTTCCTGGTGGTGCGAACCGATCGCATCGGGGATCTGATTCTGTCCACTCCGGTTTTCCAGGCGGTCAAAGCCAAGTTCCCCGAGTCGCATCTGAGCGTGGTGGTTTCCTCTTATGCGGCGGACGTGCTCAAAAACAATCCCCAGGTTGACGATGTGATAATAGACGACCATGAGCAAAAAGGAGGAGGCCTGGGGGATTTTGCCGATCTGGTGAGGCGAATCAGAAAAGGGAGATTCCAGGTGGCCATACTGCTCCGGCCGACTTTTCGACTGGCTTTGGCTTTGTATCTGGCCGGCATAAAGTACAGGATCGGAACCGGTTACCGCTTGTATCAGATGCTGTTGAACCGGAAAGTATATCAACACCGGAAGGTGAATCTGCGACACGAAGCGGAATACAACCTGGATCTTCTGCGCCCACTGGGTATCGAATTTCAGAAGATGGTGCCCCGAGTCTATCTGACTGCCCAGGAGAGGCAGCTGGCTGAGCAAACGTTGAGCCAGTTGGGAATCAGGCCGGACGATATTGTGGTGCTGATACATCCGGGCAGCGGAGCTTCCTCCCTGAATCTGCCGGCCGGGAAATTCGCCCAGGTGGCAGATCGTTTAACAGAAGAGCTGGATGCGAAGATAATCTTCACCGGCGCGGCAAAGGAAAGGGAGTTGATCGACTGGATACTAAGTAGAATGAAACATGAAGCCCTCGATCTGATCGGAAGAACCGATTTGAGGCAACTGGCGGCTATACTGGAAAGGTCGAATGTGGTGATTTCCAACAGCACCGGCCCCATGCATCTGGCGGTGGCGGTGGGCACGCCTACGGTGGCGATTTTCTGTCCCATATTCTCCGCCGGGCCCATCAGATGGGGACCCTACGGAGACGGTCATGAGGTGATTCTTCCGCCGGTGCCGGTGTGCTTCAAATGTAAACCCAGAAACTGTCCGCATTATGATTGTATGGAGAAGATCGGGGTGGAGCAGATAGTCTCCAAGGTGCGTGTAGTGCTTGGAAGCAGGCAGGTCGACCAGCAGAAAGCAGACGGCCAAGCGGTCGATAAGAAGATGCGCTCAACAGATTAGGCGTGACCAAAACTTAGTAGTCAATTGCGAGGTAAGCTAATTGAATCTGGCTGAATTTATCATCGGCGTGGAGTCCTTCAACGCCAACATAGACATCCCCTTGGTCCGAAGGGCTTACGAATTCTCCGCGGAGGCCCACAGCGGACAGTACCGCATGTCTCGCAAGCCCTATCTGGAGCATTGTCTGGAGGTGGCCTTCATCCTGGCCGAGCAGCATCTGGATTCGGCCACCATCGCCGCCGGCCTGTTGCACGACGTGGTCGAGGATACGGACGTGACCATCGACAGAATCAAGAGCGTCTTCGGCGACGAGATCGCCGATTTGGTGGACGGGGTCACCAAGATCGGCGAGTTGAAATTCAAAAGCCAGGAGGAGGAACAGGCGGAGTATTTCCGCAAGATGCTGCTTTCCATGGCCAAGGACATCCGGGTGATCATCATCAAGCTGGCGGATCGGCTGCATAACATGAGGACCTTGGACTCCCTCGACAAGAACAAACAGCTGCGCATAGCCCGGGAGACCCGGGACGTATATGCACCGCTGGCTCACCGCTTCGGCATGGCCCGGATCAAGTGGGAGTTGGAGGATCTGACGTTGAAGTACATTGCCCCGGAAGCCTATGACGAACTGGTTCGGAAGATCAGCGCCAGGAGGGAGGATCGGGAAGCTTACATCCGGGAGATCACCGAACCGCTGGAGAGGGAGTTGAAGAAAGCCGGTATTAAAGCCGAGATAGCCGGTCGGGCCAAACATTTCGACTCTATCTACCGCAAGATGAAGAAACGGGACAAACCCTTCGAGGAGATCTTCGACCTTTTCGCCATTCGCATAATCGTGGACACGGAAGGGGAATGCTATCACGCCCTGGGCATCGTGCATACCCTATGGATGCCGGTGGCCGACCGTTTTCGGGATTACATCGCACTTCCCAAGTCCAACATGTATCAATCGCTGCACACCACGGTGATCGGTCCGCGGGGAAAGATGGTGGAAATCCAGATCAGAACCCACCAGATGCACCGAACCGCCGATTACGGGATCGCTGCCCACTGGCTGTATAAGGAGGGAAAGCTGAAGCCCGACGAATCGGACAAACACATGACCTGGCTGCGGGACGTCCTGGAGTGGCAGAAAGACCTGACCAATCCGTCCGAGTTTTTGGAATATCTGAAGATAGATTTGTTCAGGGACGACGTCTTCGTGTTCACGCCCAAGGGGGAGTTAAAACAGCTGCCCAAAGGATCCACCCCTTTGGATTTCGCCTACGCGGTTCACAGCGACATCGGTTACCACTGCATCGGAGCCCGGGTGGACGGGAAGATGGTGCCGCTGGATGCGGTGCTCTCCAGCGGACAGGAGGTGGAAGTGCTCACCTCTTCCCATCAATCCCCCTCCCAGGACTGGCTCAAAATCGTGAAAAGCTCCCGGGCCAGAAGCAAGATCCGACACTGGCTGAGACAGAAAAGATACGAGGAGAGCGTGAGCTTAGGATCAGCCATCTTCGAAAGGGAGTTGAAGAAACGACAGACCAAGTCGCCCAGCGAGCAGGAATTGTCCGATCTGGCCATGGCTCTGAATTTCCATGATTTCGAGGCCATGCTGTCGGCGCTGGGAGACGGAAACGTCTCGGTCAGTCAGATCTTCGGCAAGCTGGCCCCGCCGGAAAAGGAGGTCGAGGCCAAACCCTCGCTGATCGGCAAGTTCGTGGATAGGGCCCGACGAAGTTCCAGGGGCATCCGGATCGGAGGGATGGGCAACATGATGTTCCATTATGCCGGGTGCTGCCAGCCGGTGCCGGGAGAGGACATCGTGGGGTTCGTAACCCGGGGACGGGGAGTCTCCATTCACCGCGCCGACTGCCCCAATGCGCTTCAAATGATGACGGAGAACGGAAGAAAAATCGACGTGCAATGGGATGCGACCCGGGATCAATCCTTCATGGTTAAGTTGGAGGTGCTGGTGGAGGATAGAAAGAACGTGCTTCGGGACATCACCCAGGCCATCTCCGATGCGGATACCAACGTGCGAGGCGCTGAGATCAAGGGAGGCGATACCACCGCCTGGGGCACCTTCATCGTGGAGGTCAAAAACATCGCCCACCTGAACAAGACCGTAAAGAAGATAAGGAAAGTCAAGGGGGTCATTCAGGTCGAACGATCCAAGGGCTTGGACATGATATCGGAATCGCCGCCCAATGAAACCCAGTGAGACTATCTTCAACCAGACCCAAGACACAAGGTGGCTTTCCTTTCCCCATCTTTTGGCCTACCCTTTTGTGCTTCACGGCTTTCTGTTGAAATATCCAGGCTCTACTGGGACAGAAGAACAGGGAGCCATTGAAGGAATTCTAACCGGCATAACCTCCCATCGGAAGAAATTGATCAGGCTCTCGCAGATGCATAAGGACGGGTGTGTGGTGGTTAGTCGCCAGGAGCCGCTCCAGAAAAGCTACCAGGCGGATGCGGTCTTCACCGACCGGGACGATGTCTTCATCTCGGTGCAAGTGGCCGATTGCCTTCCCATCTTCCTGGTAAACCCCACCAGCAAAGTGGTGGGATTGGTGCACGCCGGCTGGAGAGGAACCTTAATGGGGGTCACGCAGGCAGCGCTGAGGAAAGCCCAAACGGAAATGGGGTGTCGGTCCGAAGATTTTGTCGCGCTTTTAGGCCCATGTATCCGAAGCTGCTGCTATGAAGTCTCCGATGAAGTGGCGATCCTGTTCGACAAGAATTGCATACCAAGGTCAAGACAGGGACGGGCCAGACTCGATTTGATTTGCGCCAACGTGAAACAATTGACGGAATGCGGAGTAAAACAGGACATAATATCCGTTGGTCAGGAGTGCACCTGCTGCCGCGCCGACCTGTTCTTTTCTCACAGAAGAGAACCGGAGGCAGCCGGGAGGATGATCGGATTCATGGGATTGAAATAAGCGGGCATTGGCGCCGGATACCAAGCCCCATAGAGAGGGGAGGAAATATGGTAAAGAAGATTCTACTGATACCGGTCGTTTTCGTGCTTCTCACCGCTTCCCAGACCTGGGCCATCACCGGCTTGGGCATCGGGGTGCGAGGCGGAGTCGTTCAGGGCTACAAGTGCGACAAGCTGAATTTGCTCCCCACGGGAGACAAAGACTGGCTCAAGAATATGCCCATGATAGGAGCGCATCTGAAGGTGGGCACCCTGCGGGTGATTCATCTGGAAGCCTCGCTGGAATATGCCTGGAAGGAGCAGACCCTGGATTTGCCCGGATCGGTGAGGGCCAAGTTCTCCATTAGCGACCTCTCGCTGAACGGCACGGCCAAATATATGTTCTCGCTTTTGGCGATCAAACCCTATGTGGGCGCCGGGGCGGGGATTCACAAATTGGCTTATGGAATCTCCAATGATGAGTTCTCCGTGTACATACCGGAGGACGAGAACAAACTGGGGCTTCACGCCGTGGCCGGGCTGCTTTTGTCTGTCCCTGCCGTTCCGCTGGAACTGATGGCGGAAGCCAGGTACACCACCGTTCAGACCAAGGAAACCTCCACCCGTTATGCCACATTTCTGGCGGGGCTTACCTATAAGCTTCCGTGAGTTTTCAAAATTACACCTACCGCATCCCGGCGCAAAGAGGCACCGTGCCCGCCGAAGATCGCCCGTGTGATCTCTGAATGCGTTGAGTGTAAGTGGAGTTGACAAACCATGGCCGCCATGTTATAATGCAAACTTGAATTACCTGTGGTAGGAGGATAACCATGAAGAAAACCATCATACTGGCGGCAACCATATTTCTGTGCTTTGTTTCCGTAGGGCAGGCCCAGTTTTTGGGACAACTCGGTCCGGCGCCCACACTGAATCCGGGACAAGCATCCGCCGGTGCTTACCTGGGCGTGTATGAGGACGCCTTCTCGGTTTTCGGGCAGTTCCGGTACGGGATAGCCAGATACTTCGACCTGGGACTGAAGATGGGTATGATTCGATGGAGTCCGGGATACGGCGAAAGCAAGACCGGCCTGACCGTGGGGGGCGATGTCAAGTATTGGTTCATGGAGCAGGGCGCCGGCGACCCCCTGGACGTTTCGGTGGCCGTGGCCAGCGAGTATCTGGACGTCTCGGATTTCAGCATCTTCACTCTGGGCGGAAACGTGATTGCCTCTTATCGGATCGAGTATGCCGAAGGCAGGAGCGTGACGCCCTATGGACGTCTGAACATCCGGTGGGAACGGGACCATTTTCCCAATTCTCCGGTGGTCGGCGAAGAAGGCTCGTGGAGCGATGACGAAATGGACGTGGCCCTGACCATGGGCGCCGAGATGAAGCTGGCCTCCGATTTGAATCTGGTGGGGGAATTGCAGATAGACGACAACGTGGGATTCATTGTGGGGTTGAGCTACTCCATATTTTGAAGCCAAAAAGGGCACGTCATTTAAGATGGGCTGTGAATCCGTCTGGTCTCACTCTTGCGGAAGAGAGGGGCTTTGAGTTTGTTTGAAGCAGTCGTCCTGGGAGCGGTCCAGGGCATAACTGAGTTTCTCCCCATCTCCAGTTCCGGGCACCTGGTTTTAGGCGAACTCCTGCTTAAGGTCAGATTCGACGATATAAGCTTCGAGGTTTTTGTCCACCTGGGTACGTTTTTCTC
>CAZWAO010000029.1:0-16650 GCA_964631815.1 uncultured Ignavibacteria bacterium | reverse complement strand
CCAAGCCGTATTGGCCGAAATTGGACAAGGTGAACAAAAAGTTCCCGGCATCATGGTCCCCGATGGAAAGCGGGGGAAGCGAGCCGACGGTCAAAGGTATAGTCAACTGACACTGGTACACTGGTTCTTGTCCGGCAACCGAAAGCGTGAACTCGATTTCTCTGCCGGAGGGCATGTTCGGATCGATGCTGACCATGAAGGGAGAATTGGTGTTGGAAACCTCCTCACCTGCAGGCACCGTTCCCAAAAAGGAAACGCTCGAAACCATGTGGATCAGGGAATCGGAAGCGCTCAGAGTGACCGCCACCCCCTGCATGCTCGCTCCGCTGTTTTTCAACTGCACCACCAGGTCTATTTGATCGCCCGGCTGGGGAGGATTCCCGCCATCGATCTCCAGGGCGGTTAAGTATAAATTGGGCCTGTCGGGCTGGGGTAGTATCTCCAATGCCCTTTTGATGTTGATCAAACCGTGGCCGTAGCTGTTGTCTTCGCCCGCCGGCCCCAAATCGGTGCAGGATTCCAAAAGCGCGTTTTTGATCTGCTCCACGGTGGCTTCGGGATTATACTGGCGCAGGATGGCCACAGCAGCGGAGACGAAGGGAGCGGCCATGGAGGTGCCGCTCATCAGCCGGTATTCGTTGTTTTTATAACAGGAGTATATTCCCACTCCCGGAGCGCAAAGCTCCGGCTTTATGGTCTGGTTATCGCACCCCGAAGGCCCTCGCGAGCTGAACGCCGGCACCGGGAATCCGTAGCTATACGGGTCTACCGCGCCCACGGAGAAGCAGTTGGTGGGAGAGGAAATCCGGTCGGCGGGAGTTCTGAGAGTGGCGGCATTTGGGCCCTCGTTTCCCGCGGCAAAGATCACCACGATGCCTGCGTTTTCCACGTTGTCTATGGCGCTCCAGAAGGTCTGGTCGCAGGGTGGTTTGAATCCGGTGGGCACACCCCAGGAGTTGTTGATCACATCCGGCACGTCGTCTAAGGTGGCGGGATCGCCGTCCGGGTCAGCCGCCCACTGGAATGCGGAAATTATGTCGGCAATGGTCTGGGATAGGGACGCGCCCCGGTCGATTACCGCGGCGGAAATCCACTGGGCGTCGTAGGCCACTCCAAAGGTATCCGATTCGGTCTTCCCGGCCATGATCCCCATGCAGTGAGTGCCGTGACCTTTGTCGTCCTTGGGGAAATCCGATCCATAAGGGTCTAACCAGCAAGCAGAAGTTTGACCACCGTTATTGCCCCGCCAGCTCGAGAAAAGCGCGGGATGATATCCGTCCACCCCCGTATCCAGGCTGCAGATCAGACGTCCGGCTCCGGTGTATCCCATGTTCCAGGCCTCGCGGGCACCCACGGCCGAAAGATAGCGCTCCCTCTCGGCTATGTTGCCCGACGATTTTTCTATGGACACGGGATCGACCAGGCTGATGGGGTAATTCTCGTAAACCTCCTCCACGTCTGAACGGGAGGCAATCCTCTCGATTTCCCTCCTGGTGGCGGTGACCAAAACCGCATTGGTTATCCAAAAGGATTTGAATTGTTTTACGCTTCCCTCAAGCTGCTTGGCGCTCAGATAGTCCACCAAGTCAGGTTGGGAGCTTTGTGCTTTAGTCTTAAGGGAGTTTAAGACGCTTTGGTGTCTGATCCGCCTGCTGGCTTTCTCCTGGCTGAGCTTGGCGCTCAGATTGAAAGTATTGACCTGATCTGCCATCACCACCAGACAGGATGTGAATTCATCCCCTTGCAAATCCGTCAGTCGAGACTTAAGATCATCGGCGATTTCGCCGCCGAAAGCCGCGAAGCTCTTGAAGAAAAAGAAAATCAAGAGGAAGAAGAAGGCTATTTTCCTAAGTCTGGGGGGCATGGCTTGCTCCTTAACACTGTTTCACAGATACTTAAAAGCAAAGCCGGTGCCGCCGAAAACCTTGTTTATCCTCTCCGGCTCCTCGATGCGAACCTGCCAGGACGACGTGGGGGGAATGGGACTAACTTGCTGATTTATTGTGAGTTACAAGAACAGGGGAGAGTTGTGAAATTTCAAGCGGCAAAAAAGAAATCTCGAGTTGTCTTCCGCAATGCGCAAGACCGTTCCTCTAGGTGTGCAAAATGCTTCATGTTTCTGAAAGAGACGGAGAGGCCCGACCGTGGTGATCGTTCTCGGAAGGATGCGGGACCGCGGGTCTGCTTTGATTAGACCAGAACCTAGCTTAAGCTAGGTTCTGGTTTGCCATGTTCTCGTTCACCATGCTCTGGTCTGCCTCACTCAAGCCGAACTGCCCAAGGTTCGACCCGGCCGTCGGAATCCGGAAGTCACGATCAACAGAAATGCGATCAACCCAAGCAGCAGGACCGCACTTCCCAGTCCGAAGGTAATTCGCAAACCGAATCTCTGGGCCACCACCCCGATGCATAACCCGGCCAAGACCTCGCCGCCCGATCCCACCAGGCTTTTGAAGGATAGCAAGGTGGCTCTCTGCTCTGACGGAATGTGCCGGTTGAATACGTCCAGAAGAATCGGCTCCTTGAAGTTCACCGAGGCTTGGAGGAGAACGAAGAACAACACAGCCAAAACAGGGGAGACGGTCAGTGAGATGAAAAGCAGGCTCGCCAACAAAACGGCTTCCAGCACCACCAGAAAAGTGATGTCCCTTCTCAGCCGCTCGGATAACCTTGCCACCTTGCCCACAAAGAGAATGGTCACGATGGATGCCCCGGCCAAGATCCAACCGAAGTAAGCCGTCGGAATCAGGAGATTTTCGTCGAAGTGAACCTGCCAATACTGGGAGATGGTTTCGAAGGAGAACTCGGAGAAGAGGGCCAGCAGAAGCAGGCCCAAAATCAACGTCTGTGACCTCAGCACCTGTATGCTCTGCTTGATCGTTCCCGTCATGCTGACGGAGGCTGTGCTTCTGTTTGCCTTCTCCGGCCTGTAGTGTTCCTTCATTCGAAGCACCAAAAACAGGCACAGGCCAAGAGAAATCACCGTAAAAGGCACCCACACTAACTTCATGTCCAGGAAGGCTAAGTATCCTCCCAGGATCAAACCGCAGAGATTACCCGCGGTCTTGAACTTAGTCCCCTGCGCAAAAGCATGTTTTTGTCGATCTTCCCCGCCTTCGTGCTTCAACGAATCGACCAGCCAGGCCTCCAAAGCCCCGGACCTGAGCGTCTCCCCCAATCCGGCTACTATCTCGGCCACGATGAACCCCGCCAGAAAGGGAAAGAGGATGAAGATCGCTCCCGAGAGAACCGAGACCACGGCCGAGAGGATCACTGAGATTCTCCTGCCGAACATGTCCGCCACCAGCCCGGTGGGAATCTCCAGAAGCAGAATGGAGGCTTCAAAGATCGCGGCCAGGAGGGCTATCTGGAACAAGCTGATTTGATAATAACGGAAATAGAGAACGTAGACCGGCAGGATGGTTCCCAACGCGAAGCTAGTCAGGAACCTGGTGACACAGAAGATGGAAACGCTGTTTCTCACTCCTGGCTACCTGCCCGGGAAGGGTTCACCCAAAAACCGGCCTGGATATAACTGTCTACCCGGATCACAAGTTACAGGAGGTTTGAGGGAGTGTCAAGCTTCAGCTTGATCTCAATGTCGTGAAGAAAGGGAGTGGTTTTCAGGACGCGATACCGGCGCGTGTGTTGGGATACTGGAGATTGCGAGAAATCGGGGACTGTTACTGAGCTGTCCACGGATGAAACGGATTGAACGGACGGTCGGGTTCAGGATGCATACCGGTGAGTAACGGACAGACACGATCCGTTACATCCGTCCATGCGGACGCTCCCATCTGAGGGGTCTGTGGGGCGTCCTGGCGTTCAAATTCCTTGACCTATCTTATCAAAACCATCTTCTTGGTTTGGCTGTGGTCTCCAACTTTTAGTTCATAGAGATATATGCCGCTGGCCACGTCCTTGTGATTGTCTGATTTTCCATCCCACATAACCTGGTAATTCCCCGCTTCCTTCGGTTCATCCACCAGGGTCCTGACCAATTGCCCTCGGATGTTGTAGATCCTCAGAGTGGTACGGAGGGGAGTTTGTCCACGGCCCACTGTGTACCGGATATTGGTGGCGGGGTTGAAGGGATTGGGATAGTTGTAAGACAGCGAGAAACCCCGCATTGCCGTTTCCTCCGCAGCCTCATCCTCCACATCGCTCCATCCGCCGTTGTCGAAATAGAGGTTCTCGAAATTCCCCGAAGAGGGTTTGCCGGCGTAGATGGCACACACCTGGTTTTTGGTGTAGGCCCCCTGGCAAACTTCCCTCCCATCCTCGGACATAGCGGCCGGGTTGTCGCTCACCTGTCCGCCGGAGTACCAGGTGGTGGGGAAGGAGTTAAAAACGTATGCTCGATGAACCTCGGACCATTCCTCGAAAGTGGGGAAAATGACAGATTTATACCTAAGATAGCATGCGCTCATGACATTATAGCCTATATCATCCGGCTTGGCCCAGAGATCGCAGGCCATCTCATCCCAATCAGCGCTGTTTGCCAGCGGCAGGTCCTTAGACCAGTCCACGCCGGCATTGGCGCTATGAGCGTAGTACAAGTCGATGTTACCATCTCCCCAGTCATGATTATAAGCAACCCAAACGTGGACAGCAGCCGGGAGAGCATCATGAAGCGCTGCCACCTTGGGGTAGGTGTCGTCATATGAATCATCCGTCAGATATTCACCGGTGCCAGCGTCCCACGAGATGCCATAATCACTGCTTCTAACGAAGCCGATCTCTTTGTCCGGTCCCCCTGTCTTCTCGTGCACGCAGTAAAGGTATCCGTCGTTTCCGTAAGCGATGTCCGGGTGTGATCCCACCCCCGTGACCAGTGCCTCGCTGCTCCACGTCTCTCCCTGGTCGGTGGACACGATGGAATACAGATCCGGCGTGGCATCCCCCATCTTCTGTCTCTCAAAAACCACCATAAGATGGTCTCCTGCTACCAGGTCGGTGCAGGCCGAGAAATAGGTGATGGTGTCGGAGTCAACCTTGACCTCGAGATTGCTGTCCCATGATCCATCCTGGTGGTAGCGCAACACTCGAATGCTCCCGTTCAGACTTGAGTAAAGGTTGAATAGGTACAACTTATCCCCGTTGCTTCCGGTCAACAACACCGGGTGCAGCAAGCTTCCGTTGGGAGCACTGGTTTCGGTAAGATAAGACCAAGACGCCCCGGCATCTGTCGACTTGTAGATGAATATGGTTGTGCTGACATCGGTGCTGCACCGGACCGCATAGAGATTGCCGCTGGTATCGCTGGCCAGGGATATCCCTCCCTCCACCGTTCCCATGGCTAACGTCACATCGTTTCCCCAGGCGAAGGTCTTGTGGGTACCGTTCTCATAGAAAGGTGGTCGCGGGCCGGTATGATCGGTGAACACCTGCTCGTCCGCTGAAACGAATCCGGGACTCGCCAAAAAGAAAAACAAAGCCGTCAACCATATGCAGACGAATGTTAACTTGGTCGAGCACAACACAGATTGGAAGAGGCGCATGATTCCTCCTGTGAAAGGTCTGAGACTGACTGCATCTTCCGCTAAAGTACGGATGCAGTCCCTTTTGTCAACACGTTTCTGACTCTTCCTGGAGAGACTGGGGGCAGGCCGTCAAGAAGAAAACAAAAATGCCAGCATCTCTCTCGGAGGGCTGGCATCTTTTCAGGTTCTTCAATTACTAAACCGGGTCAACGGAGCGGGTGACGACCGATCAGGTCTTTCGCTCCTTCTTCTTGGCTGCGGGGAACAGGATGTTGTTTAGTATCAGTCGGTAGCCGGGCGAATTCTTGTGCAAGCTCAGATCGGTGGGGGGATCGCCCACCATGTGCTGATAATCCTCCGGGTCGTGACCGCCGAAGAAGGTCCAGGTGCCCCGACCATAGTTGCCGTGGATGTATTTGACCTCGTCCTTGCCTTCGGTCTCGCCCAGGATGGTGACGTATTTTTTCACCAGGCTCTTGCGGAAGGCGGTGGTCTGTCCCATGAATCCGTTGACCACCGAAACGTGATCCTGCACCAGCATGGTGGGGACCGGATCCAGCTTGGCCGAGAAGTCGAAAAGCGTGAAATAATCCGACTCCAAGCCCATGCGGGCGGCGGTCTTTTCGGGCCCGGTGTCTATGGTGGAATGCTCGTACTTGTAAGCATCGGTGGACACCTGAAAATCGGTAAAGGCAAAGGTCTGGGAGTAGTCCAACCTCTCCTGGCAGTCCGGATCGACCGGATCTCCGTCCAGCTCCTGGGGCACGATGTCCACACCCTCCGCCGCCAAGGCGATGTCCAAAGTCTCGGTGGCCGAGCACATGGCGAATAAGAATCCTCCCCGCGACACGTAGTCCTTTATGGTCCGGGCCACCACCTTCTTCTCGTCGGACACCTTCCGGTAGCCCAGCTTCTTGGCCATCAACTCGTTGGTGGCCACCTCTTGTTTGTACCACAGGGCAGAACTATAGGACCGGTAGAATTTGCCGTACTGGCCGGTGAAATCCTCGTGGTGCAGATGAAGCCAGTCGTAATTCTGCAGCTCTCCCAGCAGCACCTCCTCGTCCCACAAAGTGGTGTAGGGGATTTCGGCATAGGTCAAGGCCAAAGTGACGGCGTCATCCCAGGGTTCTTTGTTGGGGGGGGTGTAAATGGCTATGGCCGGCGCTTTTTCTAAAAGCACCACCTCCATATTGTTGTCCTCGATCTCCTTGTAGATCGAGGCCGCCTGGGAGAAGTCGATCACGCCGAAGGAGACGCCCCGCAACCTGCAGACGTCCGCCATCTCCTCCTGATAGTCGGCCATGAATGAGCCGCCGCGATAGTTTAGGAGCCATTCCACGCTGCGTCCCTGCTGCAGGCTCCAGTAAGCCACTCCGTATGCCTTGAGATGATCGGTTTGCGACAGGTCCATGGGGATTAGAATCTTGTCGGCGTTGGAAACCGAAAGCGGAATTAACGACAGCATAAGGAAAACCAACATGATCTTGAGAAGCCTATTCATCGAACCAACCTCCTCCCGATTCTTCGACGGGCAGGAACAAAGACCGGACCAACCTGATTATCTGCGGATATGGCTCAATCCCGGGTGAATCCAGCCCCAGTCACATGCTCTATGTAGTACGTACGTTGGAAAGTGCAAAAACCGGTGCTGGAAATCGCTCAACGTCCAATTCCCACCGGTATGCACCGTACGGTGCATGCCACCGCCCACTGTCGACCGTCCACCGCTAAAACCCCCAACCGATCCCTCCTGTCCGCAGTCGGTGGTCCGTAGTCCGTGGCAAAAGCAACCATCTTCCATCCTCTCACCATCGATCCGTTCAATCCGTCCTACGGACGCCCGTATGGGCGTTTCATCCGTTGACCGGTCCTAAGCGTCGACCGTCCATCGCCGGATACGTAATCCGTTACATCCGTTGGTATGAACCAAATGGTTCATACCGTTGACAGCCGTATTCTCGCTCTCCCCAGGGGAGAGAGAAAGATTCCGTCCTATAGCCCCCCGACGGTGTGTTTCCTCTTTTTTCAAGTTGCTCAAGTTGCGTCGGGATATTGTTATCCCGACGCGAAGTCAAAGTTTTCGAGAGTGCATCGGGACTACAAAGTTCCGATGCAACAAGGATCCTGGTGCATAATACTGTTACCTATGTCCGCGAACACCTGTACCCATCTCTCCGGTCTATACACCCCCCAGGGGAGAGAGAAGGAATCTGTCTATGCATATGCATTCACCCGGACTCAAGCTCGTCTGGGCAGACGGACCCGCATGGGCGTGCGATCCCTTGACGATGCGAATTTGCCCGTTAACCCTAGGATGCCTTTGCAGGCGCAGGCTCGCGACTAACCGAGGAAACGTGCAAGCCTTTGCTCTTAAAATAGTAAGTCTCTATCAGGGAGAGTATATTGAAGACGGTCCAGTACAGTGTCAGGCCGGCGGGGAACCTAAAGAAGAAGAAGAAAAAGAGCACGGGCATGAAATAGACCAACATGGCCTGCTTGGGATCTTTAATGCTGATCTTCTGCTGCCAGAACATGGCCACCGCCATGATGATGGGAAGCACATAGTAAGGATCCATCTGGGAGAGATCGGTCAGCCAGAAAATGAACTTAGCGCCCCGGAGCTCGATGGTGCTGCGGAATACGATGAAAAGCCCGTAGAACACCGGCATCTGAAGAAGCAGGGGAAGACATCCTCCCAGGGGATTAACCCCGGCCTGCTTGTAGAGCTTCATGGTCTCCTGATTCATGCGGGCGGGGTCCTTTTTGTACCTTTCCTTCAACTGGGCCAACTTGGGCTGCAGTTCCTGCATCTTCAGGGTGGCGGTGGTGCTCTTGCGGGTCAGGGGATGGAAGGCGAACTTCATCAAAATGGTGAAGAGAATGATGACAAAGCCGTAGTTGGGGATGATCTTGTGCAGTTGCAGAAACAGCCATAGGATGGCGATGGAAAAAGGCCGGATGATCTTCCAACCCAGGTTGACGATGCCGTCCAATCCCACCCCGTAGCTTCTCAGTATGTAGTAGTCGATAGGCCCCACGTAGACCATGAAGCTGTCCGCCAGGCTGGCTTGGGCCGGAAGCGGCATTTCCAGCGATACGCCGATCCTCTTGGTCTCGATCTCCTGGCTGCCCACCGTGGCCAAAGTCCTGATGCCGGAGGCGGAAAAACCGATCCCCTGTCTGGAAAGAGGCATGAGAGCGGCCACAAAGTATTTGGTACGGGTGGCCACCCATTTGGTAGCACCCGACCCGGCCTCTTTAAGAAGCTCCGGCTGGCCCTCCTGCGACTTGCTGAACTTCTTCATCTCGGACATCTCCGTGCCCAGCATGGAATAAGCCGCAAAGTACCCCAAATCCTCGCGCCGATTCTTCTCGGTCGACCTCAAGCCGGGCGACCATTCCAAAAGGAGCTTCCTTCCCAGGTTGACCAGCTCCGAGCCTTCCATATCCAATTGCAGCTTAAAATCGTATCTTCCGTTGACAAAATGGTACTTCTTGACCAACCTGGCGCCCGACTGGGAGATGAAGGTGAAAACGACGTCACCCTGGGGATTTGAAGCATTCAGAATCAACTCATCCCGATCGGGCCGAAAGTCGAGTTGGCCTAAGTCCATGCCGGCGTCGGGAAATTCAAAATCCAGCGGGAAGGAGGCTCCATCGGACGGCACGACCTGAATGTTTTGGCCCTCCGGGCCCTGATATTTCTTCAAAACAAAGCTCTTCAGAAGCGCTCCCCGGGAGGTGAACTGAGCAGAATACAGGTCCGTCTCCACGGTCACGATCTGTTCCGGGAGCAAAGTGTCGGAAGAAACTAAAGCTGTGGTTCCAGGTTCGGCTTCCGAGGGGGGAGGAATTGCCGGCTGTGCGGCCTGGGTCGGCGTTTGAAGTGTGGAGTCGATTTGCACCGGCCTTTCCACCGGCGCTTTCTTCCCGGCGCCTACCCACTCCATGTACAAGGGATAAAGGATTATGACCAGCCCGATTAAGACGAATCCTATGATGGTCTTCTTGTCCAACGAAATCTCCTAAGGCAGGGGGTCGTAACCGCCCGGATGAAAAGGATGACAGCGCAGAAGCCTTTTGGCCGAAAGCCATCCGCCTTTGAAGGGACCGAATTTCTTAAGCGCTTCCGTGGCATACTCCGAGCAGGAGGGATGGAATCTGCATGCCGGGGGAAAGACCGACCCGAGCGAATTCCGGTATAACCAGATTCCCCATATCAGCACGCGACTGACGATTTCTGCCACATCCGTGTAGATTCTTCGCAGGTCGTCTCTCCGGCTCCGGCGATCAGAGTGACTCATTTGAAGTCTTCCTGTTTCCATGCAACATCTGTCCCTACGAACAGTTATAACCCGACATCCTCTTGACTGGTTCGACTAATCAGCCTTTCCAGTTCCTCTCTCAGTTGAGAAGGCTCTTGCTCTCCGGATGTATGTTTGCAAACCACCACCACTGCCTCGTTTTCATCGAACCTGTGCCTGTTTTTCCTCAGAACCTCCCTGACGGTCCTTTTCACCGCGTTCCTTCGAACGGCCGGTTTGATGCCCCGGGCCACCCTGATTCCCAACCTCTGTCCTGACCGCTCATCCCCCACCAGACGATACAGAATCAAATCACGACCGCTGGCTTTCCTGGCCCCTTGGATTATCGAGTTGAACTCGGATTCCTTCTTTATTCTTATCTGTCGGGGGAATCCTTGTCTTTTCATGGGAGGGAATCACGCCCGGAAGACTACCTTTCGACCTTTACGGCCAGCCTTTTCCTTCCTTTGGCCCGGCGTCGGTTCAGAACCTTCCTTCCACTTTTGGTGGACATCCGCTTTCTGAATCCGTGATCTCTGGCTCGCTTAACCTTGGACGGCTGATAGGTCCTCTTCATGGTCACTCCTTATCTGCGTGGCTGTGGTTTAACTCAGGCTCCGAATATACGCCCCGGTTCAGAATAGGTCAAGAAAAAACTCCGTTCGACTTTGTCTTGATTCTCTTTTGTCTTTCCGTATCGCAGCCATTCTTTGTCCTGCGCGGTGCACAACGCGCTCCACCACTGCCAACCGGCGTCACCCCGATTGTCAATTAAGCATTACGAAGGAAGAACCTCTCCGCGTAATTGCATAACAAGAAAAGAAGTACGATCAGGACAAGCGAAGTCGGAGAAACAGGAAGGTGATCCGATGCACAATCAATCATCGCGATGTCATCGCGCGCGCTAAGGGGGTTAAAGTGCAGTAGTTATGATTTTTTCCCGGTTACCCCACAAAAACACTTGACAAGAGAATCGGGCAGACTTATTATGAAAACGACAGCTCGTAACTGATTATCTGTTAATGGGATGTGGACAACCTTGTGGAGTTTCGTAACCTCATAGATCAAAGAGAGTAAGGGGAGATAGGCACCGACATCGGATTGTGGAAAACTCCCCCTAAGGCGACACCTCTGCTCCACCAAGTGTTTGCTCTTCAAACAACTAAAGCTTTTCAACAAATGTGAATTGTTCTTTCGCGATGTAAATCTCCTCGGCATGGATGCATCGGAACGAAAGCTAACCTCCATACGAATGACTGCGAGCGATTCTACTATGGAATTAGACCATATCGCACTGTGGGGAGAGTGCCTCTCCCAACTGAGCAAGAGGATCAGAAAACAAAGCTTCTGCACCTGGCTGAAAACCACCCGGGGATTGCCTTCTCCGGAGGGAACCCTGAGGGTGGCGGTTCCCAATAAATTCGTGGCGGATTGGCTGCGGGAGCATTACCTGGACCTCATCAAGGAGACCTTAAGGGAAGTGGCCCAGAGGGATTTTGCGCTGGCCTTTCAGGTGAGCAAGGACTCCGGCGATTATCATCCTCAAATGAGCATGAGCTTTGAGCAATCCCTTCCGGGAAACGGATCTTCCGAGCGTATCCCCGGAGAGATGGGACTGAATCCCAAATACGTCTTCGAGGCGTTCGTGGTGGGCGACAGCAATCAGTTCGCTCATGCCGCCGCCATGGCGGTAGCCGAGGCGCCGGGAAGAACCCAGTTCAACCCGCTCTACATATACGGAGGAGTGGGGCTGGGTAAAACCCATCTGGCCCAGGCCATCGGGCATTACGCCCGCGACTCGTTCGAGGGGCTGAAGGTTCTGTATGTCACCAGCGAGAAATTCACCAACGATTTCATCAACTCCTTAACCTCCAACACCACTCAGGATTTCGTGAACCTCTACCGGAACGTGGACGTTCTGCTTTTAGACGACATCCAGTTTTTCGCAGGCAAAGAAAGCACCCAGGTTCAGTTCTTTCATACCTTCAACGTGCTCTACCAGAACGGCAAGCAGATAGTGCTCACTTCCGACCGACCGCCCAAGGAAATAAGGGGGGTGGAGGAGAGGCTGGTGTCCCGCTTCCAGCAGGGCCTGGTGACCGACATCCAGCCCCCGGACCTGGAGACCCGCATCGCCATTCTCAACAAGAAATGCGACGCGGATAGCATGCCCATTCCCATCGACGTGGCCCACTTCATCGCCGACAACGTCACCTCCAACATCCGCGAGCTGGAAGGCTCGCTGATCAGGCTGCTGGCTTATGCGTCCCTCAATTCCAGGGAAATCACCGTCGACCTGGCCAAGGAGGTGCTCAAAGATACTTTAAGGAACGGAACCAAGCAGATTACCTTAGAGCAGATACAGAAGAAGGTGGCCGCCAGCCACAACCTGCCGGCCGATTCACTGTGTTCCAAAAGGAAAACCCAGGAGATCGCCTTAGCCCGTCAGGTAGCTATGTATTTAGCTCGCAGCCTGACCAACAACTCCTTAAAAAGCATAGGCGCCCACTTCGGAGGAAGGGACCATTCCACCGTGATTCACGCCTGTACCCAGGTAGCGGAGAACCTAAAAAAGGACCCCCATTTCAAGCTCAAGGTGGATGGAATAATCAACTCCCTTTATGTTTAAGACCTGTTGATTGTCTATGGATAAGGTCAAGCCAAACAGAATGTGTTTTATGTGGCTCCTTTGTTGACCCATTTTCAACAGACACCAAACAAATCGACTGGCTCATGTATCGGACGTACATGCAGGATTCACGCCGCATTGGAAGCCATCAACTTCAATCGGCCAACATTTCAACCCGATTATTATGAAGGGTATTCTTAAAGATCATTTTTGTTTTGAAAACAAGTATTAAACATAAGTGAACAAAATCGGCAGGAGGAAGATTCATGAAGTTCACCGTACCCAAAAACAAAATACTCTCCTCTGTGCAAAATGTGATGAATGCCGTTCCCACCCGAACCACGTTGCCCATCCTGTCCAATCTCTTCCTGGACGTGAGCAACTCCAAGCTCACATTGGCGGCAACCGATCTGGACGTGTCGGTGATAGAAACGCTCACCATAAGCTCCGCTAAAAAGGGAGCTTTGACCATACCCGCCCGTACGTTCCACGACATCTTAAGGGAGCTGCCGGAATGTGATGTGGAAATCAATATGGGCGAAAACCGCATGGAACTGCAAGCGGACAGGGGAAGCTACAAATTGTCCGGCATACCTGCCGAGGAGTATCCCAAGCTCCCCACCATCAATGTGGCCAAAGAGATAAAGATCGCAGGCGGGGATTTGCAGAAGATGATCAGAAAGAGCATATTCGCCGTGTCCAACGATGAGACCCGACCAGCATTAAACGGGGTGCTCTGGCATACCTCCGGCAACCAGATGCAGATGGTGGCCACCGACGGGCATCGGCTGGCCAAGATATCCTTGAAAAACACCAAGCTCAAAGGGCTGCATGACGACGTGATAATCCCCCCCAAGGCCCTGGGCCTTCTTGGTAAGTTGATCGAAGACGAGGAAAAGGAGATCGGCATCATCTTCGGAGAGAACAATATCATCTTCAACTTAGGCGACACCGTGCTGGCCTCCCGTCTGATCGAAGGTCCCTACCCCAATTACGAACAGGTGATTCCCAAGGACCATGAGAAGAAGATGGTCATAAACAAGGAATTCCTTGTTGGGGCGGTGAGGAGGATGTCCATTTTGGCCAATACCCTCACCCACCAGGTGAAGTTTTCGCTCAAGAAAGACGAGGTAGAGCTTTCCTCGGCCAACTTCGATTTGGGAGGCGAGGCCAAGGAGAATTTGCCTTGCGATTACGCGGGCGAGCCCATGGACGTGGGATATAATGCCAGCTATGTCTTGGACATTCTGAAGCAATTGGATGGTGACGAGGTGATGTTCGAATTGGGCAGCCCGGTGTCCGCCGGGAAGATTTGCTCCGCCGACAAGAAAGAGGGAGAGGACTACCTTTGTCTGTTGATGCCGCTTCGCTTGGCGGAGTGAGGTGAAGGATAGACCTCCGGATAAAGAAAGAGAGGACCATACTCGAGGGGGGAGTGGTCCTTTCTTTTTGGCCCAATCCACAACTGGCCGAATCGTACAAAAAAAGCTTGCTTGTGGAGTTAATTGTTATTATATTAACAAGTTATGTTTAAGAGATCCACCCAGCCGGAGAGAATCGATCGCATCTTAAGCCGAACCCTGAAGGGCCTGAGGATCGATCACCGGATAAAGGAAGAATCCGCCGTCTTGAACTGGAACAGGGTGGTGGGCGAGACCATCGCCGGCAAGACCAATCCGCTTCGGGTCAAGGATTCGATTCTCTTCGTTCGTGTGGAAAGCCCCTCCTGGCGCAACGAGCTGGTGTTTCTCAAGCCCAAGATCATAAAGGAACTCAACCAACTGATCAAGGCCAACGTAATAAAGGATATAGTGTTCACCAACTGAGAAACCCCGCGAAATTAAGTCGGGTTTTGCCGCTTTACCTCAGGGAAGAATTCCGCTTTACTTTTTCGTCGAACAGCAATATCTTGTAGTTGAAAAGGAGAAAGAGCGCTTTATATGGTTGCATCCAAGCATAATGGGAAGGAGTTCGAGCCGGTGGGACATCATTATGACGCCACTACCATCCAGGTTCTGAAAGGCCTCGACGCGGTGCGCCGCAGGCCCGCCATGTACATCGGCGACACCGGGTCCAAGGGGCTTCATCATCTGGTGTACGAGGTGGTGGATAACAGCATCGATGAGGCCATGGGTGGATTCTGCGACACCATCAAGGTGGTTTTGAACAAGGACGGCAGCGTGACCGTGGAGGACAACGGCAGAGGGATACCGGTGGACATGCATCCCACCCAGAAGAAGCCGGCGTTGGAGGTGGTGATGACCATGCTGCATGCCGGAGGAAAGTTCGACCACCAGACCTACAAGGTTTCGGGCGGACTTCACGGCGTGGGAGTATCGGTGGTTAACGCCCTCTCCGCATGGTGCGAGGTGGAGGTCACCCGGGACGGGAAGAAATACTTCCAGAGATACGAGCGGGGAAACACAGTCGCGCCCCTTAAGGAGGTGGGAAAGGGAAAGCATCCCGGCACCAAAACCACCTTCAAGGCCGATCCGGAGGTCTTCAAGAGCACGGATTACAACTTCGACGTGCTTTCCGCCCGCATGCGGGAGCTGGCTTTCTTAAACAGCGGTTTGAAGATCGAGGTCGAAGATGAGGCCACCGGCAAGTCCAATCTCTTCAAGTACAAGGGCGGCATCGTTTCATTCGTCGATTATCTGAACGAAAACAAACAGGTGGCCCATCCCAAGCCCATCTACCTGCACAACACCCGAGACGGCATCGACGTGGAGATGGCTTTGCAGTACAATGATTCCTACAGCGAGAACATCTTCTCCTACGTGAACAACATCAACACCATCGAGGGCGGCACCCACCTTTCCGGGTTCAAGACCGCGCTGACCCGTACCATCAACAACTACGCCGGTAAGAACAACCTGCTGAAAAACGGACAAGCGGCGCTGGAAGGCGAGGACGTGCGCGAGGGTTTGGCCGCTGTCATCTCGGTGAAGATTCCCGATCCCCAGTTCGAGGGGCAGACCAAGACCAAGTTGGGAAACAGCGAGGTGAAGGGAATTGTGGAGTCCATTTTAGGAGAGTGTCTGTCCGAGTATTTTGAGGAAAACCCCTCGGTTGCCAAGAAGGTGTTCGAGAAGGCATCCTCCGCGGCCCGGGCTCGCGAGGCGGCCAAGAAGGCGCGCGAGCTGACCCGCAGAAAAAGCGCCCTGGAGAGTTCCAGCCTTCCCGGAAAGCTGGCCGACTGTTCGCTGGACGACCCCGCCCTCTGTGAGATATACATCGTCGAGGGTGATTCCGCAGGCGGCTCGGCCAAGCAGGGACGCGATCGCAAGTTTCAGGCCATACTTCCTTTGAAAGGCAAGATTCTCAACGTGGAGAAGGCCCGTTTGGACCGGGTTCTTTCCAACGAGGAAATCCGCACCATGATTACCGCGCTGGGCACCAACATCAAGGACGAATTCGACATCAATAAGGCGCGCTACAACAAGATCATCATCATGACCGACGCGGACGTGGACGGCTCTCATATCCGCACCCTGATTCTCACCTTCCTCTACCGGCACATGAAGGAGCTGATCGAGAGAGGCTACGTATACATCGCCCAGCCGCCATTGTATCGGGTGAAGAAGGGCAACACCGAGCTATATGCTTACTCGGACGAGGAGAGAGACCGGCACAGCGAGAGATTGGGCAAGACCGGGGTTTCGATTCAGAGATACAAGGGATTGGGCGAGATGAATCCGGAGCAGCTCTGGAAGACCACCATGGACCCGGAGACCCGCACCTTACTACAGGTAACGCTGGAAGACGGCGCTGAAGCCGATCATATCTTCAGCATTCTCATGGGCGACCAGGTAGAGCCCCGCCGCAAGTTCATCGAGGAAAACGCCAAGTACGTCCGCAATCTGGACGTGTAAAAGGACTGTAGTTGCCCGATTGATCGGGCCGAGAGTGTGCCCGTCGGATTACCTAACCCGACGGGCTTTCTTCTGCCATTTCAGGAGACTTAGGATATACCCGGTCTGGCAAGCAGACCGGGTCACCCAGCGGTGTAGTGGATTTTGTAGGGGCTTGATTTATCAAGCCCGCCAGCGGGCCGCATAAATGCGGCCCCTACAACCTTTCTCCTCGCCGTATCAGACAATGTTGACTTAAGTGATTACCAGAAAAGCCAATCTTCTGAGCATCCGTGAATTCTCTCGACAACGATTATTCCTATCTCGGGTTCGAGCAGGGACCGATACGGCCGCCGAGCGAGGCATATAGCCTCTTG
>CAZWAO010000028.1:0-16655 GCA_964631815.1 uncultured Ignavibacteria bacterium | reverse complement strand
TATTGAATCATGTTATAGAACAACTGGTCCAAGAGAAGAAGATTCTCCAGCAGGGCGCATATCTTAGCCTGCCCGCTCACCGGCCCACTCTTTCCTCAGAGCAGAAGAGCATATCCGAGGAGATTCTTCAGAAGTTCGCCGCCTCCCCCCTGACTCCTCCCACCAAAGACGAGGTACACGAACTGGGCTCTGACTATGAGGTGGTGATGGCGTTTCTGATCGAACAGGGCAAGTTGGTGGAATTGAAGGATGGGATTCTGTTCACTGATCGTAGTTTTGAGGAGATCAAGACCAAGGTTGTGGATTTCCTTCGCCAACACGAACAGGCCACGGTGAGCCAACTGAGGGAGCATCTGGGCACCACCAGAAAATACATGGTGCCCATCCTTGAAAAACTGGATCAGTCTGGGGTCACGCAGAGGGAAGGCGATAAAAGAAGGCTTGCTGAAAGATAATTCATTTTGACCTCACCCCCTTGGTCCCCCTCTCCATGAAATGGAGAGGGGGAAATCGAAGACTTGCTGAACAAAGGACGAGATTAGCTAAAGAGGCCGACGATGAAGGAGCTGCTTCTACTGAATGGCAATATCTACACCATGAGCGCCAAATATCCCAAGGCCGAGGCTGTGGCGGTCAGGGATGGCAGGATATTGGCCGTCGGGAAGACCTCGGATATTAAGGGTCTGGGCGGAAGAGATTCTGAGACGGTCAACCTGGAAGGCAAGACCGTCATTCCCGGTTTGACCGACTGTCACACGCATTTCCTGGCGTTCGCTTTGGGACTAAGACGGGTCGATCTCCACGGAATCACTTCATCCGAGGAGGTCTTGTCGACCATCAAATCCTTCGCAGAGAGATTAAGATCGGATGAATGGCTCCTGGGGACAGGATGGGATAAGAACGTTCTGGGAGACGAATCGTTGTTCACCAAAGAGATTCTGGACCGGATTTGGCCGGCTGCGCCCGCCGCTCTTTGGAGCAAAGACCAACACGTCTTGTGGGTCAACTCGAAGGCGCTGGAAGTTGCTGAGATCAACCATCACACCGGCGATCCGAGCGGAGGAGCAATCCAGCGCGATCCAAAAACCGGAGAACCCACGGGACTTCTCAAAGAGAAGGCCTGCGGTCTGGTTTGGCAGAAGATTCCTCCGGCTTCCTTCGAAGCTTCGAGGAATTCACTGGTAGAAGCGATGAGAATCGCCAACGGTTACGGATTGACCGGTATCCAGAACCACGACGAATCCAGGGCGTATGATCTGTTTCAGCGACTTCAGGCGGACGGCGAGCTCACGCTCCGGGCCGCTTTCTGGATTCCCGTCCGGGAACTCGATTCGATCGTTAGCCAGGGGCTCACTTCCGGCTCGGGCGACGATTTCGTCAGGTTCGGCGGGGTGAAGATGTACGCCGACGGCTCTCTGGGATCGCAGACAGCTTTGATGTTCGAGCCTTTCGAAGGCTCGGCCGACAACCTAGGCATCCAGGCCACCTCACAAGAGGAACTGACCGAGAACACGATCAGAGCTGCGCAGGTGGGAATTAGCGTCGCCATACACGCCATCGGTGATCGAGCAGTGCATCAGTCTCTAAATGCAATCGAACAATCCCGACAGCAGGTTAAGGATGAAGGCAAATTGCGGCACCGGATCGAACACGTGCAACTATTACACCCTAAGGACGTGGAAAGATTTGCAGAGCTGGGCGTTATCGCCTCGGTCCAGCCGGTACATGCACCTGCAGATACAGACATCGCAGAAAGATACTGGGGCAAGCGCTCCAAGTTCGCCTACGTTTTCAAAACACTTCTCAAGACCGGGGCCAGAGTGGTATTCGGCTCCGATGCACCCATAGAAAGCATCGATCCCTGGAAGGGGATACATGCGGCGGTCTGCCGCAAAAGAATCGGGGCAAAACAAAGCTGGTATCCAGAGGAGAGACTGACTGTAACGGAAGCTATCTCCGGATTCACGTGCTGGGCCAGCTACGCCTCATACGATGAGAATCATAAAGGTTCGATTGAGGTAGAGAAGCCGGCAGATATGGTAGTTCTTTCGCAGGATCCTTTCCAGGCTGACCCGGACGAAATTCCCAATACCAAAGCAGAGCTGACCATCTTGGGGGGCAAAATCGTATTTGAGCGGTGAGAAGACGCAGAATGCTACATCGCCTTCCTGCTTGAAGCGATTTCATCCAAAGGAGACGAGGAATGCCCCGGAGAATGCCAGCAGGATAGCCAGCACGCGAATGAAAGTCACCGGCTCTCTCAAAAGAAACGCTGCCAGGATGAAGACAAACACGTTGCTGGTCTGATTCAAGGCCGATGCGATGGAAGCCTGAGTGTACTTCATTCCCCCCAGCCAGATCACCATGGAAAGATAAGCGCCGATAAAGGAGCCGGGCAACATGTATCGCCAGTTTTTCACCGAAAGCAACGAGTCCATCATTTGCTTCCGCCTGGCGTGAAACATCATATACACTGCCAATCCCACGCAGCCGGCAAAGAGACGCACCTCGGTGGCCCACAGAAGCGGCGTGTGATTCAGTGTCGGCTTGACTATCACAACGCCCACCGCCATACTGGCCATAGCCAGTACGCCAAATACTATTCCCAGAGCCAGATTTCGTCGGCTTATATACTTTTTGTTTCCCAACCCGGAAACGCCCCACACGGCTGAGACGATCAGCACCACGCCGATCACCTGAATGAAATTCATCCTCTCGTGCAGGAACAAAACCGAAAGCCCGATGATGAAGGGACTATAAAGACAGTCCACAATGGCCGAAAGCTCTGCCCCCAGGAGATTCAGGCTCTTGAAAAAGAGGGTGTCGGATATGGTTATGCCCAAAATCCCGCTGGCCATGAGCAAGAGATAATCGCCCGTTGGGGTCTGCGGAAACAGAGGCTCGCTAAGCACCAGAGACGTGGGCACAAAAAGAGCAAAAGCCAGAACGCTCTTGAAGAGATTCAGAGCGACGGGTTCCACCGTCTCGCCGCTCTTTCTGAACAGAATAACGGCCGTGGCCCATAGGAGAGCACAGGAGACTGCAAGGATTTCGCCCAGGTGGGGCAGATCAAGCAGCATAGACCATCCAAGTCAAATCAGAAAACTATGGAAACTGTTCGTAACTTCGGAAAGCAAACACAAAGCTGTTTTGAAGCCCAGATACTCTTTGCGGGCAAGCCCACCCTGAAAAAACCTCTGCCCTGTTGAGTCTTTGGTGCCGGAGGCCGGACTCGAACCGGCACGGTCAGTACTGACCATGGGATTTTAAGTCCCAGGCGTCTACCAATTCCGCCACTCCGGCCTGTGAAGCAGTTGATTGTTCATAGTTCAAGGTTTGCAGACCACCCCACTCCTTCGACGCGAAGGTCAAGTGAGTCATCAGCCGCTGATTTATGGAAATTTAGGATAAGAGCGTCAAAAAGCAAGAAAGAAAACAGGATTCTCGCTCTGGTGCGGATTTATATGCAGAACAGAGATTGGCTGGTCACCAGGATTCACTTTTGTGATCGCCTGAACCTCTTCCTTTTCTCTTTGTCGATTCTCTCGGTGGCGTATTGGATGATCAGTCGGGGAGCCTGATCTTTCCACTTGAAAAGGAAATCTTCCGCTTTCTTGGGCGATTTCTTCCAGGCCTCTCTGAGAAGCCATCCCGTGCCCTGCTGAACCACTCTTTCCGGGTCCAAAATCAGCTTGCGGGACACCTGTAATGCCTGGGTCACGTTGGCAGTACCGCCCTTGTAGAAGTCCTTCACCATGGTCACTGCCGCTGCGCGTCTTTTCCATCTGTATGGAGAATCCGCCCAGGCCAACAGGTCCTTGAAACCGACCACCTTATCAGTGAGGAAAGAGTAGACTATGGCATGGCAGGCGCCGTCGCAGTGAGCCCAGTTGATGATATATCTCTCGAACCATTTACCCACGGTGTTAAACAAAGTCTTGTTGTACTCGTCCCGCAGCCGCTCCATGAAACCCAGAGCCACGCTGACTTCCTCGAACTTGCCGGTTTTCAGCAGACTCTCGCAAAGGGCCAAAAGCTGTTTTCGATTCAGTTTCTCCCGGCAGATGCCGAACCACTCATCGATCTTGGGGCCCAGCTTTTCGAAGGCCACGCCATGGGAATCGAAGCCTTCCTTGAAGTATTTGGAATACTTCTCAACAATGGCCGGATCGGCATTGGCTTTCAGAAACCGTCGAATCTCTTTTTCCATAATTTCACCCGTCGACCGTCCACTGTCCACCGCTAAAGCAGAATCATACTGGGGGCTGGGGACCACGAACCATGAACTACGAACTATGAACCGAATTAAAAAGGCGGCTTCCGGATTCGAACCGGAGCATAGAGGTTTTGCAGACCTCCGCCTTACCACTTGGCTAAGCCGCCGTTTGTTTTCTGATTTGTACGAGGATTCCTCACGTCAGGAAACCTCATTCACCACAGATGTCGGACTGCTAACCGACTCCCTTTAAGACAAAATTCGAGCGACCATCCGATCTTCCATAACCTTAGCAAAATGCGCTGACGAATCGCTCGACGGCAATATATGCAGGTGAAGCGTTTTGTCAATACAAAACGCTCCAAGTTATCAAACCGACGGAGCATCCAGCCAGGAGAATAGTCTGTTCGGTGTGCTCCGATTGTTTTATCCGCTCAATCCGTCCGGACGGACGCCCCCGGACGGGCCCGTCTGGGCGTCCGGGCGTTTAATCCGGTGAGGGCTTCGTCCTTTGACAGTGCGTAAACCTACTTATCATCCACCACCTCAAAGTCCGCATCCACCGCACCGTCTTTGCCTTTGTCTCCCGGCTTCTCCTCTTTTTTCTCTTCTTTGGGCGGCTCCTGCGAGCCTGTCTGCTGTTGGGCGCCAGCGGTTTGTTTGTACATCTGCTCTGCGATCTTATGCGAGGCCTGCATCAACTCGTCGATGGACCGGTTGATCTCGTCGGCGTTCTCAGTCTTGGCCGCCTGCTTGACCTTTTCCATCTTGTCCTGGATGTTCTTCTTCTCGTCGTCCGAGACCTTGTCGCCGTAGTCCTTCAGGGTTTTCTCCGTGGTGTAGACCACCTGGTCGGCCTTGTTCCTGGCTTCCACCAGGTCCTTTTTCTTCTTGTCCTCCTCCGCATGAGAATCCGCGTCCTTGACCATCTTCTTGATCTCCTGTTCGGACAGTCCGCTGGATGCCTGGATTTTGATGCTCTGCTCCTTGCCGGTCCCCATATCTTTGGCCGAGACGTTGACGATGCCGTTGGCGTCGATGTCGAAGGTGACCTCGATCTGCGGAATGCCGCGCGGCGCCGGCGGTATTCCCACCAAGTCGAATCGGCCCAGGGTGCGGTTGTCTATGGCCATCTCGCGCTCGCCCTGGAGTACGTGTATGCTGACCGCGGTCTGATTGTCCGCAGCGGTGGAGAATATCTGCTGCTTTTTGGTGGGAATGGTGGTGTTTTTCTCGATCAGCTTGGTCATCACGCCGCCCAGGGTCTCGATGCCCAGAGAAAGAGGGGTCACGTCCAGAAGCAGCACGTCCTTCACGTCGCCGGAGAGCACACCGCCTTGAATGGCCGCTCCCACTGCCACCACCTCATCCGGATTGACGCCCTTGTGCGGCTCCTTGCCGAAGAGGCCCTTCACCACTTCCTGTACCTTGGGCATTCTGGTCTGCCCGCCCACCAGGATCACCTCGTCGATGTCCGAAGCCTGAAGCTTGGCATCTGCCAGCGCCTTCTTGCACGGCCCCACGGTTCGCTGGATCAGATCGTCCACTAACTGCTCCAGCTTGGCCCGGGAGAGGGTCAAATCCAAGTGCCGGGGGCCGCTGGAATCGGCGGTGATGAAGGGCAGGTTGATGTTGGTCTGCATGGTGGTGGAAAGCTCGCACTTGGCTTTCTCCGCCGCTTCTTTGAGTCTCTGTAGAGCCATCCGGTCTTTGGTCAGGTCGATGCCATATTGCTTCTTGAACTCATCCGCCATCCACTCGATCACCCTCTGATCGAAATCGTCTCCTCCCAGATGGGTATCGCCGTTGGTTGATCTAACCTCGAAGACTCCTTCCCCCAATTCGAGTATGGATATGTCGAACGTACCGCCGCCCAGGTCGAAGACCGCTATCTTCTCGTCCTTCTTTTTCTCCAGGCCATAGGCCAGCGACGCCGCCGTGGGCTCGTTGATAATCCTCAGGACCTCAAGTCCGGCGATCCGGCCTGCGTCTTTGGTGGCCTGTCTCTGCGAGTCGTTGAAATAGGCGGGAACGGTGATCACCGCCTGGGTCACCTTTTCGCCCAGGTATTCTTCCGCTGTGTGCTTCATGGATTGAAGAATCATGGCGGAGATTTCGGGAGGAGAGTATTCCTTGTCCTCGATCTTCACCCGCACGTCGCCGTTGGGCGCCTCCACTATCTTGTAGGGAACGATCTTCTCCTCTTCCTGAACCTCGTTGTGCTTTCTGCCCATGAAGCGTTTGATGGAGAAAACCGTATTCTCCGGGTTGGTTATGGCCTGCCTTTTGGCCACCTGCCCCACCAATCTTTCACCCGTTTTGGTGAAGGCCACCACCGATGGCGTGGTTCTCATCCCCTCCGGGTTGGGTATCACTCTCGGCTCCCCCCCCTCCATCACTGCCACACATGAATTGGTCGTTCCTAAGTCTATTCCGATTACTTTTGGCATTTATCCTGACCTCCTCAAAATCATTTGCCTGCGTGTTGCGCTCTTTTTTATTTCTTAGTTCGTCACGGACACCTTGTCCGTGACGCTATCGCAGTCACAGAATAGTGTTCGTCACTGCGCTATTCACTCTTCCTTGTGCTCTTTCGGCTTACCCTTCGACACGACCACCTTCGAAGGTCTCAGCAATTTCTCATTCAGCATATACCCTTTGCACATCTCATCCGCCACGATGCCCTCTTCGTGTTCCTCGCTTTCGCACTGGGTTACCGCTTCGTGGTAGTTGGGATCGAAGGGCTTGCATACCGCCTCTATAGGCTTGAGACCCTCCTTTTCCAGAAGCTCTTTCAGGTGAGTGTAGATCAGCTCCACGCCCTTTCGGAAGCTTTCGTAATCGCCGGAGTTTTTTGCAGAATCCAAAGCTCGCTCGAAATTATCCAGAGTATCCAGAAGCTTCGAGATCAGATTCTCGTTGGCGTTCTGGCAAAGATAATCGAATTCCTTGGCGGTTCGTTTTCTGTAATTGTCATACTCTGCCGCCAGCCTCAGAAGCCGGTCCTCCAACTGCTTGGCTTTTTCCTCGCTTTCGGCGAGCCGCTCTTTCAGAGCCTCGACTTCGGTCTTGGGTCCGGACGGTTCTTGCTCCTGTTCCTCCGAGACCTCCAGCAGCGGCTCCTGCTCTTTCTTCTTCACTTCTTCCTTTTCGTGCTTGGCTTTACTCAATTTGGGTCATCCCTCCTTTTGAACCGTGAAACGTCGTCTTCTTCACTTGGAAAGGGCATCCCCCAGAAGGCTGGCGGCATACTCCACCATGGAGGCCAGCTTGGAGTATCTCATTCTGGTGGGGCCGATGATGCCGATGGTGCCCCCGACTTTGCCCGCTTTGTACGGTGAGGTCACCAGGCTGCAATACTGCATCTCGCCTCTTTCGATCTCCTTGCCGATGGTGATGGTGATTCCCTCTTTGATTCCTTTGGCCGAGACCAGCTCGGTTAAGATCTTCCTCTCCTCCAATACCTCGATTAAGCCTCTGAGCTTCTCCCTGTCTCGGAATTCCGGCTGATCCACTATGTTGGTGGTGCCGCCCACGTGCACCTGCTCCGGATCGGCCAGGCTCAATAGATTGCCGGCCGAATCCAAGAACAATTTTATCAGCCGGGGATCGGCATCCGAAGCCTCTTTCAACCGTTCGCCGATGGATTCAGCGATTTCGCCCAGAGTCAATCCGGCCAGCCTCTCGTTTAGGACGGCCGCGCTTCTTTCGAGCCGGTCAACGTCGATGGCAGACTCGGCCTCCAGCAGGATGGACCTTACCAAGCCGTGCTTGACCGCCAGCACGACCAGTATTTTCTGCTCCGCCACCGGAATCAAAGTGATCCGGGTGAGCACGCCTTGATCGAACCGGGGAGCGATGGTGACTCCCAATTGCCTGGATACGGTTGCCAGCACCCGGGCGGTCTGATCCAGGATATCCTCCACTGCGGCATAATCGACGCAAATCTCCCTTCTGATCTGGTCCTCTTCGGAAGCAGTCAGGGCTTCCTTGCCCATCATGGAATCGACGTAAACCCGATATCCTTTGTCGGTGGGAATCCTTCCGGCCGAGGTGTGCGGTTGGGAGATCAGCCCCATCTCCTCCAAATCCTGCATGGTATTCCTGACGGTGGCGGGACTGATGCCTAAACGGAACCTGTGCGCTATAGCTCGGGAACCTACCGGCTCGGCCGTAGCGATATAATGGCTGATTAGTGACTGAAGAACCTCTCGTTCTCTTTCGCTCAGATTATCGAAGGCCACGTTTTACCTCATAACATTCTTGCTTACAATGAATTAGCAATCGGCTTGGCACTCATTCGGTTCGAGTGCTAACCGCTTCGGAAAAATAGTCCTCTTGCGCGTCCTTGTCAAGCAAATTCGCCATCCTACCGGCAAGTGGATTCATAGCTGATATTCGAAGCAAGGGTTCGCTTCATTTGACCCTTTATCGGATTCAGAACTGGTCCGGAATGTGCGAAGATCGAGCCCCTCCGGTGCATCGAGAGGTAATCGACAGAGCATTCGCGACAAACAGGGACGGGCGGGGGCCAGAACCTGGCTTAAGCCAGGTTCTGGTTGTCGTTGGGGCTGTGGTGTTGACATTGGATACTCTTCGTCATTATCTTCGACTGATGGATATCATGATGGCGAATACCATCCCGGCGCGGGATGAATTCCCGCGCCTATGAAGGTGGAGAGCGCTATCACCGTACACCCATAGGGCAGGGCATCCAGCCCTGCCCAGCCATAGCGCCGGATGAATTCCCGCGCCTATGAAGGTGGAGAGCGCTATCACCGTACACCCATAGGGCGGAGCATTCAGCCCTGCCCAACCATAGCGCCGGATGAATTCCCGCGCCTATGACACCAAGGAATCAGAATGGACTAGCAGATGGCCGAGAAACGCACATACAGGAAGGTCATTTCCGCCAGCCGACGAGTTGACCTGGTGGCCTTTTACCCAGACTACATGGTGCAAAGGCTGTCGGAGATCGGCATTGACAACACGCACACCCTGGTTATATGGACCAAGAATCCACAAAACATGCTGCTTCATTCCGAGTTGCGCAAGACCCTGGAGGAACTCGACCAGGTTTACGTTCTTCTGACCATCACCGGCTTGGGCGGGACAGTTCTTGAACCTGGCGCACCCAAAACCGAGCAGGTATTCGAACAGCTTCCTGAGATAATCCGGTTGATCGGATCGCCGGAGAGATTGGCACTTCGATACGATCCGTTAATAGACGTTATGCATCAGGGAAAGGAGCGTATCTGCAACATCGACGCGGGGCTATTTGAGCAAGTATTGCATCGTGCTCACGACTTGGGGATCAAGAGGATTATCACATCATACGTCACCATCTATCAGAAAGTAGAGAAGAGACTAACTCAGAATGGATTCACGATTGTTCGGCATCCCCTGGAAGAGATAGCTGATTTCATTCAAGGCCAGATGATGCCGCGAGCAAACATGCTCGGAATGGAGCTTTCCACCTGTGTGCAGCCCGATTTGACCACTAAGGGCTGCATTGACGGAGAGACCTTGATGGGGCTTCATCCCAGCCAAGAGCGCTGCTCCCTGGCAAAAGACCCCTCTCAGAGAGACGCTTGCCATTGCACCAAATCCCTGGACATAGGGCAGTGGTTTTCCTGCTATCATAACTGCCTCTACTGCTACGGGAATCCAAGTCCAACGCCGGTTCGCGAGTAGGTCGGGCTGCCCGACAAATTCCCAGGTTCGCCTAAGCAACAAGAGCGCTTGACAAACCGGCATACGGACATTGCCTGTTATGTCAGCTTACCACCTGCCTGCGGCGGGCAAGACCTGACAGAACGATCGGTTGTTGAGAGTATCGTTCGTCTCGGCGACTGACCGGCCGTAGGCGCCTGCGGTCATAGTAAGAGCTTGTTTCTCAAGGAATTCCGAACACGGGCCGAGTTTGGGCCTGAAAGCACGACGCAGAGGACTGCGATCACAGCTTGTGTCCGTTTCCGCGCGTTCGTCTCGCTCGGACTAAGGTCAATATAGACAAAGCGTTACGTTTCTAGGCGGCTTGCCGATTTGACCCGAAATCATTGGCACGGATTTTGAAGTATCTTATATTCGTCATTCCCTTTCTTCACTTCTAACTCCCCTGAGGCTTTGTTCGCCATCTTGAGGGCGGGCGGACAAAGCTTTCTTTTTTGTGTAGACTCTGCTAGCCCCCCATTCACCTTTTGCCGTCTCCCCCCTCTTCAACTGCCCTTCAGCGCCTTGTCGAAAGCTGCCCAGAAAGGATCGACCCTGGGATGCTCCAAATGCTTCTCCCGGCCGGCTTCGACCAGCAATATGCCCTTTTCTTCCGGTATCACCTCGCCTACTATGGACGAGGCGATATTCTTTTCCCGCAGCCTCTGTATCACCAACTCGGCTTTCTTTTCTTTGCAGGTGATAATCAGGGTTCCCTCCGAGATGGAGCTATAGGGGTTCATGCCGAATGCCGAGCAGATTTTGTCTACCTCGTCCGAAACGATGATTCTCTCTTTTTCGATTCGCATCCCGACATGCGAGGCCTTGGCGATCTCATACAACCCGCCCCATACCCCGCATTCGGTGGCATCGTGCATGGCGGTTACGCCGTTTTCCCGGGTTCCCACCTGAACGGCGGTCAAGGCATCCTCCACCACCGACATCTGCCAGAATATCTTCTCGGCTCGTCTGCTGAAGTCCTCACCGAACAGCTTCTTGATCCTCTCCTGGAAGGCCACGGCAAAAATGCCCGAAGCCTCGATGGCCGCCCCTTTGGTGATGATGACCTTATCCCCCACCTGGGCCATTTCAGGAGAGACGTATTTGGACTCATCGCCGATGCAAATCACAGTTGCGCCTCCCACCATGGGATAGTTGCAGCCGTGATACCGAGCCGTGTGCCCGCTGATCACGGCCATCCCCATTTTCCGGCACTCGTCGCTGATCACCCGCCATACTGTGGAAAGCTGATTTTTGGTCATGCTCAAAGGCAGATTCAGGTCGATGGAAAGAAAAGTGGGCGGCAGGCCCGAGGTGACCGCATCCGAGGCTAAGATATGGATGGCAAACCAGGCTGCCCTCTCGAAGCCGTACTCCGGAACTATGAAAACCGGGTCGGTGGTGGTCACCATAACTTGACCAGAGCCTATGTCCGCCACGCCGATGTCCACACCGTGCCTTGGCCCGACCAAAACCCGCTCGGACTTGGCTCCCAGGTTGGGGTAGATCAGCTCGTCGAAGATCTCCGGAGAGATCTTTCCCAAATCGGGCAATTGACTGTCGGACATACTGTCTCCTTTCAAAAAAAGCCGCGGTCCTGATCTGGAAGGACTGCGGAGAAAGGCTTTTCGTTTCCCTACGCTGGCATTACCCAGATCAGGTTCCAAGGGTATAATCTCAGGCTGCGTTGTCAAAGCAGCCACCCCAAGTCCGCCCACCCTATCATTTTATTTACGAATGGCTTAAGTAGTTTTAGCAAGCTTTTCCCGGTATCCGTCCTCCTATTTTGCTCCGGGCGCATACCCACCGGAAGCATTGATTCAGCCTGGCCCGGCCGTTGCTTTTTTCTTCTAAAACCCCCCCAAATCGTGTCGATTATAGAGCTTAGGGGGTACGTCGATACGCCTTGCGAAACTCCGTCCCCACGACAAGGTTCAATCCGGTAAACCGACAGGAACACACTATGGCCGTTGCCACCAAACCAGATTATGGCGTGGTCTTAAAGCAGATGAACGGCGCCATCCGCAGGCTGGAGATGTATCCGCCCGGACACCCGGCTTCCATGCAGGCCATCGAGAAGCCCTTTTCCGTTCTGCAGAAGATTCTGGAAAGCGACGGGCACTTCATCATCAGCCGGGTGGAGGACAAGATCGTCGTCAACGGCAAGAACATAGAGGGCGCCGATCTGCTCAAAAGGTTCTTAGAGGAGTTCCAAAACCAGGACATCGACAGCGTGAGCATTGCCAAGAACCTGACCAAGGAGGACTTAAGCAAGTTCCTGGGCTTCTTCGTCAAACCTCTGGGCAAAAGCACGCAGACCGTGAGCCTTCCCGAATATATCAAGCAGAATCAGATCAATTCCATAAAGGTGGATCAGCTCCGCTACGAGCTGGTGGAGGAGGACGAGGTAGTGGTCAAGTCCGATGTGGTGGAAGGAGCCGACCTGAAGTCTCAAATCACCCAGATGCTCAAGGACGATCCCGATCTGCTCAGGGAGATGCTTTTGAGCAAATCGGGAGGCGAAGCGGGAGGAGGAACCGGGGGAGGAACCGGAGACGGGTCCGGTCCGGGAACCGGCGCGGGAAGCGGCGGTGGGGAGGGAGAAGGTGCCGGTGATGGTGCCGGATCGGGCGACTTAAAGGAGAAGCTCGAACAGCACCTGCAGAGTCTTTCGGACGATGAGCTTCTGTCTTTGTTGGCTGCCAATTTGGAGCAGAGCATGAAGAACCGTACCTCCGACGAACAGGACCTCAGTTCGGAGCTGGACCAGATGGCGCAGATGGTGAATCAACTCCTCCAGGACAGGGAAAAAGACAAGCTCCTGCCTGAGATCAAGAAAATGCTCGCGGATAAGGGAATCGTCAAGACCGAGCACCTGGACTATCTGTTCGACGAAAGATGGCTGAAGAGCCAGGAGGTTTTGGACGAGTTGATGAGGATGGTCGAGCTGCTCGGAACTCAACAGGTGGATTCAGAGAGGTTCATGTTCCTATGGCAGCGGGTGATCGGCTCGGACGATGCCGAGATCAAAACCTACGCCATGGACAAACTCCTGTCCCAAATCGAATCCGACAGCCCCCAGACCAGAGGCTTGGTGGTCTCCACACTGGAGAAGACCTTAAGTTACTTTATCCAGAACAAGATGGAGTTTGAGTTTGCATTTCTCAAGGAGCGGCTGTACCAAAGGATAACCGACGAGCTGGTATCGGCCAACACCTTCGAAACTTGCTCCCGGCTTCTGCAGACGGCCTTCGGGGAGCTGATTGCCAGGCACAAGTTCAAGGAAGCCGATCAGATACTGGCCGAGCACCGCATCAGATTAGATCCACAGGTTGATTTCCCCGAGGAAGCCAGAAAGGTGGCAGGAGATTTCATCCGTCAGGCCAGCAGCGACACCATCCTTTCCACACTCACCTCGGAGCTGAGGGAGGGCGTGCCTTTTCAGGACTTAAAGATCGTGGAGGAGATTCTGGAGGGCCTGGAGGGAGATAGGGTGGCCAGGAGCCTTCTGAATGTCTTCACCGCGGACGACCGGGCCGCCCGCATGAGCGCCCTTAGGGTTCTCGGCCGGCTGGGAGCCAATTCGGTGTCGGCCTTCTCCGACCTGCTGTCCGATCAGAGCAATTTCGTTCGCGAGTCGGAGAGCGGTCTTTTGGTGAATGAATGCTGGTACAAAATCCGGAATGTGATCTACGTGCTGGGGAACATACCCCAGCCCGAGAGCTTGGAGCTTCTGGAGAAGTTGAGCCACGACCCGGACGTCAGGGTCAGACTGGAAGCGGTCAAGGCTTTGGAGAAAACCGCCAGGCCGGAGTCGGTAAAGATCCTATTGAGCTTGCTCGACGATCGGGAGGATCAGGTACGCCGGCACGTGATCACCTCCCTGACCTCGCTGGGTGACGAAAGCTCTCTGGAGCCTTTGAAGCAGCATTTTCGGCACCAGCCGGAGGATCGGGTGAGCACCATCGCTGCCATCGGCAAGATCGGAGGGGAAAAATCCTCCGAGTTTCTGTTGAACCTGCTGTGGGAGAAGGAAAGCTCCATTTCCCAGTTGTCCACCCGAGCCAAAGACGAAATCAAGATCGCTGCTTTGGGAGTTTTGGGCAAAACCGGGTCGCCGGAGTCAACAGGTGACCTCCAAAGATTCGTAAGAGATAGAAGGAGAGGGCTCAGAAGCCTTCTGGTGAAAGACAGGGTAACGGAGGCGGCTAATCGGGCGCTCAAAGCCCTGGGCAGCAAAACCAGCGAGAGCACCAAAAGCGTGAAGGAGAAGATAACTTCCTGATCCGACCACGGGGGAACCCCTCCCTGGTCCCTGCCGTTTTCCGATGGGATGGGGAAGTCCCGATTTCGAGTTTCAATGCCCGCCCGTTTCCTGCACGGATTCAAGGCAAGCCCGGAGCCTTGTTTCGCCGAAGCGCAACACCCTAAGATCGCCTAAACCGACGTGTACGTCTTGCCGCCGGCGTCCCCTTGTGGCTGCGCCAAGCGAACCTCGATCCGGAGGAGTTGACATCCTCGTGGTAAATTATATCTTGAAACACATGAAAAGACTCTGCCTGATAAGCGCTTTTCTGTTTTTGTTCTCCGCTTCTGCCCACGGCCAGTACTACTTCGGCAAGAACAAGGTGCAGTATACCGATTTCGACTGGAGGGTTCTGACCACCTCCCATTTCGAGATATACTTCCACTCCGAGGAGCAGGAGGTGGCCGAGATCGCGGCCCAGTGCGCCGAGGAGAGCTATCTCTTCCTTGAAAACAAGTTCAACCATCGCATAGAGAGGAAGATCCCCTTAATCGTTTACAGCTCTCCCAACTACTTCGCCCAGACCAACGTGATCCCTTCACTTCTGCCGGAGAGCGTGGCCGGTTTCACCGAGTACATGAAAGGACGGATGGTCATTCCCTTCGACGGCTCCTATGCCGAGTTCGCCCGGGTGATCCGGCATGAGATGGTCCACACCTTCGTCATGCACAAGATCGCCTACGTGATGAAGGCTCACCGGAGATACAGTTACAGCGGACTGCCTTTGTGGTTCGAGGAGGGCTTGGCCGAGCACTGGTCCCGGAGCTGGAACAGCGAGGCGGACATGATGCTCAAGGACTTGGTCATCTCCGGCAGGTTCATCGGCTTGGATAACATCTACCGGATTTACGGCACCTACCTGATGTACAAAATCGGCGAGGCCTTTTGCGCATACCTGGAAACGGAGTATGGAGACGATAAAATCAGCCAACTGTTCGAAGACTACTGGAAGGGGAAGAACTTTCGGGAGGTCTTCCAGCTGGCCTTCAACCATCCGCTTAACGAAGTATGGGAGAAGTGGGAATACTCGCTGAAGAAGAAATACTTTCCGGACATTCAAGACCGGGATCTGCCAGCCCAGGTCTCCCAACAGCTGACCTTCGACGGGATAAACATCATGCCCGAGCCTGTGGATCTGTCCGGGAAGGAATGGGTGGTTTTCAAATCCAATCGGCTGGGGTATTCGTCTCTGTGCATGATGCCTGCGCAGGGGAAGAAACACGAGCTGGTCACCTTGATCAAGGGGGAACGGTCGCCCCGGTTCGAATCCCTGCATCTGCTGCAAAGCAAAATCGAGGTATCCAAAGACGGTCGGATCGCCTTCACCTCCAAGAGCCAGGAAAAGGACGTGCTTTACGTCTACGACATCAAGCGGAGGAAGATCACCCACACTAAGAAGTTCGCCGAGTTGATCGAACTCTCTTCTCCCACCTGGTCGCCGGATGGCAGCAGAATCGCCTTCGCCGGAGTGAGCAAGGACGGCTACTCGGACCTCTACGTTTATGACCTGAAAAGCAAATCGCTGGAGAGGCTGACCGACGATCTATACCAGGACAAGGATCCCAGCTGGTCCCCGGACGGAGATCACATAGCTTTCGCATCCGATCGCGGAATCTGGGGCCAGCAAGGCTTCTTGAACCTCTTTCTCTTGACCCTCCCGGACAAACAGATAACGCCCCTGACCGCGGGAAGACACCAGGACCTGGCGCCGGACTGGTCCCCGGACGGAAGCCGGCTGATCTTCTCCTCCGACCGGGACGGTTCATACGATCTCTATATGTTGTCGGTTGATCCGCCGGAAGCTTCCAACCGGATCACCCGGCTGTCCTCCTTTCTGACCGGTGCTTTCGATCCTTGTTTCTCTCCGGACGGACGCAGCGTGTTCTTCACGGCTTACCAGGAATATGGCTTTCAGGTGCACGAGATGAGTTTGGACAGCGCAAAGACGACCTACGCGGCTTCTGCTGACCAGCCGGCGCAGCTTGCCGCCTTTCGGGCGGAATCCGGGTGGAAGCCGGCCAAACTGGAGGGGGAACGCCAGGCCGGTTCCGCCAAATACAAGAATCGATTCTCCTTCGACATCGCCCAGTCGGTGATATCCTATGATGCGGTGTACGGAACCGTGGGGGGATTTCAGGCCGCCTTCACCGACATGCTGGGGAATCATCAGTATTTCTTCCTCTTGGGCAACAGCGCCACCTCCAGCGACGATTTCTTCTCCAGCTTCAATTTCGGAGTAACTTACATCAACCGGGCTCACCGGCTAAATTACGGCTATGGCCTATATCATCTCAAGGACGAGTATTACGACGACTTCTACGGCTACTACATTGAAAGGCAATATGGCGGACTGGTTCTGGCCAGCTATCCTCTGTCCAAATTCCAACGGGTGGAGACCAGCTTCTTTCTGCGCCAGTCCGA
>CAZWAO010000027.1:0-17041 GCA_964631815.1 uncultured Ignavibacteria bacterium | reverse complement strand
CACTGTGCTTCTGTGATGCACTCCTCATGCGCTCCAAGGCCCAGAAGAGATTCACTGCGGTGGGACGGGTTCTGCTCAAGGTGGAAATCACCTGATTCAATCGTACCGTGTATTCCTCCTGGTTCTTGGGCTGGCTTTCCTGCATACCCACCACTATCCCAAAACCGGCAGCCACGCCGATTGCCGGAGCGCCCCTTACTTTCAGATCCGTTATGGCAGCCGCCACCTCATCCAGGGTTCGGCAATCGATGTAGGCCACTTCGTCCGGCAGCCGCGTCTGATCCAGTATCCTTAAGTGATCCTCCGCCCATTCCAGCGTCTTGAAATTCAGCTTTTCGTAGAGCGACATATTTCTCCTGTTTTATTGCGGACTGTGGAAAGGCTAATCCCCCTATTCCCCGATCATCTGCACCACCACTTCCCTTTGCCTTTTGCGGTTGTCGAAGTCTATCAGTATGATCTGCTGCCAGGTTCCCAGAATCATCTCTCCGTTGATAAAGGGAACGGTGAAGAACGATTTGACCAGGGCGGCTCTTACATGCGAGTAGCCGTTGCCGTCTCCCCAAGTGAGATCGTGGTGATAGTCCTTTCCCTTGGGAATTATCCTATCGAAGAACTCCGGCAGGTCTTTGAGCAGTCCCGGCTCGTATTCGGTAGTGGTGATCCCGGCGGTGGAGCCGGGGGTGAAGACCGTAAGGGTTCCGCTGGAAAGCCCGGAAGCCGAAAGGGATTGGTTGACCTGGCGGGTGATATCCAAGATGTCGGTATTCCCTTGTGTCTTCACTGAGAACGACTTGGTCACAACATTCATGAAAACCGTCCCTGCGTCAGAGTGCGGGCAAGTATATCGTCTTTCGTCTCATTAAGAAACCCGGCAAACTTGCGATGTCAAGCAAAATGATCCTCTTACCTGTGGCGAAAGCGAAGTACCGGGTAAGATGGATACCCGGCGCATACTGGTGCGCACTGAATGCGAAATCTCTGTCCGATTCCGCAGAAGCACTGGGAGATACTTGATGCGCCAACCTATAGCCAAGAATTGTGTTGATTTTTCCTTCATAAGTTTTTACTTAATAGAAGGGAAAGACAAAAAGACGCCATCGATCAGAAAAACGGATAAGCGATGCACATGGATTATCCCAAAGCCCATAACCAACCTTTCGTAGGAAGACAGAACGAGCTTGAGCTTCTGATGAGCTCTTTTGACTCCATCCTGCAGAACCAGGGTGGCTTCGTTTTGATCGAGGGGGAAACCGGCATCGGAAAAACCAGGCTGGTGGAGCAATTTCTGGCTAAGGTGAAATCCCAAGGGGCTATGGTAATACGAGGACAGGGATATCACAAGGAAATCTCCCCTTACCGGCTCTTCTCTGAGATGCTCAGGGATTTCTTCTCCTCCATCAATTATGACACCAGACAACTGGCTCCCCTATTGGACAATCTGACCGTGGCCTTGATGGAGAAGGTCGTCCCGGAGTTGGCCGAATACATACCCTTCGACATCTCTCGCATAAAAACCCCAGCTATGTCCCCCCGGGAGGAGAAGCAGAGATTTTATGACATGTTTCTGCTTTTCTTCACCAAGCTCTCCCATCGTTATCCGCTGGTTCTGGATATCGAGGACCTGCACTGGCTGGAAGCGGATACATTGGAGCTTCTGAGATACTTAATCAGCAATTTCAGAAAATCGCCCATCCTGGTGGTGTCCACCAGTCGCGGAGCGGAGGCCAGTTCCGGTGCCGAGGGATGGGTAGCCAATCTGGAGGACCAGAGGCTGGTGCGACGGGTCAAACTCTCCAGCCTGAGCGCCGACGAAGTGCGGGCTCTGGTAGAGGCCTTTTTCGATCAGAAACTGGGCCAGGTCTCGCTGCAGTGGTTTTTGGATTACAGCGCCGGCAATCCTCTTTTCGTGAATGAAACCCTGAGGGCGGGAACCGAGCATGGCGCATTCTTCTTCGATGAGATCGAGTCCCTCTGGGAGATCAGGCCGGAATATAGGGAGAGAATGGTAGAGCCTCCCACCCTTCAGAGCGTGATCGACCGCAGGCTCAAGAGCCTGGACGGCTCGTCTCGAAACCTCCTGTCCATCGTAGCCGTGGCCGGGGAAAAGTTCGACCTTTCGAGTTTGGAGAAACTGTCCAACCTCCCTCCCGCCCGGTTGAGCACCATACTTGGCGATTTGGTGGATCGGGGGCTTCTCACCAAGACAGATCGACGGGAATCAAAGGGGGAGTATCGTTTTACGCATCACATAGTACGGCACTACATTTATCAAAGCCTCGATCCCCGTTTCAGGGAAGAAAACCATACCCGGTTGGCCGCAATCCTGGAGAAAAGCAGACCTAAGTCCCAGCGGCCCCAGATAGCGGAAGCCCTGGCCTACCATTACAACCGGGGAAGGAAAGACCGGGCTTCCAGCAGGAAGAGCATGGAGTATCTGATTCAGGCCGGCCAGAAGATGCAGGAGCAGTACTCCGAGGGCAAGGCCGAGCAATACTATCTGCAGGCACAAGCGATTCTGAATGAGCTTGCCCCGTCCAAAGAGAAACCCTCCCAGCAGGTCAAGCTTCACCAGTGCCTGGGTGAAGTACGGGGCAAAATAGGCCAGGCCGACTCCGCCATCCAATCCTATCTGGAGGTCCTGCGCCTGGGAGATCAGAAGAAACTGCTGGATAATGTCAAGAGGGCCGAGTTGCACCGCAAGATCGGCTATGTGTACCACTCCATCAGCGATTATTCCCAGGCCGTGGCTTTCTATCAGAAGGCCATGAAGGAACTGAAACGCAGAACCACCGACCGGGAGCGCACTGAATACATCACCATCTGCAACCTATTGGGACTGACCCATGCTATGAAGGGCGAATATTCGGAATGCACTGCTTGGTCGCAGAAGGCCATCCGGCTGGCCCGCAAGCGGGAGCATCTTTCCCTTTTGGAGAAAAGCTACAATAACTTAGGCTGGGTGGCTTACAGCCAGGGCAAATATGAAGAGGCCATCGAGCATTTCCACAGGTGTCTGGAGATTCAAAACAAGGTTCAGGACAAAGCCAGGCTCTCCGCCTTGAAGGTTAACTTAGGCGTCATTCATCTCAATCTGGGGCAGTACGACAAGGCCGAGGATTACTATCTCAAGGGACTGAGCTTGGCCCAGGAGATGGGCAATCTCTCCTGGAAGGGTATCATTTACAACAACCTGGGCGTGCTGTATAAAGACCGGGGGGAATGGGAAAAGGCTTTGGGTTTTCTTGAGAGGAGCTTGAAAATTAGGGAGCAGTATCAAGACCGCAGGGGTATAGCATCGGCTCTGGACAACCTGGGCGTCACCTTCCTATCCCAGGGACAAATCGAGAAGGCAGGCAGTTATCTTGACCGCAGCTTCGAAGTCTGCAAGCAGATAGGGGCCAAGGACATCCTGCCTTTGATTCAGGCAGATCTGGGGATGACATATTTCCGTCGCGGGGACCGGACGAAGGCGGAGGCTCTGGTGAACGATGCACTCCGAATTGCCAGCGAACAGTCTTCCCAATTGAGCATGGGGACGTCCAAGAGAACTCTGGGAGAATTCCATCTGGACTTAGACGAACTGCAGCAAGCCGAGAAATTGCTACGAGAGAGCAAAGACGTTTTTGAGCAGTTGCAGTCCCCTTTTCAGTTAGCCCAGACGCTCGAGTCTTTGGGCATTTGTCAGGCACGCCGGGCCGTTTCGGCGGGTGCCGCGGCAAAGAAGAAACTATCCTCAGAAAGCATTCAGACTCTGAATCGGGCTGTGGAGATTCTGACCGGACTCAACTTTGAGAAGAGGCTCCTTCTTCTGGCTGAGAATATCCGAGAGAGCAAACTTGATGAGCAGTTGGGACCTGTTCTTGAAGAAATCGATCAAAGCATCTCACGCATAAGGAAATTAAAGGAGACCGTTGAGGAGCCGGCGGCTTTCGTCCAGGTGGGTGAAGGCGGCGATTACGTGGATCATCTGCGGATTTACTGTTTCGGGCGACTCAGGGTTTACCGACCATTTGAGACCGAGGAGATCTCTGCGAAAGAATGGGGATCGGTCAAGGCCAAGCAGATTCTGGCATATCTGGTTGTCCGGGATGCCAGGAGAGTGGGAGTTACCCGGGACAAGCTGGTGGATGCGGTCTGGCCCCAGATCGATCCGCGCAGTCTGGGGAACACCTTTCACGTCACCCTTTCCCATCTCCGCAAGGCCGTCCGGCCGGAGAAAAGCGATTTTCTGACCTCTGATGGCGGGGTGTACCGTTTGAACTGGGAAGGCAAGATATGGTCGGACGTAAGCGAGTTTTTAAGCTGCCTGGATAAGGCCGTACACTTTCAAGAAGAGGAAAAACAACACCTCATGGACTTGGAGTACCGGAAGGCAGCGGATCTTTACTGCTCCAATCTGTTGGAGGATTTCTACGAGGACTGGGCCGAGGAAACCAGGGATCAATACCGCGAAAAGTATAACGTGGTATTCCGCAAGCTGGCCCAATCCGCCTGGGATAAGTCCGACTATGAAAGCTGTATTCGGTACCTGCAATCTTTGCTGCTTTCCGATCCCACCGACGAGGAAGCGCATCGGATGATAATGATCTCCTATGCCCTTCTGGGCAGCCGCACGGCAGCCATACGTCAGTTCAAGGTGTGTGAGAACAACATGAAAAGGTATCTGGAGATTGAGCCGGAGCCGGTAACCGTGGATCTGCACAAGAAAATCAAACACGGAAATCCCAAGGATTACAGGAAACTGCTCAGCTTGGTTGGGTAAAGCCGGAGTTCTTTCTCCATCATCCAAGAAAGAACCCCTTGCCGATTTCCATATTCTGACGGCCGGCCCAAACGAATTCAGTCCGACTCAGAGAGGAGACAATTGTGGACATCGTGACCTTCAGGGAGCTAAAGAACAAAGACGACTTCATGATGCTGATGGACATGGCATTCTGGTGGCCCCTCACTCCCCAGGCCATGGAAGAGAGGATCAGCTCGGATGTCAGGCTCAGAAGCGGCCCGGTCGGATTCTGTGCAGTGGAGCACGACCGGCTTATGGGCTACGTCGGGGTGATGGACATTCCCACCAGAACGGTCTCAGGAGAGGTCGAGATGGTGGGAGGCATCTGGGCCGTGGCCACCAACCCCGCTTCGGCTCGAAAAGGCATCTGCAAAACTCTGATGGAGGAAGCCCACCGCTATTTCCATTCTCGAGATTATCGTTTTTCTTTCCTCTGCACGGGTCGGACCATCATCGCCTATTCCATCTACAGAAAGATGGGATACGAGGAGGTGGAGTCGGTAAATAAACTCAAGGCCACTTATAAGGTTCTCCGCAAGCCCCACCCCCGGGAAGCGAAAACCGGCATCCACATCGATCCTGAAAAAGCCTATGCCCTATACGAGGAGTTCGCCCGAGGCAAAGTGGGGTTGGTTGTCAGACAAGAGGATTTCATCTCCATGTATGCCAAGCGGAAAAGGTTCGACCCGAAAATGTCGATCCTCAAACCCAATGGTTACGCTCTTCTGTTGGAGAGCGAGAATACGACCAAGGTGCGGGACATGGCGGCGCTGAATTACGACACTTACGGTGAGCTGATAGACGAAACCGAACAGCTGGCCCAGAACGCGGTAATCAACGGGTCGGTGGATGATGATCGGCTGGTGGAATTATATCGCTCCAAAGGATATTCCGTGCAGGAGGGGCATAACGGGGTGGTGATGGTGAAATCCTTGAAAGATGCCCGATTTGACGATGTGTATGGGCCGTCTTTCTACCTGGGCGCGCTTGACTGGTTCTGAGATTGCAGACCGATGTGATGCTTTTCCATGATTGAGTAAGGCCGTCCCCCCTATCAGAGAAAATTAAGGTCTCAGGATCGGCCAGAAGTTTGATTTTTAGTCAATCGAAGTTGATGGATCGGCGCAAACCGGAACCTGGCTTAAGCCAGGTTCTGGTTCCACGCGGTGCTGCTGATGTGCAACCTCCTATCCTTCTGCCGACGGTTGGCCCTCTTCACTCGGCGCCCCTTTTTCCTCTGTCCTTCTGCCGGTATCCCGATGCAGCCTGAGAATACTCTCATAAAGCTCTCCGCTTCTGAAGGGTTTGATTAGAATGTCTTGGGCACCTGCCTTCCAAGCCCGATCCAGCGTCTCCTGCCGCACGTGTCCGGTGATGGCGATCACTCCGGCACTTTTGTTTTTTTCCTTTATCCGTCGGATGAGCTCGATACCGTCCATCCCCGGCATGGTGATGTCCGACAGCACCACGTCGAACTTTCCTTCCTCGAAGTGCTCAAGACCTTCTTCGGCCTCCGGAGAAACCGTCACCCGGTGGCCCTTGGACTCCAAGAATTTCTTCAACACCCTGCAGATGGTCTCCTCATCGTCTATCAAAAGGATATTGAGCTTTGCATCTGTTTCCTCCGGCGTCTCGATCTCTTTCTTCGAGGCCCGCTCCGGGGATAGATTGGAGGTCACCGGAACGATGACGGTAAACCTGGCTCCTTTTCCCGGACGGGAACTAACCTCGATTGTGCCGCCATAGCTGTCGACGATTCCACGGCTGACGAAGAGTCCCAGACCTGTTCCGGGCACCTTGCTGCTGCCCAATGCACCTTTGGTGGTAACAAAAGCATCGAAGATTCGGTCCTTGATTTCCTCGGAGATGCCGTAACCGGTATCCTCGAATGCGATTCGGATGTTGTCCCGGGCGTGGTCAATCTTCACCGTCAGCGTGCCCCCCTTAGGTGTCATGGCATCGCGGGCGTTGTTGACCATGTTCAGAAAGACCTCGGAGAATTCTCCCGGATCGCAGAATATATCGGGAACGTCTTGGAGGCTTTGGGCCACCCGGATGCCCAGCTTCTCCAGTTCTCGCCGGCTGAAGGAAAGAACGTTTTCCAGTGCTTGTCTGACGTTAGCCAGCTCGCGTTTCCGCTTCTTCTCCCCGGCTACCGCCAAAAGGCTGTTGGTGATACTCGATCCCCTTTGTGAGTTTTCCACGACGACCTTGAAACACTCCTTGATCTGGTTGACGTCATCCGAACTCAGCCCGTACTCGGCATTGGCCATGATCCCCGCCAGGATGTTGTTAAACTCGTGAGCGATTCCATATGCCAGGGTGCCCACGGCGGCAGTCTTTTCCGACTGGATCAGCCGCTGAAGGAGTCTCTCGCGTTCGGTGACATCCTGAATGGTTCCAAAAGCCCGCACTGCCGTGCCTTCCCGGTCACGAAGGACTTCAAAAATCTCATTCAGATGCCTGATTTCACCATCAGGACGCACGGCTCGAAAGGAGTACTCGCCGGAGTCGGCTTCCTCGAGGAGCCTTTTTACCTGTTGGTTGTTCGACTCTATGTCCTCAGGGTGAATCAAACTCTCGATTGACCCGTGCGAGAGTTCGAAAGTATCCCGGCTCACTCCGAAAATCCGATACAGCTCTTCTGACCAAGACAAAGTGTTTTCCTCGATGTTCCAGTCCCAGCTCCCGATGTGGGCTATGGCCTGAGCCTTTTTCAGTCTGTCTTCGCTCAACCTCAGGGCCTCCTCTGCCCGCTTGCGCTCGGTGATGTTTTCCGCAGTTCCCTCATAACAAGAGATGTCCCCTTTTGCGTCGCGGATGGCTTTAGCATTTTCCCGCACGAAGATGACCGAGCCGTCGTTCTTCATCCACGCGGCCTCCAGGCCCACAACCTCCCCTTTGGACTCCATGATCTCTTTGAACCCACTCCGGGGATAGGACGGCTCAAATCCTTCTTCCTCCAGATTGCGCGCAGCCAGCTCTTCAAAGGAAGAACAACCGAGCATCCGGACCAGGGCGGGATTGGCCATGAGGATTCGTCCGTCCGGCGTGGTGCGGTAAATCCCGACTGGAGAATTCTCGAAGAGGTTTCTGTAGCGCTCCCGGTTCTCCCGCACCTTCTCCTCCGCTTGCCTGCGCTCGGTGATGTCGGTTATCACCGTCCGGCACTGAGTAACCTCACCTTCGGTGCTCGGAACCGGCACGCTCTCAAGCCGGGCGGGGAACTGGAGCTTCTTTTCCTTCTTCTTCATGAGCCTGATTTCACAAACCCGGCGGGTACCGGACCGGAGAACCCGCCGGAGATGCAAATCGGAATCCTCCCGGTCCTCCGCTGCAACGTAAAGGTGAAACGGTTTGCGAATCAGAGCATTTCTTTCCACACCCAACAAGCTTGCGCCGGTGAGATTTGCCTCCAGTATCAGGCCGTCCTGGTCAAAAGTGAAATAGCCCACCGGTGCGAAGTCATACAGATCAGCGTACCTGCTCTGCGACTCCGCCAATTCCTGCTGGGTTCTCAAGAGATCCTCATTCTGAATCTCCAACTCGATCTGATGCACTTGCAGCTCGTGCAGCACGCGCCGGACCTCGTCCGCAGACAACTTCTGCACATCCCCCACCATGTCGCGAAGCTTCTCCTCCGCCTTCTCACGAAGGGCATCTCGTCCTTTTTCACCTTCCGGATTTTTCTTCACAGTTATACCCCCTGCGAAACTGGATAGTGAGCAGTCGGAAAGTCTGTCAGGGTTCACCTTGCTGGTTTTGTCCCCCTGCCCGACAAGCTGCCGGGCCACGTGAAATCTTCCGGCTTCCTCAGGATTTCTCGGGCGCCGGCTTTCGCCCGGTGACGTCCTCCATGGCCAACAGAATCATCTGGGTGGCTTTGTTCTCCGCATCGAGAATCTGCCTGGCGCTAAGCAGCATTGCCCGGCGTCCGATATATGGAAACTCGTGCTCTACCTCAAAATCCGCCAGACTCGTTTGCCGCGGCAAGATCGTCTCCAGCAGCCTCCGGAGTTCGGGGATGTCCCACTGCCGGTTGCCCAGCTCATAAACGCGACAGCCCTCGGTTTGCTCGGGTTTGACATTGAAGGTCTGGTAGAAGGAACGGTTGGCCGACATCACCTTCAACCCGGCATCCAGAACCAACACGGGCTGACGCACGGTCTCCACGATCCCGCGGGCAAGTGCCTGGGCTGTTTGCATCTCGCGAGCCGCCTGAATCTCTCTCTGGGCGCGTTTGCGATCGGTTATGTCCACCAAGGTAACGGTAACTCCATCGATCACGTTGTCCCGACTCCGATATGGGAAAATGCGCAACAGATACGTGCGCCCGCGCCTGTCTTCCACTTCCACTTCTGCGGGCGTCAGGGTCTTGAGCACCCGCCTGATGTCTTGGGCAAGGTTCTGGTGGGTGAGATTGGAGTTGATGTCTTCCAACGAACGCCCCAAATCCGTCTCGATGAATTTCATCACTTCGGTGGCCGCCGGAGTGAATCGCCTGATGCGCAGGTCGTTGTCCAGGAAGATCAGGGCTATCTCCGTGCTGGACAGAAAGTTGCTCATGTCGTCGCGGGCATCGGCCAGCTCCTTGATTTTCATGTGCAATTCCGCGTTCACGGTTTCCAGCTCTTCATTGATGGATTGAAGTTCCTCCCTGCTGGTTTCCACCTCCTCGTTGGTGCTCTCCAACTCCTCATTGGAAGATTGCAGCTCCTCGTTCAGCGATCTGAGCTCCTGGTTGGAGCTCTCCAGCTCTTCAATGGTGCCGCGCAGGTTGTCCTTGGTGAATTTCAATTCCTGCTCCAGTCCTCGCAATCGCTGACCGGCTCTCTGGCTGCCGCGAGCGGGCGTTTTTCCGCGGAGCTTTGCCTTGTTTGGGGTTTCCACGCTCTCGAAGGCAACCAGCAGCAGACCCTTCAGGGATTCCGGTTTGCTTATGGGCGTTACCTTCAGATCGATAAGCTGGCTGTCCCCGTTTGTCTTGACCCGCAATCCCCTGTAAATCACGCCTTTCTTCTTGCTCACGGCTTGACGGATGGCCATGTTTAGTTCAACTCTCAAATCCTCTCTGGCCATCTGCAGGATGTTCAATCCTGCTTTTCCGGGTGCGGGTTCCAGGTACCTGCCGGTCCGGCCGTAGAAATAAAGGATCTCGCCTTTCTCGTTGACCACCGCCGAGGGAGGCGCATAGCCCTCTAACAGTATCTTCTCGATGTGCTGGCTCATGCTGATCTGGCCGGGTCGCACGATTGGTCGCTTTTTCTGCCCTTCGGCCTCTCGATCCCACTGGGTCGCGAGGGAGGAGTCCAGTGGCAGGTCGGGTGCGGAGGCAGCTCCCTTGCGTTTGAAGAACCTCCATTTCTTCTCGAAGACCGAGTAAAGATCCGTGTGTTGACCGATGGTCTCGGAGGGTCCCAGCAGCAAAATTCCCTCGGGCCGCAGAGAGTAATGGAAAAGGCGCAGCAGTTTTGCCTGCAACTCCTGGCCCAGATAAATCAGCACGTTTCTGCAGCTAATCATGTCCAGATTCGAAAAAGGCGGATCTTTGATGAGGTCTTGAGGGGCGAATACCACCATTTCCCTGATTTCCTTGTTCACCATGTAGATCTTGTCGTCTCTTGTGAAGAAGCGGCGCAGGCGTTCTGCCGCAACGTCCACGGCGATGCTGTCGGGGTAGGCGCCTGCCCGGGCCGATCCGATGGCATCCTCGTCGATATCGGTGGCAAAAACCTGGACCTTGGTGCTTCTTTTCAGCTTTCCCAGATGCTCCCGAAGCACCATGGCAACAGAGTACGCCTCTTCTCCCGTCGAGCAGCCGGGGACCCAGACCCGAAAGGGCTGCCCGTGAGGCTTCTTCTTGAGCAGATGTGGCAGCACCTTCCTTCTGAGGATTTCGTAAACCTCCCGGTCCCTGAAAAAGCCGGTAACCCCGATGAGAAGTTCACTGGCCAGTTTTTCCACTTCCAGCGGGTTTTCCTGCAGATAGCGGACATAATCTGAAAGCCTTCCCATCCGATGAAGGCTCATCCGCCTGTCCATCCTGCGGCTGATGACGCTCTGTTTGTACAGGGTGAAATCGTGACCGGTTCGCTCTCGAATCAGAAAGAGCATTCTCCGGCGAAGATTGGAGATATGGCTTGCGTCTTTGGGGGGCGCCTTCCGGGGCTTGTGATGAAAGTACTTCACGTACTCCAACATGCGCGCGGGCATCTTCTCCGGAGGCAGGACGTAGTCTGCAAGTTGGGTGGCTATGGCGCTGCGGGGCATGCCGTTGAACTTGGCCGACTCCGTATCCTGAACCATAGCCAGCCCGCCTTCTCCTTTGATTGCCTTCAAGCCCAAGGCCCCCTCGGTCCCGGTCCCGGAGAGAACAACGCAAATAGCCCTCTCTTTGTGGTCCTCGGCCAAAGACCGGAAAAACAAATCGATGGGGTGTCTCAAGCCACGTGTGGCCACCGAGTCCATCAATTGGAGCCGTTCGTTCATTATGGCCATATCTTTTCTTGGTGGAATCACATACACGCAGTTGGGCTCGACTTTCATTCCGTCCTTCACTTGGCAGACCGGCATCCGGGTGACCCTGCTCAGCAGCTCGGGCATGATGCTTGCGTGAGTGGGGTCCAAATGCAGCACCACGACAAAAGCCATGCCGCTGTCGGGCGGCATATGCCTGAAAAAGGTATCCAGAGCCTCCAATCCGCCCGCAGACGCCCCCATACCGACGATGGGAAACGACGTCAAACTCGTCCCCTCACTCCGGGCACGCCTTCGCGATGAAGCAGACCTGAGTTTGCCGGAGGCCCCACCCGATCCTTTCCCTGTCGCCTTCCTCCCGGCCTTGCCGGTCTTCCCGACAGTCGATTTCGCCGTTTTCCGCCGACCCCTCTTAAGCGGTCGATGGGGCATCGTATCCTCCTTGTCTTCTCCGCATTTCGTTTGCCTCCCGCTATCCTTGTTTGTCTCTTCTTTTCCACCCACAAAGTACCTCCGCGCTTCCCTATTGTCAACCGAAAATTCCACTTCCGGTGAGCCTGTTGGGAGGCCATCTGAGGCAGGCTACAATTTTGCTCGCGCCCCTTGACTTGGACATTCATTCTGGCTATATTCCACCCGAGTTTTTGACCTTTGAACCGCGGGCAGAAGAGATGAAACCCATAAAAACCAGCCTCTTGGCTCGAGCCTTTCTGAGTTGGTACAGCAAGCTCCGGTTCAAGTCCGATCCGTTTTCCTTTGCCAGGAAAGTGGAGGAATCTCAGAAGGTCCTTATATGCATGCCCAGTGACGTCGATGGTTTCACCATGGCCAGAGATTTGCTTGCCGACTTCATCCGCATATTCCGGCCCAGAGAGGTTTACGTGCTTGTCCCTTTCTTGGAAGGCGGGGTCTATCTTTCGGACTCGTCCGACTACCGGGTGGTGGTTGTCGACAGAAACGATCTGGACTTCTTTTCGCTTCCCCGGAAGGGATTCATTCAGAAGCTGACGCAACATGGTTTCGGGATATCCCTGGATCTGGACCTGGAGAATGCCTTCTTCGGTCGCTATGTCTGTCTCAGATGCGGCATCCCCCTGCGCATCGGGCCCAAGAGAAAAAGTGCCTTTCCACTCTACAATGTCCAGTTGGCGCTGGCTCAGAATCAACCCGGCCCGCGGGAGGCGTATGAGCGCATGGCACAGACGCTGAAATCGCTTTTCCCCGTGCGCAACAAATCCAGGCTCGGTAGGACTTAAACACGCGGAAGGAAAAAATGCTTCTATCCAAACTCCAGATATTGGGTTTCAAGTCTTTTCCCCAAAAGACGGAGCTGCACTTCGACCGGGGGATCACCGCCATAGTGGGACCCAACGGCTGCGGAAAAACCAATCTGTTGGATTCCATCAGATGGGTACTGGGCGAGCAGAGAACCACTCTTCTGAGATCCTCCAAAATGGAGGACGTGATCTTCAACGGCACCAAGGACCTGAAGCCCTTGGGCATGGCCGAGGTTACGCTGGTGATCGACAACCACAAGAGCATTCTGCCCACGGACTACAGCCAGGTCACGGTGACCCGGCGGTTGTTCCGCTCCGGAGAAAGCGAATACCTTTTGAACAAGACCCCTTGCAGACTGAAGGATATCACCGAATTGTTTCTGGATACCGGCGTGGGCATCCACGCCTATTCCGTGATCCAGCCGGAGATGGTGGAGGCCATTCTCTCCGACAGGGCGGAGGAAAGACGGTTTCTCTTCGAGGAGGCTGCCGGAATTACCAAGTACAAGCTGCGGAGGAAGGAGGCCGAGAGGAAGCTGGAACATACCGAAAACGACCTGCTGCGACTGGGAGACATACTCTCCGAGGTGGAAAAGCAGGTTAATTCCCTGAGGCGGCAGAGGGGCAAGGCTGAAAGACACAAACGGCTTTCCGAAGAGATAAGGAACCTGGAGATCAGGCTCGGCCGCAACGAATTCGGCATTCTGAAAACCAGGGAAAAGGATCTCCAGGAAAAAGTGAAGGCATCTACCGACCGGTCCCAGCGCGCGGCCTCCGATTTGGATCAGGAGGAGGCCCGGACCGAAAGCCTGAAGCTGCAGCTTTTGGAAACCGACAAAGAGCTGGTCGAAATTCAGAAAACCGTCAACCGGCTTTCGGAGAGCAACTTTCGGATCGAGCAGGAAATCTCCGTGAGTCGGGAACGCAAATCCAATCTGGAAAAGCTGATTACCAAAAACGAAGAGGAGATGGAGAATCTCAAATCCAGGCGATCTTCCATAACCGAGGAGAGAGACCAGAAGAAGCGACAACTGGAAGAGTTGGCGACAAAGATAGAATCCAAGGAGCGCGAGTGTCAGGCAGAGGACGACAAGCTGATTTCCAGCGACGAGAAGCTCCAGCAGATCAAAGCCAGTTTGCAGGAGCTTTCCCAAAAGTGGCAGGAGGCCAATGACCTCCTGAACAGGCTTGACAGCGAGAAGGAGAGCAGCCATGCCCAGATCCGGGAACTGAGCGAAAGGGAGGCCGCGCTGACCAAGGAAGCCCAAACCTTGTCGGAAAAGATCAGCGGTGTTTCGCAAACGCTGTCGGGACTGGCCTCGGAGGATCAAGCAAAAAGAAAGCTCCGACAGACCACCACCGAGAGAGCACAATCTCTGAAGGAAGAGGTCGAACAGAACAGAAACGGTCTGGCCCAACTGGCCGCTGAGGAGATCGAGCTGCGGTCAGTACTGGAGGGAGACAAGGCCGGCTTGCACATGCTGGAGCAAATCTGCGAGCACTACGAAGGATACGGGGAAGGCGAAAGATGGATTTTGTCGGCCAAAGACAAACTGCCCGGAATCATCGACACGGTGGCCAATCTCATCTCTGCGCCAGCCGAATACGTGCGAGCCATCGAATCCGCTTTGGGAGAGGCAGCCCAGTTCATCGTGTGCCAGGACACCGAGTCCGCCAAAAACGCCATAGTCCACTTAAAAAACGAGAAAGCCGGAAGAGCCACCTTCCTGCCGCTGGATAGAATCGATGGCCTGGAGGTAGGATCGCATCCGGTGGAACCCGGCGCTCACCGGGGCATCGTCGGAAAAGCCTCCGACCTGGTGCAATGCGACCGCAAATTCGCAAAAGTCACCCGGGTTCTTTTGGAGACGGTCATCCTGGTTGGGACTTTGGATCAGGCGTTGGAGCTTTCCTCGACCATACAGCCCGATTTAGACCTGGTTACGCTGAACGGTGAACTGGTGAAAGCACAAGCCGCTCTCTCCGGCGGCTCCTCAAGAGGAATTTCCCTCCTGGGAAGAGAGCTTGAAATCCGCAAATTGAAGGATCGAATTGACGAGCAAAACGGGAGATTGCAGCAGATAACGGACGAGAAAAATCAGAGGCAAGCCCAGGAGCAGAGTTTACAGGAAGAGCTGGCACAAGTCTCGGCGGAAAACGAGAAGGCCGCTCAACGACTTCAACAGTCGGAAGTCCAACTCAAAACCCTGGAGTTCGAAAAAAGCAGCCTGGAGAAGCGCAACTCCGAGCTGCAGGAATTGGTTGAACAGACCAAACAAATGATAGAGGATACCCGCCGGAAGTCCGAACGGCAGAATCAACGACACCAAGAACTATCGCAAGAAAAAGTGAGACTGTCGTCAATGCTGGATAAGGAGAAACAAGTTCTGGAGGAGGCCGAAGCCGGCCATACGGGGACCTTCAAAAGAGCCAACCAGCTCAAGATCGAATTGGTTTCCCTGCAGGGGAGGAAAGAGCAGACAGAAAGCGACCTGACCCGACTGTCCGAGCTGATCCAGGAGATACAGAACACCCTGGAATCCAAGGCCAGGGAATCCCAGGATTCGCTCTCCGAGATCGAAGAGCTGGGCCGGACCAATGCCCGGAAACAGGATGAATTGAAACAGGCTTTCGAGGAGATAGAGGGATACAAGGCCCAATTGAACGCAAAGACCGGAGAGCATGCCGACAGGCAGGCGGATCTGGACCTAAAGGAGAAAAACCTGAAGGCCGCCCGACAGACCAAGGAGAGGTTCTTGGACGAGCTGCATCAGTTGCGCATGGAGCAAGTGGAGCTCTCCTCCAAAACCAGGAGCGTGCAGGATAGGATCTTGGAGGAATACCAGGTGAACCTAGAGGAGGCTGATGAGGTCGAGGATCTGTCGGAGGAGGAGATCGAGAAATCCAGGGAAGCTCTCGGCCAAACCAAGGAAAAGCTGAAAGCGCTGGGAGCCGTGAACCTGCTGGCCTTGGAAGAGTACGAATCCTCCAAACAGCGGCTGGATTTCCTGCAAAACCAGGTGAAGGACTTAACCGAGGCCAAGGAAACCTTGACTTCCGCTATCCTCAAGATCAACCAGACGGCGCGCGAGCTGTTCACCGAGACCTTCGAGAAAGCCCGGATCAATTTTCAGAAAGTCTTCGAGGAACTGTTCGAGGGCGGCGAGACCGAGCTGAGGCTGGAGGAATCCGGCGATCCGCTGGAGTCGCCCATCCTCATCTCCGCCCGACCTTACGGCAAGAGGCTGCTGAGCATCTCTCAGCTTTCCGGTGGAGAGAAGGCGCTGACCGCCATTGCCCTGCTTTTCGCCATATATTTGGTGAAACCCAGCCCCTTCTGTATTTTCGACGAGGTGGATGCCCCGCTGGACGATGCCAACATCGGCCGCTTTCTGCAGCTGATCAAACATTTCAGCTCCAACACCCAGTTCATCGTAATCACTCACAACAAGATGACCATGGAGGCCGCAGACGTGCTTTATGGGGTGACCATGGAACAGCCGGGAGTTTCAAAGATAGTGTCGGTGAGATTCGATAAACATGAGCTGGTGACGGAAGCCAGTGGGGATACCGCTTGAATCATCCCTTCCAAGCAAGTCGGAATTCATCCCTCGAGGCGACATGAAGTTCTCGTTGGACAAACTCAAGGCCGGACTGACCAAGACCAAAGGTAGTCTTCTGGGAAAAATCTCCCAAGCTGTGGGATTACGGCCGAAAATCGACCAGGAGCTTTTGGATCAGTTGGAAGAGATTCTGATCAAGGCGGACGTGGGCCCCTCCACAAGCGGCAAGATAATAGAAGGACTGAAAGAGCGGTCGCGCAAAGACAAGATCGAGGACTCGGACCGGCTGATAGAGCTTCTCAAGACCCAGGTGGCAGCAGTGCTCGGCGCAGGTGACGCTCCCGCCGATCATCTTTCCTCGCCTTATGTGATTATGATGGTGGGAGTCAACGGCACGGGGAAGACCACTTCCATAGCCAAGTTGGCAAAGGATTTCAGCGACCAGGGGAAGAAGGTGCTGGTGGCCGCTTGCGACACCTTCCGGGCGGCGGCCGTGGAACAGCTTAGCGTATGGGCCGAGCGGGTGGGAGTGGAGGTGGTCAAGAGCCAGCCCAATCAGGATCCGGCATCGGTGGCCTTCGACGCCATAAAATCGGCCTGCGCCCGAAACTTAGACCTGGTGATAGCCGACACTGCCGGAAGGCTGCATACCAAAGTCAATCTGATGGAAGAGCTGAAGAAGATCAAAAGGGTGATGGGCAAGGCACTTCCCGGAGCGCCGCATGAGGTCCTGCTGGTAATAGACGCCACCACCGGCCAGAACGGCTTGTCCCAGGTCAGGATGTTCAAGGAGGCGGTGGACGTCACGGGCATCTTTTTGACCAAACTGGACGGAACCGCCAAGGGAGGGATAATGATCGGCATCGCCGATCAGTTCAACATTCCGGTCAAATACATCGGTTTAGGCGAAAAACCGGACGATTTTCAGAGATTCGACC
>CAZWAO010000026.1:0-17500 GCA_964631815.1 uncultured Ignavibacteria bacterium | reverse complement strand
TGCCCTCCTTGGCCAGGGCCCAGGGAGCTTGACTCTCCACGTAACGATTGGCGCTTCGGATCAAAGCCATGATCTGGTCAATGACTTGGTTCAGACTCATCTTTTCCACGCTCTGCCACACGATCTTCGCACACCCGGTGGCTTCCTTCTTGAGCTGCTCGTCTGCCTGCTGGTAGTGAGAGGGATGCGGGATTTCGCCGTGACAATAGTTGGCCACCATCTTGGCGATCCGGCTCACCAGATTGCCCAGATCGTTGGCCAAGTCGGCATTGTATTTCTCCACGAATCGCTCGGCCTGGATGTCTCCGTCCTGACCGAAGGGGAATTGGGTCAAAAGCAGATACCTGGCGGCGTCGGAGCCATATTGCCCGACCAAGTATTCCGGATCGACCACGTTCCCCAGAGTCTTGCTCATCTTCTGCCCATCCACGGTGAAGAACCCGTGAAGAAAGATTTCGTCGGGAGGCTCCACGCCCAAAGCCAAGAGCATGGCCGGCCAGAAGATGCAGTGGAACTTCAAGATGTCCTTGCCGATCAAGTGGGTCACCCTGCCTTCCTGCCACCATTTCTTGAACTGATCCGGATCGTCGCCGTAGCCCACGGCGGAGATGTAATTGGGGAGGGCATCCACCCACACATAAGCGTTCTGCCGGGGATCGAAAGGAAGCGGAATGCCCCAGGTAACCTTTTCGCGGGAGATGGAGAAATCGTCCAACCCCTGTTTGAAAAGTCCCAGCGTCTCCCTCTTTCTCTCCTCCGGCGAGATCTTCAGCCGGTTGGTGCGAATCAGCTCTTCCACTTTCTTGAGGTAGGATGAGAGCCGGAAAAAGTAGTTCTTTTCAGTAACCACTTTGGGCGGCTGTAAATGGTCCGGGCACAGGCCGTTTACCAGCTCCTTCTCGGTGATGAACTTCTCGCACCCCACACAATAGAGACCGGAGTACTCTCCCGGATAGATGACTTTTTCACCGGCTTCGGTTGTGGCCTGGTTGAGAACGGTCAGCAGTTTTTCTATAGCTTTCCGGTGGCGGGAATCCGTGGTGCGAACAAAATAATCGTAGGAGATGTCCAGACTGCTCCAGGCCTTCTTGAAGTAAGCCACATTCTGGTCGCACAATTCCTGGGGCGTCTTGCCCAGCTTCTTAGCTGTCTCCTCCACCTTCGAGCCATGCTCGTCCGTGCCCGTAAGGAAGAAAGTCTCTTCGCCTTTCGCCCGGTGAAAGCGCGCCAGAACGTCGGCGGCAATGGTTGCGTATGCCTGGCCTATGTGAGGTTTGTCGTTAACGTAGTAGATGGGAGTGGTAATCATGAATCTCTGAGGCAATTGTTCCTCCTAATCTCGAAAGTCAGGCTGGCTTCAGTCCTCTCAGGGATTAACCAGGCGATGCATATAAGATGCGCTTTAACAATTAGATAGCATCACATACTAAAGTGGCAGTTGATCCCGCATCTCCCTATGCAGACCAGCAAGTTTCCAAGGAGCCGTGGAAGGCACTTTCATCTACCAACAACTTCTTTTACATCAGACGCTTAGGAGACGATAGGTAACCAGATGGTTGATGTTCCGATCAAGCATCGACTCTACGGTATTAGGAAGTCGATTTGCGTTCAGTGCCCGGCTTCGATTGCCGCTTGGCCTGCTCCCTTTTCCTTTTTCTTAACTGGGTGAGGGTGATTTTCTCTTCATCTCCGCCTTCGTATCTCACCACCATATACTCTTTGAAGATGTTGACCTTCTCCACCGTGCCTTCGCCCTTATCCGTTGTGATTTTGTCTCCCGGCTTGGGATAGAGAGGCAGGCTTTTTTCGTAGACTTCCTTTTCATATCGCAGGCAGCAAAGCAGCCGACCACAGTTTCCCGATATCTTGGCCGGATTCAAAGACAGGTTCTGCTCGCGGGCCAGTTGAGTGGATATGGGCTCGAATTCCCGGATGAAGCTGGCGCAGCAAAGCGGCAGGCCGCATACCCCGAATCCGCCGATCCGTCTGGCTTCGTCTCGCACTCCGATCTGTCTCAACTCGATCCTGGTCCGGTAGGTGGAGGCCAGTTCTTTCACCAGCTCCCTAAAGTCCACTCGTTTCTCTGCGGTGAAGAAGAAGGTTATCTTGTTGTTGTCGAACTGAAGCTCGGCGTCTAAGAGCTTCATCTGCAGGTTTCGGTCGGAGGCCATTCTGGCGCACTCCTTGAGGCAGTCCTTCTCCTTTTCCCGATTCGCGGCCAGCCTGTCGGCATCCTCCCGGGAGGCCGGCCGGAGTATTCTGCGCGGCCTTTTCTCCAGATTCACCATGCCGACGGGGATTCTCTTGGTCACCAGACCCATGTCCTCTCCCCTCTCCGCCTGAACGATGACGTACTCGTTGGGCTTGATGCTCAGGCATTGGGGGTTGGCGAAATACTCCTTGCGAGCCCCCTTGAACTCCACCAGGTACATGTCCGAGTCGACCTGCTGCTCGCCCATTTCGCGGTCTCCGGATGTTTGCCTCTGTGTTTTATTGTCCTTCTGATCCGCTATATGGTATTCTCTGTTTTCCTGACCAGTTCCTTGATTTTCAGACATAAACTCACCAGTCCCAGCTTCTGACTTGCGTTTCTCGCCTGGCAGTCGAATCTGATCCGATCCACAGTCTGGAAGGCGTGCTCAATGGTATTTTGACGGGCAAATCTCTGCGATAGTTTGAGCAGATCCCCCTGCAGGTCGGAGTTGAGCAGCCGCGCTTCTCCTTCCCGCTCCATATACATGTCTCTGAACGCCGATCCCAGGAACTTGAACATCTCCTGGATGGAATTGCGATCCCACCTTCCCAACACTTCATTCACGGTCTCGAGGATGGAAGTGGTCTTTCCTTCCACGGCGGCGGACAGAAGCCTCAAACCATCCTGGCGCAAATCCTCCTTTTCGCCGTGCAGCAGCTCCAATGCCTTCCCGTAACTGCCGTTGCAGATATGGGCCAGGTAAATGGCCTTCTCCGTCTCTGCCTGGTAATCCGTCACCAGCTTGTTCCGGATCGACTCTGCCGAAATCCTGCCGAACCTTATCTGCTGGCAGCGGGAGACGATGGTGGGCAGCAGCTTGTTGAAATCGCTGCTGGTGAGAATCAGATTGACGTCCGCCGGCGGCTCCTCTAAGGTTTTCAGGAGCGAATTGGCGGACGAGTTGTGCATCTTCTCCGCTTCGGCGATGATCACCACCTTTCGTTTGGCCTCGAAAGGCTTAAGGTAGATGTCTCTCTGCAGGCTGCGAATCTGCTCCACCGGAATGTTCACCGCCCGGTCGAACCCGGCGATGGTGTATGGTTCCCGGATCTTGACCTTTTTGTATGCCTCGATCTCCTTTTCATCTTTATCCTTGGACTTGGCCGACGGCACCGGAAAGATAACCTTCACGTCCGGATGCGCCAGTCTTTCGATCTTGCGGCAGGAAGGACACCGGTCACATGCTTCCGCCGTATTGCTTTCGCAGTTGATGGCTTTGGCCAGCTCCAAGGCTGTGACCCATTTGCCGGTTCCCTCTTCGCCGTAGAAAAGATAAGAGGATGCCAGGAGATTCTTCTTGAGCGCTCCGGTGAGTATCTTCTTGGGGACCTTCTGGTCCAGGATTTTATCGAAGGACATTATCTAAGCCACTCCAAGGGGTCCAGACACTGTCTGCCCTTTCTGATCTCAAAATAGAGAGCGGGAGTGCCTTGGGATCCATCCACTTCCACTCGTCCTATGTTCTGAAGCCGTTGCACTATCTCTCCGGCAGAGACCGAAATCTCCGAAAGCCGGGCATACAGGGTAAAGTAATCCCCTCCGTGGGCGACCAACAGAAAGTCTCCATATCCTCTCAATCTGGAGAGATAAACCGCCTTGCCGTCCGCCACGGCCACCACCTGCGCATTCCCTTTTGCGGTTATCTCGATTCCGGAATTCTGGGTGGCGGTGTGGAAGGTGCGGTCCCTCTGAAGGCCGAACGTGGAGACCACGCTTCCCTGAACCGGCCAGGGAAGTCGGCCTTTCTGGAGCTCGAATCTGGCTTGGTCTCCCGGATCGACTCCCGCCCCGTCTCCGTGCCTTTCGTCATCCCAGCCTGGGATCAGCCCCAAAGCAAAAGCCTCCTCCTCCAAATCCCCAATGGCCTCCAGACAAAGCTTCTTTTCCGATTCGATTCTTTTCAAGAGCCTTTCTTTCTCCTGTAGTTGCCTAAGGCGGTATAATCGTTCCTGGTCTATTCTCTCTTGCTGTCGGGACAACCTGGGACTCACTGCGTCCAGATGCCGGCTTTCCTGGGTTAAGTCCGAGCGCTGCGCACAGGCAGCCGACAGGAACTCTCCGTCGGTTTTCAGTATTCTCTCGGTGAACCGGACTATCCTGCCCAAATCCACAGGCGAGAAGGCAGCCAGCGCGGTCGGCTTGTCGACCGGCCTGCCGTGCTCATATATCTCCCTCAGCCTGATATCGGCATTTTCCCGATAGTCGCAGACCGTCGAGTCTATCGCTTTTAGATTTCTCTGCTTGTACTCCAATTCTTGTTCCACGCTCTTCTGTCGCTGAACCAGCCTTCGAATTAGTGAGCCGTTCAAATCCAGACTCTCCTCCAAATCCAATACCTCCCCAAAAATCCGTTTTTCCTCCAGATCGAGCCTTTCCAGCGACTCGCGCTTCTGTTTCAGCTCTCTTTCGACACGGACCAGCCTAAACGTTTCGGAACCCGGCTGGCCAGGTTCAACCACCATCTCGGCCTTTGCCACAAATATACAAAACCAAATCGAAAATGCCAGAAGAAATAGACACAGCCGACGCTTCCCATTTCGCATGGTGATATTTGGCTCCCTTTGTTTATCGGAGTAACTTTTTCTCTTAAGAGTCTTTCACATTTCCGGCTGCGGATTTCGGCTGCTGCGGGCAATGGCTCCCAGCGCCCCCAGGATCGCTCCGGCTGCAATCATACCGGAGATGGTGAGGCCAGGCAGAAATTCATGTGCTGAGAGGGCGCCGGCCAGCAGCCAGTGCAGAACCCACAAGCAGGCCAATCCCATCAAGACGCCCGCTCCCCCTAAGAGCAGTCCCTGCATCAAAAGGAGAATCGCAGCGTCGCCTCGGCCGGCTCCTAATAGACTCAGGACCTGAACGATCTCTTTTTGAGATCGCGCCACCCATCTGGTGAATCCGGCAATCATGGCCGCCAAGGCCAGAGCCACCATCATCCCCAAAACGATGATCCCCAGGAAGAATGTCCGGGTGTCCTGCTCCGCCGGTTTCAGCCATTTCCCGCCATACTCCACATCCTCCACCCCTTCCCAGTCCCTGACCCGAACGGCCAGCCCGCTGACCTCCTGGTAGCTTCGATGTCCCCTCTTCAGGTGAAGCAAAAAGGAGGAAGGCAATGCCTCCGCATTCAGCCCCACCAGTGCCTCCGGACCCAAAAGATGTTCCATCTGCGAGAAGGCGTTCCGCCATGACCGGTATTCCACCTGCTCCACTTGAGGAAGGCTCTGGAGGCTTTTCTGCAGGAAGTAGAGCTGCAGGGAAGTTATGTCGCCGTTCAGATATACCTCCATCTGCACCTCTCCCTTGATTTGTTCTTCCGCTTGGCTGAGGTTCAGAAACAGCAGGAGAAACGAGCCTAAGGCCAGCCAACCCAGAGCCATGCAAATGATCATCATCAGGTTCCGGCGTCCGCCGGCTAAGATTCTGCTCAGTGCCAGTCTGGCTGAATAGGAGATTCTCATATCGTAACTATCCTTTTCCCTACCGCTTTTGACTATTCCCGGCTGGCCGCGGTGCGTCGCATCCGGGAATCGAAAAGCAAGCCGGATTACATGACGCCGGGCTTCTCGATTCTGATCACCCGGCTCGGATTCAAGCCGCCCGGAACCGACTCCCCACAGGTCATGAGCATGGTGGTGCCGCAGATGTTCACTTTCTTCAGCAGATCCATGATCTCCTGTGCGTCGCCTTCATCCAAGCCCGAGGTAGGCTCATCTGCCAGCAGCAGAACCGGATTCTTGACCAAGGCCCGCGCAACGGCAGCCTTCTGCTGCTCTCCGGAAGATAGATGTGAGGCCAAAGCCCTGCTCTTGGCTAACAACCCCACCTGCTCCAATACCTGCGGCACTTTTCGCTTGATCCGACTTTCCCTTTCTCCTGAGACTCTCAGACCCAGGGCCACGTTGTCGAATACGCTCATGTCGTTCACCAGTCGCGGATGGTCAAAGACCAGTCCCTGCTTGCGTCTCCAAAGAGCAGCCTCTTTAGCCCTTTGGTCCCGGCTGCTCAACCCGTCGAAGACGATCTCTCCCTGAGTGGGTTCCACTTCGGCAGCTATCAAACGCAGCAGGGTGGTTTTGCCCGACCGACCGGCACCCACCAGAAACGCCAGCTCCCCTTTTTGCAGCTCGAAGCTCACCTGCCCCAGGGCCAGGATATTTCCCTGAAAAACCTTGGTCACTTTGTCCAACCTTAGCACGCTACCTCCTCAGAGAGTCCTGCAGGAGATCGAGGTCCGGGAATCAAGTCGCCGCTCTAAGCTATGCTCGCGGCGTCCTATAGTGTTTTGTATCGGACGGGGGACGAAAAAAGATGAGCGCGGTCGGCTGCCCGGATTTCGCCGCCGGAACATCTTCCCTTGTGCACGGGCCGACTCCTCCGTTTGGGAGTCGAGAGATTGTCTGCTGTCGGCTAAGAATTCTATGAAGAACAACCAAATACAGTCGATAAAAAGATATGTCGAAGCAAGATGAAAGAAAGAAAACGCCCTTCTACACCAAAGAATCATCCAGATCGCAAAGCCATGAGCGTCCCAAGAAGGCTACTTCTGTCCGCAGTGATTTTGCTTTCCCTTCCTGGGGTGATTGCTGCCCAGGAGCGAAGGATCGTCATCGTCAAGAGCAGCAACTCCGCCGGCTTTCAGGCAGCCACGGAGGGAGTGAAGAAGGAGATCCGAAAGGGTCAATTCAATCCGGTATTCATAGAATATGATCTTTCCTTAAGCTCTGCGGGTGAGAAGCAGAATGTGGAGAAGGTGAGGGAGCTAAAGCCGGACTTGATCGTTACCATCGGCTCCCGGTCCACGGCTCTCCTGGCACAGGGAATTGCCGACATACCCATAGTTTTCTCCGAGGTGCTGAACCCCATCTCCAGCGGCTTTGCCCGGAGCATGGGATCTTCCCAAAGGAACCTCACCGGAGCTTCGCTGGACATACCCATTCGTACCCAGCTGGACAAGTTCAGGCTCATCGTGCCCGGGATGCGCCGTCTGGGTGTGATCTACACCCGTGATTCGGAGCCGGTAGTCAAAGAAGCCCGGAAGGTATGCCAGGAGATGGGACTGGAGTTGGTGGCCACGAGCATCTCCTCGGAAAGGGAGATTCCCCAGGTCATCGAAACCCTGGGAGAAAAGGTGGACGGTTTGTGGGCCGTGGCCGACACGCTGATTTTCACTCCCCAGTCCACCCAATACCTGCTCCTCTACAGCCTGCGAAACGGCATCCCCATTGAGGGGCCCTTTACCTCGTTCGTCAAAGCCGGAGCGCTGTTCACCTTAGCCTGGGACGATAAGGACATCGGCAGACAGTCGGGAGAGCTGGCCTTGAGGATTCTGGCCGGGGAGGATCCCAAAAACATACCCATAACCACCCCCCGGATGATCTACCTGATTCTCAACCTGAGAACGGCGGAGCAGATAAACTTGGACATTCCTCAGCATATAGTCAGCGTGGCCAAGGAGGTTTACCAATGACCTTTAGATTTCGCCACCTGCCCATGGGACTTAAGACCAAGTTCGTGCTGACCATCTCCTTTTTGATTTTGCTCACCTCTGTGATCTTAAGCGTCTTCTTGATCGAGAAACAAAGTCTGCTGATCCAGAGGGAGCTGGTGAAAAGAGGGGAGTACATGGCCCGGAATCTAGCGCACAACAGCGAGTACGGCGTGTTGGTGGAAAGCCAGCAACTGCTCTTCAATCTCATGGAAGGCTTGTTCTTGGAGGAAGAGGTGGTGCAGGTGGCCATTCTGAATCGCAAGGGGGATCTGCTGGCGGACTGGGGAAGAACGGACCAATATCGTCGCATCTATAGGGAGAGATTCGACTCGCCTCAGGAAGGCACCACCGGTTCAGGAGTGTCCAGACAATACTTCGTGTCTCACGGCATGGAATTTTATAGCTTCAGCTGCCCCATCAAGACCACCCGGGTGGAGAGGTCAAAGGAAGAGGTGGGGATTCTGGAAGACAAAAGAGACTTGACCGCTACGGAGGAGATCATCGGTACGGCCAGCGTGGGATTGTCCCTGCAGAACATGCGTCGGGAAATAGCCGACATGACGCGGATCGTGGTTCTGTTGACTGCCTTGGTCGTGGCCGTGGGGATTCTGCTCACCATCTTTTTAGTCGACCTCTTCGTCCGGCCGGTCCGGAGATTGGTTCAGGCCACGGAGAGGGTGGCCAGCGGAGACCTGTCGCAGATGGTGAAAGTCACCTCCGAGGACGAGATCGGAACGTTGGCGTCTTCGTTCAATCGGATGATCGTCTCCCTGCAGGAATCCAGACAGAAGATTGAAGAGTACAACCGAACCTTAGAAAGGAAGGTCAGGGAAAGAACGGCCGAACTGGAGAAGACCACCCGGCTTCTGCAGGTGGAGTATAACCGGCTGGAGGCGATAATCAATTCTCCCAACCTGGGAATAATGATAGAGGATAGGGAATGCCACATAAGATTCATGAACAAGTTCTTAATCGAGACCTACGGGAATCAGATCGGGGAGAAATGCTATCAGAAGTTCAAAGGTCGTAAGGAGAAGTGTCCTGTCTGTCCCATCGATGAGATTCTGGTCAAGGGGAAAAAGACCTATACTTACATGGATCAGGACGCTTTGGGCCATCATTATGAGCTCTCCGCCAGCCTGTTCCGGGATGAGAAGGGTGAAGAATACATCCTGGAAACCATGCGGGACATCACCGAGCAGAAGAAGCTGGAGATCCAGGTGCAGGAATATACCCGGAACTTGGAGAAGACCAATCGCGAACTGGAGAACGCTCTGAAATCCCTCAAGGAAACCCAGGTGCAGTTGATTCAGGTGGAGAAGATGGCGGCTGTGGGACAGCTGGCTGCAGGCGTGGCACATGAGCTGAACAATCCCCTGGGAGGGATCCTGGGCTATTCCCAGTTCGCCCTGGAGAAGATCAACCAAAAACCACTCGGCCAGTTCGGCCCGGAGGATACGGCCGATTTTCTGCAGTACCTGCACGACATAGAACAGCAAACCAAAAGATGCCGAGCCATTATTCAGAACCTGCTGAAGTTCAGCCGCTCCTCGCGCAAAGAGGAGTTCGAGTCGACGGATTTGAATCAGGTGGTGAACGAAACCCTCACCTTTACCCGGCATCAGGTGGAGAGGAGCAAGGTGAAGCTGATCCTGAACCTGCAGGAGAATCTTCCGTTGATCCCCGGACACGCCAGCCAGTTGCAGCAGGTGTTTACCAATCTGATCTTAAATGCCGTCCAGGCCATGCCTCTGGGAGGAACTCTGATCATAAGCACGGTCGTGCATCGGGAGCCGGGCGAAATCCACGTCAGTTTCGCGGATACCGGCGGGGGGATATCCGAAGAGAATCTGGATAAGATATTCGAGCCGTTCTTTTCCACGAAGAAGGTGGGAGAAGGAACCGGCCTGGGACTTTCGGTGAGCTATGGATTGATAAGGAACCACGGAGGGGAAATAAAAGTGACCAGCCGGACAGGTGAAGGGACCGTCTTCACGGTGGTTCTGCCCGTGGGCCCGCAGGAGATCAAGGCGCCGTCCGGTCGGGAGGCACACTTGGCCTCAGGCGGATAGCCTACTTTGGATTCTGGTTTGGGCGGGATTTTTGTCAGGAGAGGCATATGAGAATCCTGGTGGTGGACGACGATCCCATCATTCGCAAGCTGCTGTCGGAAGTGCTGACCGACGACGGGCATCAAGTGACCCTGGCTTGGGACGGGATCGAGGCGGTCAAGAATGTGGAGAATCAATCGTTCGAGCTGGTCTTCATGGACGTCCACATGCCTCGGATGAACGGCTTGGAGGCGCTGATCGCCATCCGCAGCCTGTGTCCCGATCTGACGGTGGCCATGATGGATAGTTACCCGGATCAACTGGCGCAGCAGGCGCAAGGCAAAGGTGCGCTGACCTGTATGCACAAACCGTTTGACTTAAAGGAAATCAGACAGATCATCGAGAAGGTTCGGATTTCGATTCCCAGGGAGAGATAAAACTTTATGCCGTCCAAGAACGAGCCCATAAGAATCCTGGTAGTGGATGACGAGGAGATCATGCTGAAGCTGGCCTGCGACGCGCTGCGCAGCCAGGGGCACGATGTCACCGGCACCTCTCGACCCGCCGAGGCGTTGGATAAGTTGAAGCATCATAAATTCGACTTCATCCTCACCGACATCAAGATGCCTGAGATGGACGGCATGGAACTCATACAATCCGCCCATAGGATCGATCCCTCCATGGGCGCCATCTTCATGACCGGATACGCCAGCCTGGATACGGCCAAAAGGGCCATCCAGGAGGGAGCCTACGATTATATCCTCAAGCCTTTCGACCTTCAGGAAATCAGAAGCGCCGTTACCCGGGCCATAAAAAAGAAAACCGAGAGCTTAGCGGACGGAAGAAAAAAAGGTCTCTCCCAGCTATTCGACCTCAACCGGATCCTGCACGCCGCCGGCGACAGCAAAAGCCTGCTGAAGTTGTCACTGGAATTCGCCCTGATGCAGAGCCGAATGAAAACCGGGCTTATTCTCTATTGGGGAACGGACAAAGAAAGACTTCAGGTCCTCCGGGTTATGGACTTAAGGGAAAGTGCCTTTCTGGAAACTATTGTGGATGTTCAGGAAACCCTGACCTCGGAGTGGTCCCAGCTGAAGGACATCCTGCAAATCCAGGCGGCGGAGGAGTATCCCTTATTCTCACAACTTGAGAACCTGCTTGGAGATTCCCGGGTGATGGACGGTTTCCCGGGATGGGAGACCGAATCCATAATCATTCCGTTACGCAAGGCCGGCTCCACCAGCGGCATGATCGTGCTGAGGGGACTGCCCATTGAGCCGGGGCTTTCCGAGGAGGACATCAAACTTCTGGCCATCGTGGGAATTCAATCGGCCATCTCCATGGAGAATCTGGACCTGCTGTTGGAGACGCAGAAATCCTACAAGGAGCTGCAGAACCTGCAGGAACAGGTAATCGGCCTGGAGAAAATGGCCATCCAGGGGAGAATTTCCTCCGAGATCGGACATGAGCTGAACAACTTTCTGACGGTGATCATGGGCAATTTCGAACTTCTGCGCATGAAGATCAACCAGGGACAGGTGGTATCCTTAGATCAGCAGCTGGACGGCATATGGGCCAACCTGGAGAAGATAAGAGTATTTGCAGATGGGCTTCTGGATTTCGCCAGCCTCAAGGCCGAGAAAGCCGAGTGCGACATAAACGACCTGATACGGAAGACCATCGTCTTCATCAAGCCCCAAGGCATATTCCGCAACATCTCGTTTGACTTCCGACTGGACCCGGAAATACCTCTGCTCATGGTGGATGCCGGGCAGATACAACAGGTGCTCTACAATCTGCTGAAAAACGCAGCCGATGCCATGGGAAAGAGAAAGGGCGAGGGAGGCACCATAAGTCTGGTAACTACTCATCTGAAGGAGAACCAGGCGGTGGAAATCCGGGTGAGAGATACGGGAAGGGGTATGTCGGAAGAACAGTTGCAAAAGATATTCGACCGGGGTTTCACTACCAAACAGTCGGGCCACGGCATGGGGTTATCCATAAGCAAGAGGCTGATCCAGGCTCACGGAGGGGAGATCGAAGTGGAAAGCCAGCCCGACCAGGGAACCTGCTTTAGAATAAGACTACCGATATGAGCTCGAACCGAGGACAAAAAATAGCATACGGTCGGATGACGGCATCCGGGTTAAAACATCAGCGTTTCTCAGGACCGTCCCTTGACCTATGTCAGCATTTGTCACCTAAAGTCCTGAATGAGAAGGCCGATCAAATAAACAGTATTCCCTCATATGGGCGAAAAATCAGCCTATTAGGAGTTCCAACTTACATCGATCCATCGCAACCACAGAGCATTCGAAGGTTCAAATGAGTACTTTCCTAAAAAAGGAGGGCGAAAATTGAATACCAAAAGAGGACTTCTCCTGCCAGCCGTGCGGTTGGTCGGAATGGTTATCGCCACCGGGCTTTTGGTGCTGATGGCCAGCCAGGTGGTCCAGGCGGGAACCGCCGGGAAGATCGCAGGAGTCATCAAAGACACGGAAAGCGGAATTCCCCTGCCCGGAGCAAGCGTGATCATAAAGGGGACCAGCATCGGAACCTCCACGGATGAGGATGGAGAGTATTTCATTCTGAACGTTCCGGTGGGAACCTACACCGTGGAAGCCTCGCTGATAGGCTATCAGACCATGATACAGACCCAGGTAACCGTTCTTCTGGATCTGACCACGCCGCTGGATTTCCAATTGAGCTCCGCGCCGGTGGAGTTGCGCGCGGGCGTCACGGTCGTGGCCAGCCGACCTCTCATCCAGAAAGACTTAACCTCCTCCACCGACATGGTGATGAGAGATCAGCTGGACAATCTTCCCAATACCTCGGGAATCCAGCCCATCATCTCCAATATGGCCGGAACCGTGATCGACAACCAGGGGGCGCTTCACGTCCGCGGCGGACGGGAGGCCACGGTCAGCTATTTCCTGGATGACATCTACATCCAGGATCCTATGGTGGGCTATCCGGGAACCCGGATATCTCCCGAGGCCTTGGAGGAGCTGAATTTGACCAGCGGGGGATTTACCGCCGAGTATGGAGAGGCGCTCTCCGGCGTGGTGACCGCCATCACCAGGGAGGGCGGTCCAACCTTCACCGGAAAAATCAAGGCTTACGATGGAATGGCTCCCACCTATGACGTTCACACCGGTAGGTACGGAGACATGAAAAGGAACAACAATCACTCCGTGATCTTCAATCTGGGCGGCCCCTTGACGTTTAGGAACAGCGACCAGGCCACCTTCTTCTTCTCTGCCGAGAAAATCTGGAACGACGGCTATGTCCCTCACAACCGCAGGGAGATCACCACGGGCACGGGGAAGATCAGCCTGCGCCCCAGCAACAACCTAAAGCTGGTCTTAAGCGGCAACTATTACACCCGGGACATGCTGCGTTACGTCCATCGCGACGTAAACAGCATCTCCTATGATTTCAATCTGGACGGACTGGGAAAGATTCGCGACAAGTCCTACAGCTTGGGCGCCAAGATGACCTATCCCTCGTCCAATAACACCTTCTACTCCATCAAGCTGAGTCATTTCTACACGGACATCAAGATGGCCCCGCAGCATCTTTTTGATCTGTACTGGAACCAGTGGCCCGGTTATCAGGAGGATTCGTCCGGAGTTTACGTGGGGACCATCGACGACCATAACTACAATCCGGCGGAGGAATATTACTACACCGGCTTCACGGCTGCACCGGATTTCTATCCCCGCTATCACTATCGGCGCACCAGATACACCAGCCTGGGATTCGATTTAGTCAGCCAGGTGGACAAACACAACCAGATCAAGCTGGGCGGAGAGTATCGGGCCAATCAGCTCAAGTGGGACGACAAGCAGTTCTTCAACACCCGGCCCTATGGGGAAAAGTACGAGGTGGACCCCGACTATGCGGCCTTCTATCTCCAGGACAAACTGGAGTTGAAGGAGATCATCGTGAACGCGGGAATTCGCTTGGATTATCTGGACGCGGACATCGACTACTGGAATGATCCGGTTACCAAGGAGTTAAAAGTTCACACCAAGTCCAAGAGTCAGATCAGTCCTCGTCTGGGCATCTCCCACCCCATCTCCGATCGCACGGTGATCCATTTCAGTTACGGCTATTACTTCCAGGTGCCGGCCTATCAATACATGTTCACCAACCTGCAGGCGGATCTCACCACCGGCTACCCGATTGTGGGCAATCCGGATATGGAGGCGGAGAAGAGCGTGGCCTATGAGTTGGGCATCAACCATGCCATCACCGATGACCTGACCATGAAGCTGACCACCTATTACAAGGATCTCAATAACTTAGCTTCCACCCGAGAGGTGATTTACGCCGGAGGCTCGTACACTCAATTCGTCAATGCCGACTATGGCACGGTTAAAGGCTTGGACGTGATGTTCGCCAAGAGGCCGGGGCACGGTAATTTCTCCGGGACGATCAACTACTCCTACATGATCGCCAAGGGCAACGCCTCCAGCGCCTACGAGGGATATTACGACTATTTCACCCAGGAAACCGGCACGCCGGTATGGCCGGTGAGAGAATATCCCCTATCATTCGACCAGCGGCACACCCTAAGCATTGATCTGGATTATCGGGTTCCTCGAGACTGGAAAGGGAGTCTCTGGGGCATATCGGTACCGGGAGCTTGGGGGTTGAACGTGCTGGCCAAGTACGGCAGCGGCATGCCCTATACCAAGACGGACGATCAGGGCAACCGCCTGGGCGCACTGAATGAGGGAAGGATGCCCTCCACCTACCAGGTGGACTTGAAACTCAACAAGGATTTCTATCTTTTCGCCCAGAAGGACCTTCACCTTTCCTTCTTCACCGAAGTGGTGAATCTCTTCGACCGGAGAAACGTCCTTCAGGTGTATTCCAATACCGGGAAGCCAAACGACGACGGATATCACTATGAACTAACCGCCGATCCGGACGGCGACGGCCCGCTCACCGCCGAGGACGTGAACCGGTACTATCGTCTTCTGGCGAACGATCCGGGAAATTACGACAGCCCTCGAACGCTGCGTTGGGGCGTCGAGTTCGTCTTTTAACCAGTCAAGGAGGTCCCTAAATGTTCAAAACCAAAATCGTCCTCTTAGTCGGGTTCTTGCTCCTGCTCCCCTGGACTCAGGGTGCCGCCAAGACCGGGCAGGGTCTGGAACCGCCCACCCAGGTTCAGGATCAGATTATCCAGAACAAGGGTAATATCGCCACCACCATTCAGAACTGGGGATGGATCGGCGGGCAAAGCCACCTGGGAAAGCCTTCCGGCGAGTGGCCCAAAGGATCGGGACACGACTACCTGGCGGAGATCAAATACTGGATGGGGGCCACCACCGCCGGCGGTGACACCATCGTGGTCGATACCGACGAGGATCTGGCGCCGCTGACCTCCATCATCCGGGGCCAGGAAAGCTATCGCATCCGCCTGTCCACGGACACCACTTCCTATGACTATGATCCCAGCGACACGGTGGGACTGGGAATCGGAAAGCCGGCCTATGGATGGAGAGTATGGAGTGCCCATGACGAGCAGTGGGAGTACAATCGGGTATGGACCTTGGCCTCGGGAATGGTGGAAGCCGGGCCCGTGTCCTTGCAGGAGAGCCACTACCGGTTCTGCGACGCCAATAGCGGCGCTCCGGCTCTGGGCCTGGAGCTGACCCAAACCGTCTATCAGTGGAATTACAGTTACAACCAGGACTATCTCTTCGTGGTTCTGGAGATCAAGAACGTCTCGGGAACAGATTACGCCGATTTCGCCTTCGGGCTTTACTGCGACTTCGACGTGGGAGGAATAGTTCCCGGCACTTTCGAAAACGGAAGATTGGGAGATATGGTGGCTTTCGACTCGTCCATGAACCTGGCCTGGACCTATGATGAGGACGGCTATGATGAGGGCTGGGGAGCTTTGGTGAAAACCGGAGTTATGGGCACCAAGTATATCGAAACCCCCGACAACATCGGCATGACCGCGTTTCGAACCGGAAGATGGGAGGACTTGCCGGATGACGATGCCGGAAAGTACCGGTTCATCGACAGCCGGCAGTTCGACCAGAGCCTCCCCCCTGCCGATCAGTACTACGTCCAGTGCACCCGGGGCATTGACCTGTCTGCGGGCAAGACGGTTCGGGTGGTGTTTGCCCTGGTGGCCGGCTATGACGAGGCCTATCTGAAGCAGAACGCAGCTATGGCTCAGGCCGTCTACGACAACCATTTCATCGGCCCGGAGCCTCCCCAGCCGGCCAAGCTGGTGGTCAATCCGGGCTACCAACAGGTTAAGCTCACCTGGGACAATGCTTCGGAATCCTCCAGCGATCCGCTCAGCGGCAAGAATGATTTCGCGGGTTACAAGATCTACCGGAGCACGGACATGGGTCAAACCTGGGGCGATCTGGTCAGAAATCCGGACGGCAGCCTGGGGCCGGACTACGTGCCCATCGCCAAGTTCCAGAAGGAAGATTCGCACGACATTCTTCCCCATACCTACACCGACCAAAATCTGGTCAACGGCATACGGTATTGGTATTCGGTGGTTTCCTTCGATCAAGGCGACACCTCGGTGCCCATCGATCCCTTGCAGACTGCTTACGGGAGACCGGGTGAGGACCAAAACTGCGCTTTCGCCTATCCCCGGACAGATCCGGCGGGATACGTTCCTGCCAGCGCAACTGTGGTGCACAACTACCTGGGCCAGGAGGAGGAAAGCGACGGTTGGGTGGTTCCTACGGTATTCGACCTGAGCGCAGTCACCGGCCACCAGTACCAGGTGGTCTTCGTGGACGACCCTTATGCCACCTATTGGCACATGATCGACATGGCCACCGGCGATACGGTGTTAAAGGATCAGACGGATCAATCCGGAAATGCCGAGAACTACCCGGTGGTGGACGGAATGCAGGTGATAGTCACCAACGGGCAAAGGGAGCCGGCTGGCTACGGCCAGACGCAGTTTGGCGTTTCCACCGAGACCACTTTGCATATGGAGTATTTTCTGGGGAGCATGAGCGAGCTGTTCGGCGTCCCCTTGGGTGGAGACGTGCACTTTCGCTGCACCTATGAGTTGAGGTTTACCCAGGAGGGATCTCAGGCTTACAGCTTCTTCGATGACGTTACCCCGGTGTGGGTGCCTTTCGAGGTGTGGAATATCACCACCGGACAGCAGGTGCTGGTGGAAGTGTACGATTGGGCGGAAAATGGGGTGTGGGACGTGAACCATCTGGATTACCTGGATATCGTCGACGTTCCCTACGACGGGCAGCCGCATCCCGAGGCCTTCCCCTACTGGCATTCCTGGTTCTTCGCCTTCGCTCCCACAGATGTCGACTACTCCGCGGGAGATGTCTATCAGATAAAAGGGGCCAAGTTGAACGGACCGGACGACGAGTTCGTTTTCGGGGTGGGGGGAGTGGATCCGGGCAAGGCCAAAGACGAGTTAGGCGGAATCAAGGTGGTGCCCAATCCATACATAGCTCATGCGTTGTGGGAAAACACCGAGGGCATAAGGAACCTCCAGTTCACTCACCTTCCGGATGAGTGCACCATCAGAATCTACACCTTAGCCGGCGACTTGGTGAGGGTGATTCGGCACGATAACGGCACCGGAACCGAAAACTGGGACCTGTTGAACAAGAACCAGCAGGGAATCGTTCCCGGCGTCTACTTCTATCACGTGGAATCCAAGTACGGACAGAAGCTGGG
>CAZWAO010000025.1:0-17699 GCA_964631815.1 uncultured Ignavibacteria bacterium | reverse complement strand
TTACCTTGGACTTGATGCGGTTGGAGTGCACCAGCTGCAAATGGTGTCCGGGATAAGCTTCGTGCAGTGCGGTAATGACCGCCACATAGGAGTTATGTCCCTGGAGCTGCTCCTCCTGCTGTTTGGCGGAGAGCTTCTCGTTCACCGGAGTAACCCAGAAAAATCCTTTTTGCTTTTTCTCGAAAGGAGCGGGAGGCAGGTAGGCTCCGTAGGGCGTGGTGTGTCTCTGAAAACTCGGAGTCTCCACAACCGATAGACTTTCGCCTTTAGGAATAGTCACCAGGTCTTTTCTCCTTACGAAATCCCTGGCTCTGGCCATTTCCTTTTTGTAGAACCTCAGCAGGTTCTCTTTGGCCGGATGGGTTTCTTTTAGTTGCTCCACGATCTTGGTCCAGTTTCTCCTGCGGTCGATCTTTCGGGCGACGGATGTCATCTCGGCTTGAGTCTCCCGGATGAGCCTCTTTCCTATGGATATGAGGTCATCCGAGGTATAGGGCAACTGGTGATGTACCGAGAGAAGGAAGTCGAAGTGCTTTTTGCCCACCGCAAAACGGCCTTTCGACTTGGGCATGAGTCGACTTCCGAGGAACTTCTCGTAATCATCAAACGCAGCAAGAGCTTTGCGATTGGCCGTCAGGATTTGCTCCTTGAGGCCGGGCAGCTTCTTGGCAAAGGCCGGAATCATCTTCTCGAAAAACTGCTTTCCGCCGACGGTGGTCTCGATTCCAATCTGAGTCCAGATGGCGGGGATGTTCCTTCCCTTTTTGAGATTCTCCTGTCCCTCTTGCAGAAGTCGCGGAACCTGCTTCAACCTCGCCAGAAGGGACTTCATCCTGATCCCGAGCGGGGCGAAGTCGCGCATGATGAAGACGTAACAGCCCATGAGAGCGTAATAGGGATAGATTTGCGCATTCCTTTCGTGCCACCTGACGGTTTGATCCTCGGCAATCTCCACCCGTAGCGCATCTTTAAGCATCCTCCAATCCATTTGCTCGTCCGCAGAGAGGCCGATACTTTTAGATCGGACTTTCCCGGAGGGAGAAAACGCATCCAGCTTCTTCAGATATTGCCTTGTCCTCTCCACATAGCGCTTCCGGGAACGGGCATCGGTTCTGTCCAACTGGTGGTCATACCTGTGGACGCCGGAGAAAGTGGCCTCCACCGGCCTGGCCTTCCAGCGAAACTCAAGAATTTCATCCACCAACTTCTTGAACTGCCGATTCATCTGTTTCCTCCTCGAAATCGGTTTTCGGTCATTCTTCCCAGCGATCTTGGGGCTACTCAAGTCTTTTCAGGGTAAGGGACCTCTGATCCTGATCGAACACCTGGTTGAAGAAACTCTTAACATCCTGATACGCAGCAGCCGGGATCATCAGTTTCTTAATCACCAAAGTGCGAGAATACAGAACCGATGCATTCTCCACTCGATATGCAGCGTCAAACTCCGCAAAATCATTTTCCAAGTGAAGCGGCTCCGGCAGTTCCACCACCTGGTAAGCAGGGGAGAGGCTTATGACCACCGTATCCAGGTCCTTTAGAAGCTGGTCGAACATGATGGGGAAAATCCGGCTGGGCTCGAAAAACTCCGTCGCGGTCTGATCCCTGTTTAGAACGTTCGGGCTCAGGTAGACCAGGCTATCGGCGCTTTGCCCATAATGAGAGGAGCCGAACAGGTAATGGACGTTGAAATCCCCGCTGTGATCGTAGAGATCGTCAAACCAGCAGGTGTTCAACACAGCACCCGGACAATGCTCACAGATGCGTTTGGCCAGCTCGTCCCGCTGCTCCTGAATGGTCTGTTTTCTGAGTGTATTTATTATCTCACTGCTGCGCGGAGGCGAATACACCTCCCGAACGTCACATTGTATGATTCCTTTGGGATCGAGATCGAACTTCGTAACGGTGACTTTGACATTCTCCGACGGGTCCAGCCCGGGCGTCCGAATCAACTCTCCGCCCTCCGGCTGAACCAGCAAACCGTCCACGTCCCGATAAGAAGGGGAGACGCAACTTAGTTGGTCGGATGCCATGAACGGGTCCAGCCATAGCTCTTCTCCTTCGACATCCACTTTAAGCAAAACGTGGCTGAACCAGTCCAGCATGGGCACCTCCGGCAAGCGGGTCACCATGCCTCTGTCGGGCACCAAGACCGGTACGGCCCGAATGTCCACCGACGTCAGAAGGGCGTATAGTACTCCGCTGATCTCTGCGCTGCTTCCGTCCTGCCGGTCGAAAATGGTCTGGGGCTTGTCGAAAATAGAGCGGGAAGGAAAATCGACCTTGAAATTCGTTTGCACCCAGCCGAACAGCTTTTGGGTTATCTGCTTCTGACCGCTGATTTCCTTGGTGAGGTTCTTGGCCAGCTTCTTCATTGGTTGGGTGGGGATGAAATGCTGCTGGAACGTTTCGAAGTACCAACGGGACGTGTTTTCCCATGAGGCTTGCAGTTCGGCCTCTTGATCTTTTCCGGTGACCGCAAACGCCAGACTGGGGAAGGATTCGAACGACGGCGGCATGTACGGCTCGGTTTCCAGTGCCAAAAGGTCACGAGCAGCGAAGGTGTAAAGCGAAACCGCCTGGGAGTGGGCGGAAACCTCCTTGGCGGTATCCAATGCTCCGGGAGGACTCTCATGGGATATGACTTGCAGGTGTTGGGGAACCACCAGATTGAAACGGGAAAGAAGGGTGGGCTGGTCATTCTGGAAATACCGAATGCCCGACAAACTGTACCTCTTGGCTTTGTAGATTATCTCATAGTGAATCAGACAATCGTCCTCCACGCCGGGCAGGGAGAACTTCTTCCTCTTGAGGTCGTCCGAAAGCGAGATCTGGTGTACGTCAACCTGATTCAACTCGATCACCGTGCCGTCTTTCCTTTTGGTTCTGCCCCGGACCTCCACGGATTCGCCCTCCCTGTAATATGGTGTGGCTACCTGGGCGTAATTGTATCCCCGGCGATTGAATATCTTCATAATCACCACCCGCACCTCCGCCCTGTCGGCCACATAGAAGATATCCTCATCCAGGAGATACACAGCCCCTGCTCCCGGATAGTCGGACGAGGAGGGAATCTGGTTCTGGGGAGGGAAAGACCGAATCCAGTCATCGGGGAGTTTTTCCACCCAGTTGACCTCGCAGCGCGCGGGTAGATGCCAAAGGGGACACAGAAACAGCACCATCAGGATGAGCGTGGCTTTCTTAATCACGAGAACCCTTTCTGACTATTCAACCTTCCACATCCTCTCGGACCCGACTCGAGGGCTGAGTCTATCTCCGACACGCTGTCAAAAAAACCGGCAAACAGATTCTGTCCTGTTCAGCGCTGGCCCGACTTTCGTCTCAGAACTATCCGCGCGGCATCCTCCTGTGCAGCCCGATCATAGAATTCCTTGAGCTGAGGGTACTGTTCTGCGGGCACCAGAAGCTGCCGTCTCACGAAGAGCCTATGGTGAATGATGGTGTCTGCCTCGGCGGAATAAGTCGATTCGAACAATCCAAACGGCTCATCCAGCCGAACCGCTCCGGGCAATCGTTCTATCTCGAATTGCGGCGGGACCACGATCCTGATCTGGTCCTGGTTTTCGAATCGGTAATCGAATAACACCGGATTTGCCCTTCGCTCAGCGGGAAACATGATGCTCAGGTAATTCTGTGTGTTGAGATTCACCGGAAGGAAAAGCTCCTCCCCCTGAACAACACCGTAAGCACCCGACAAGAAGTCGGCCTCGATCGATATGCTCGAGTCTTTCTCATCGAAACCGTCAAACTCCGATCGCACCAGATAGGGGTCTATAAACCAGGAGGTCAGGTAACCGGTCAAAGCTTCCCGCCTCCTTTGGGGTTTAAGCCCGGTCAGAGAGGCTCTGAAAGCCAACTCCTCCTGTCCGGTGGCTGCCAATGAAAGACGACCGGCAGCGGAACCGTCGGAATTCAGTTTGATCTCCCAGCGGGTACGGGCAACGTTCTCCTCCGCGGCACTCTCCGGAATCACCACCAACTCCCCCTCTCCGGGTTTGACCACCAACGCCGAAGCACCCTGGTCTTCAAAGGGGAGCTGGCCGAACCGGCAGTTTCTGCAGGCCGGATCCAGCCAAAAGTATCCTCCATCCCCAGGCACGGCCACCACCACGTGATCGAACTGCTTGACATTGGGTATATTGGTCAACAGGCTTCGATGTCCTCTGGTGGAGAGCAAGGCCGGATAAGCTTCGATGCGGACCGCCTGGAGTAATGAGATTATCAGGGAGGTCATATCCTTGCAATCGCCGTAGCCGTTTTCCAGAACCTCATCCGGCAAATGAGGTTGGTAGGCGCCTATGCCTATGGCCACGGATACATACCGGACATGTTCCTGCACGTAATCGAAGACGGCCTCGATCTTCGCCCGGGACAGGTCCAGGCCGGAGGTCAACCCCAAAGCCAATTCAGCCGTTTTCGGGGACGGCTGCATGCTGGATTGAGATATTTGGCGATACCAGGCGGCAACGTCATTCCAGGTACGACAAGGATAGGCTCTACCGTCGAAGTCGAAATCCAGAGCGGAGAAGGCCAGTCGACAGATCGAATCGGCGGCCGGAGGCATAAAGACTTCCCTGGCAATGGCCGAGTTGTCGAATTTCTCCCAGGAAAACACCTGTTTGCCCGAGCGGAAGTCGATCTGAGGCTCCAGGTGACAATTCAGAACCTTCATCCGGAAATCGAAGCCCCGGGGAACCGCTAAGGTGTATGCGGAATGCAGACAGGGCAGGTCCGACTGGAAAAACCAGTCCGACCAGTAGAGCAGAGTTTTGAGTCGAAGCTGATACTCATATTCCACCACGCAGTTTGCCGTCACCCTGGGCAGGTAGAAATCCTTGGCTCTAACGTCGGAGTAGAGAACGGATTCGGATATCAAGGACTTCTCTTTTATCTCCGCCGGGTCCAAGGGAAATTCCTGGCCGTCGGGGTGAACGGTCCGGGCTTTGATGCTCACCACCTGAATGCTGCCGTTGAAAGGCAGTTCCTGATGGCTGAATCTTTTGTCCGGATCGAAAAAGACCTTCATGATCCGATGTTGGGTCAAGAGCGCCTGCCCATCAGGCTGAATCTCCATCTCCGCTTGGTCTTTCAGTATCACCGCATCCCACAGGGGGAAATCCTTAGCGGAAGGCGTCTGATCAAAGTCTATTTTGTCCCAGGCCCCGAGCGGGCGCCAGGCGATCAGCAGGAGGGCAATCGAGAGCAATGTTCTCCGGTAAGAAACTGACCGGAAAGCGGCGCGTCTTGAATTGGACTGTTGATGCAGGAGTGACATAAGGAAGTCTCGATTTGACACCAGAGATCATCGTGCAATATATCAGTCCCACCCGCCAGCGCCAACAAAAAAGTTCGTCTTCTGCAAAATGTCGAGTGGGCCGAGGGAGGCGGCCTTGTCGTCGAAGCGGAAAAGCTTTGAGATTCCCACACCGGTGACCGGTTTAGGAGATATTGGATTTTTCCATCCGTCTCCGTTTGTGGGGCGATCACCGGATAGGCCCCTTTGGTATTTTTCGCTTGACAAGGCCGGAGAGGGCAGCTATTTTGGGCAGCAAATAACGGTCAACTGAAAACACAGAGAAAGGAGGAGACTCTAAATCTCAAATACGAATGCGGATAGGTAGTCTCTCATTCAGCATGACAGACGATTTGCTTTGCGAAAGGATAAGCCATGAAAAGGATTATATGCTTGAGCATGATGTTGTTCTTCCTGGTGGGTGTCTCCTCCGCCTGTGCGGGGGGGAAGTTCAGCGTCGGAGCATTCGCCGGATTGAACATGCCGCTGGTTCAGGAGGACGTGGGTAACGGCACGCTCTATGGGGTCAAGGGTCGGATCCTGCTTCTTCCCTTTTTGGGAGTGGAGCCCAACCTGGTGTTTTCCAAATACGGTGACAAGGACATCAAAAACGACGGCGAGCTGCTGGGGACCAGAAAGGGCGGAGACGTCACCTCGTTCGGCCTGGATGCGGTGGTGGGAACCCTCTCCGGATTCTCTTCGACTCACTTCTACGGACTGGTGGGAGTGAATTCCAATACCTCCAAGCGGGATGCTGTTCCGGATCAGACCCGGCTGGGTTTGGCTTTGGGAGCGGGCATCGAGTTTCTGCCCAGCGACGTTTTTGGAATTGAGGTGCGGGCCAGAATTCATGCCATCAGCCTGGAGGGCGGCGGCGGAAGAAACAACTTGGAGATCACCGGCGGGCTGAACTATTACTTCGGTCCCATGTAGGCGAGAAAGGAGCTTTCGGAAATGAACAGGATCATACTGAATTATCGGCACTTGTGGTTCCTGCCGCTTCTGCTTTTGGTTTTAGCCAGCGGGTGCTGGTTCCTCCTCTCCGGAACCTGGGTGATAATCTACGCCGTAGCCGACGAAGACATCCACCAGAGCACGGGGCTGCACAAGTTCGATGTGAACTTAACCGACGAGGACGTGTGGAAGGATCACAAGGACAATCTGGACAACATCGAAGACGTGGCCATGACCTTCAATCTGGTTAATGAGATGGGCACTGAGGCCACCGGCCGGATCTACGTCTCCTCGGACAACTCCCTGACCGACACCACCGCCATCAAGGCCAGCGCCACGTTGATATTGGATGGTTTGACCGTACCGGCCAACGACAGCCTGAAGGTGGATCTGGCTTTTTATTATGACGTTTTCCAGAATTTCGAGGCTCTCCGGGATTTGGTCAAAACCGGGGTCTTCACGGGATATGCCATCGTTCCCAACTCGACCCAGGTGCACATACGCCATTTTATAGTGGTGGTGACCTTCTCGGCGAGCGTCTAACAACCGAATGAGATCTGAAAAAACGATAATACCCCAGCTTGTCCCCGACAACTGGGGTATTCTCTGATGTCTTGCGCCGCAGGTCGGCTCAGGGGGATGGGCTGCTGGATGATTTTCAGTACCCACCTGGAAGGTCGGGCGGTGCGCGCTGACTGCAGTCGGAGACAAGATGTGGGTTGGTTGCGAGCTTCAGAAGCCGAATGGAATCGGCGGCTCGTGATGGTGCCGGAGGAAGTGTTTGACTTCCGTATGAGTTGTCCGTAAATTGCAGCGGATTGTGTAGATGGGTGAAACCACCGGAATTTTGTGGTAAGAGCCGAGCACTCTCCGTGATCGTCTGAAGGAGGAAGAAGGATGAGGGTCACCATTAGCGTCATCAAGGCGGATGTGGGGAGCATCGGGGGACACATCAAGCCCAGCCAAAGACTGAAGGATTCGGTGGCGGATTTCGTTCGGGAGAACGGCGTCCGCAAAGGAGAATTGATCGACTGCCACGTTTCCAGCACGGGGGACGACATCGCCATTCTGGCCACCCATCGGGGGGGTCTGTTAAGCGAGAAGGTGCACCGTTTGGCCTGGGATGCTTTTCTAGAGGGGACCAGGGTGGCCAAGGAGCAAGGACTTTATGGGGCCGGGCAGGATCTTCTGAAGGACGCCTTCTCCGGCAACATCAAAGGCATGGGGCCGGCAGTGGCGGAGATGGAAATAGAGGAACGGCCCAACGAGAGTTTCCTCCTTTTCGCCGCGGATAAAACCGATCCCGGAGCTTACAATCTCCCCTTGTACCTGGCGTTCGCAGATCCCATGTACTGCTCGGGATTGATACTCTCTCCCAAGATGGACCGGGGATTCAAGTTTCTGATCATGGACGTAGAGCACACGGACGGAGACCGGGTGATCGAGCTCTCCGCACCGGCGGAACTCTACGATATTGCCGCGCTTCTCAGGGACAATCAGCGGTTCGTGATAGAGCACATATACTGCAATGACGGCGGCGAGATTGCCGCGTCGGTTTCCACCACCCGGCTGCACAACATCGCGGGCAAATACACGGGCAAGGACGATCCCATCGCCTTGGTGAGAGTGCAGGGGTCGTTTCCCGCCACCGGCGAGGTGTTGGGGCCCTTCGCCATCGGCCATTACGTGGCGGGCTTCATGCGGGGCAGTCACACCGGACCGCTGATGCCGGTCAAGGCCAATTCGGCCATATCCTTTTTCGACGGGCCGCCGGTGGTGTCGGCCCAGGCTTTCTCCATGAGAGAGGGAAAGCTGACCGAGCCGGCGGATGCCTTCGATCAGCCTTTCTGGGATTGGGTGCGGGATCAGGTCTCGCACAAGGCGCTGGAGATCAGGAAACAGGGATTCTCGGGCGCCGCCATGCTTCATTACAAGGAGCTGGAATACGGCGGAATCGTGGAGAAGATGAAAAAGCTGGACGGAAAGTTCAAAGTCAGAAGATGAAGAGGTTTTGAAGAACTCGATGTGTTCGTAGAATCGGGGAGGTGGTAATATAGAGACTGGCTAAGGATTACAAGCAGGTAGGAAATGTTTATCTTAAACCGCTGTTTTCCAATCAAAGAGGGAGGATGAAATGATCCGGCTAAAAGGAAAGAAAGGATATTTGCTGCTGACGTTGTTCTGCTGCCTGATGGCGGCTTCTCTGGCCATGGCCGAAGGTGAAAACGGTGACCGGGCGCCCACTGAGGAAAACCTGTGGAAGGCCCAGCAGGCCGGGGACATACAAGAAGTGGAAGCTATCCGCGCTGAGATGGACAAGGAAGCTGCCAAATTCTGGCGGACTCCCTGTTATGATGAAGTCGCGGTCGGTGATTTCAGGGTGACACCGCCTCTCAGAGACGAGTCGTTTCAGAAGCCATTCATGTGGGGGAATGATGTCACCATAGCTCCGGGGACGGTGTCCAATGGAATATCCGTTGACTACGGCAGCAGCGGGATTCTCTATGCCGTCAGGTGTACCACCTATGCCGGAGTGTCCAATGCCAGAGTGAACGTCTACAAGTCGACCAATGAAGGGGAGAGTTGGTCGTGGCTGTGCGGTTTCTACTCGTCCGGAGGCGCCTTTACCTATTCATGTCCGGTAGTTTTGACCGGTACCTGGGGAACGCCGGACAAACTGTACATATTCTGTCTGGCGTCCACGAACAATGGGGATATCAGACTGGCTCGCTGCTCTCAGAGCGGAACCCAGATGAAGTTTTTCAGCGTCAAAGTCGACTCAGACACGATCGAATACTTCTCGGCCTGCGGAAACCTTGGGTCCGGCTCTCGGCTGATGGTGGCCTACCAGAGGCAGCAGTCCACATACTCCTATCCCAGCGTATACACCACTGTATCCTCCGACAGCGGAGAGACCTGGGGCGGCACCGCCTATATTACAAGTGACGGATCCCATCCGGACATCGCCTACGGCTCCAGCGGATACACCTTTCTGACCTACGAGAAAACAAGCGGGACAAACGACGAGATCTACTTCGGAAGAAGCACCTCCTATTGCGCCTCCGGCACCTGGGGATACTTCGAGCAGTTGACGGAAGACTCATGGGACGACAACTATCCCAAGGTCGCAGCTTTGCATACTTCACCCTCTGCCAGTCCCTATGTGTGGGTGGGATACAACCATGATTACGCAGGCACGGGCAACCTGGACTTGAGATTTGCATACAGCACAGACGGGGGGAACAACTGGACCAAGAACCAGTACCTGGCGAGTTCAAGCAGCTACGACGAGAGAGCCTGCGACTTGTGGGTGGGAAGGAACACCGGATATTATTATGTCAACATCTGCTATTTGAAGAACCGGTATGCCTCCATTCTGGATCAGAACAACGATATTTACTGGGGATACAGCAACACATCTCACCCCGACCAGTGGACTATTTCGCAGATAAGCGACAGCTGGGGAGCAAACAATGACGACGGAAGAAGAGTCTGCCAAGGGACATACGGCAGCCTGGAAAGCGGCGGTGGTTGGAGCGCGGTGGTATACGCCGGGAAGAGTCTTCTTTCGGGCAATTACTACAACCTCTATTACGACCAGCGCCAGTGGACGGACGTGGAAGACCAGGTTTCCGACGAGACATCTCCGGACGGATTCTCCCTGTCGGACAACTACCCCAATCCCTTCAACCCGGAGACTATGATTCGATACAGCGTGGATAACAGCCAGGCTAAACCGGTAGTGCTGAGGGTATACAATGTTCTGGGCCAGATGGTCAGGACGTTGGTAAACGAGCAGAAAGCTCGGGGAAGTTATGAGGTGACCTGGGACGGAAGAGACCAGAACGGGGATGAGGTCGCCAGCGGAGTCTACTTCTACAAACTGGAGGCGGGTGATTTCGTCCAGACCAAAAAGATGGTGCTGGTAAGATAAGCTCTAGGGACATGCACATTCCCATGCCCCAGCTGCTCCCGATGACTAAGTGCTTGACAAGCGCTCCGGGACTGGGTTAATTGTTGTCGGCCAAGGACGCTGCATGGCGGATTGTGGATGGTGGGAATCACAAGACGTGGACTAAGCGGGCGTAATTCAGCGGTAGAATGCAAGCTTCCCAAGCTTGACGTCGAGGGTTCGATCCCCTTCGCCCGCTCATTTGATCGATGACCGCGGGCCGGGCAGGGACCAGAGACTTGCTTTGTTGCCCGAGAGTCAAGCTGAAGAAAACGGCCGAAGGACCGATAACTGCGGATGTAAGCTGCTTGCAACCCATTTGTCGAGGAGGGTGGGACAATGGATTTTACCAGAGCATTCTCCTTCATGTTCGAGGACAAGAACTGGATCGTGAAGATCGTGTTGGGAGCCATATTCAACCTGCTGATGCTGGTGCTGGTGGGCATACCTTTCGTCTTGGGTTATCTTCTGGAGTTGGCCAAGAACGCGAGCGAGGGAAAGGAGATCCCGCTTCCCGAGTGGGATAACTTAGGCGAGAAGTTCACCCGCGGCCTGATATTCTTCATCATCCTGATCATCTACAGCATACCGGGCATGGTGCTTTCCTTCGTTCCCTGCGTCAAATATTGCCTGGGGCCTTTGTACTTTTTAGCCTTGCTTTTCGTGACGCCCTACATCACCGTGAAGTACGCCCGCACCGGCAGCTTCGAGGACTGCTTTCGCTTCAACGAGATCATCGATTTCACCAAGAAGAACATCAACAACCTGATCGTGGTGGTGCTGCTGGCCATAGCCTTGCAGATCATCGCCACCTTCGGCGTTCTGGCCCTGGTGGTGGGAATCTTCTTTACGGCATTCTGGGCTAATCTGGGCATTTATTACCTCTATGGAAAAGTTGTCAGGGCAGCGGAGGAAAGCGGTGGAGAGCCGTCGGGAGCCAGGCCGGACAACGCTCCGGTCTCCTCGTGATGCGGGACGGTCGGAGTTGCCCCGCTCGCTGGGAAGCCGGTTGGGACGCGGGGCCGAGAAGCTGGGTGGATGGACCTACCGGTTCGTCCGGCGGCACTGGCTGGGGATAGTCAATTTCCATTTGCTGGTCTTTTTGGCAGGGGCGCTGGAAGCGCCCCTGCTTTTGTATCTTGATCCGCCCTGGATCTCCAAATTGGTTTACGGAGTTTACGGCTTCTTCTGCCATCAGGATCCTTCACGCTCCTTTTTCCTCTTCGGCAACCAGGTGGCTATATGCTCCCGCTGCCTGGCCTTCTATTCGGCCATTCTTATTATGGGACTGCTTATCAGCCGGAGGGACCTGCGGCCTCTGCCTGCCGCTTGGGCTTTGGTGTTGGCTTTTCCCGCTGCGGTGGATGTGACCCTGCAGGCCGTGCACCTGACTGAGAGCACCAACCTGCTCAGAACAACCACCGGCCTGCTCTTGGGAACGGCTGTTTCGCTATACCTGTTGCCCCGGGCCAAAAGCGCCGTCAATGGATTGGGGCTGGATCGAACCGGCGTTTGATACGACCGGGTTGCTTCCCAACGGTCGGGCCGGCGGCCGAGATTTGTGCAACTTCACCTTCCAAAACTTAGTATAACAGAGAGAGAATGACGATAATCTATCTTGGCTGAGAAAATGAAAATCGTGAACCTCCGGGAAAGGGGGAAGCTCATGAAAAAGCTTACGATCTTTGCGGTAACGCTTTTCTATCTGGCAGCAGCAACGGCTATGGCGTTGGCCGCCGATAAGACCGGCGAGGTCAAAGATAACGTTTACACAGATGCCAAGTTCGGCTTTCGGATCACCGGGCTGCAAAACTGGAAGGTGAAAAAGCAGAATGAGCCTTCCCTGGTCCGGGTTCTCATGACCCAGGCGAACTACAAGACGAGCACAATTCCCGGGGCCTCTAAATATACCACCACCATTCCCTCGATCCTGGTGCTGGCGGACACCACCTCGATGTCGCTGGAGCAGGTGGAGGATTGTCTGTTCAAGTCCGGAAAAGGTCTGGGCGACCAGGAGGGATTCGCCATCAAGCTGGACCTGATCCCCAATTCCGAGATTTTGGAAATTCACGACATCACCGTGGACAGCGTCCCTGGCAGGGACTATGTTCTGAGGCAACCTTACAAGAAAACCGGTGAGGACCCCCGGGTTCGAGATCCGCTCTATGGAAGTCAGGTCATCATCCAGGACTACCTGGCCGGGCACGTGATCGTATTCAAGAAGGGCCGCAACGTTTTTGTGGTGCAGTCCTCCGGCGAACGGGAGTTTTTCTATCCCAACGACTCCGAATTCCAGAAGATAATCGGATCCTGGGAGTTTTTGGACTGAACTTACCCTCTCGTCTCTCTCACCAAGCGGAGCCTCCAAATCGGGGGCTCCGTTTTTTTCACTTCTGCGCCTCCTGGGCATGTCTCCCGTTTGCTGTCCGACCTTCTACCAGGAATTAAGGAGTGGGCCGTTCGTCGCGCCCCGTCCGTTGCACCGCCTACAAGGCCGGAAAAGTCTCAAAGCCTGCGTTCGCCTGTCCGGCAACCGAGAAGTTGTTCCGAGATCAGGCGAGCCACGACTTTTTGATTGACAAGAAATATCTCATATGTTAGCTTGGGGCGAAAATGAGATCCAATCGGGAGGAGGAACAATGTGGATCCTGAGAAGTCTGGTAATCATTGTGCTTATCATCCTGATAGTGGGATTTGCCATCTACAACTCCGGTGAGACGGTTTCGGTCAACCTCTACGGTCGGCAATATTATGACGTATCCATGCTCATCGTGGCCTTTTGGGCGCTGGTGGTGGGGATGCTGATATCCTTCGCCCTGGGAATAAGTTATTACTTCAAAATGTATGCCGAGCTCAGGGATCAAAGAAGGGAAAACAAAAGGCTGGTGGAGGAAATCACCGCCCTGCGCAACCTCCCCCTGGAGGAAGAGGAGAGAAGCGGCTGAAACGTCGGAATCGGATTGGGTTGCATCCTAACGGAGGTGTGAATTGAGCACCGGTCACATACTGTCCATTCTGTTCGCGTTCGTAATCGTCTTTTCGATAATGGCCTTCCTTTGGTCCAAGGTTAAAGGAGACCGGCGGAAGGTATCCCCCTTGCCTTACATCGACGCCCTGAAAGCCCTGCTGGCCGGCAGGGAACAGGCTGCTTTCCAGAGATTAAGGGAGGTGGCCAAGACCGATCCGGACAACGTGGATGCGTATCTGAAGCTTGGAGATTTGTTCAGAAAAAACAAAAGATACGACAGGGCGCTGCAGATTCACAAGGAACTGACCCTGCGGCCGTCTTTAACCCAGGAACAGAAAGTGGAAGTACTGCTCTCTGTGGCGGAGGATTACTCGGCCGCCGGCAACCACGAGAAGGCGGTGTCCGTATTGGAAGAGCTGTTCAAAAGCTCGGACAAAGACGAGATGGTGGGGCGTCGGCTGTTGCGGGAATACGAGGAGATGGAAAAGTGGGAGGAGGCCTTCGAGCTGAGGAAGAAGCTCTCCGGATCCAAACAGACCGACAACCGACGCATCCTGGCTCTTTACAAAGTGCTTTGGGGCAGGGCCAGGGCCGAAAGAGGAGAGCTGCACAAGGCTCGGGTGGCTTTCAAAGAGGCCTTAAATTACGACGAAACCTGCATCCCGGCACATCTTTATTTGGGTGAAGCCTACTATCAGGACGAGCGGCTGCAGGAAGCGGTGGAATACTGGAAGAAGCTCTTGGAAATTCAGCCCGATGCCGGATACTTGGTTTACGGCAGGTTGGAAAAGGCTCTCTACGAACTGGGCGAGTACTCCGATATCTCCGATTTATACGAAAACGTATTGAGTCGCAATCCGGGAAACACCTTGGCGCTTTTCTCCCTGGCCCGAATCGACGAGAAGAAAGGTATGACGGAGGCGGCCTTGGAGCGATACCGGGAGGTCATCGACACGGACCCCTCGTTTCTGTCGGCCAGATTGAGTCTGGCCAGGTTGTACCTTCAGCAGAACCGCCGCGAGGAATCTATGGAGGTTCTGGAGAAGCTGGGCGAGAGCCTGCCGCCCACGGCGGAACAGTTCGCCTGCCAGAGGTGCGGATATAATTCCTCCGAGCCTCTGTGGAGATGTCCATCCTGCAAATCGTGGAATTCCTTCAACATTTCGAGATCATGAACGGAAGGACGGGGCCCAGGCAGGGGGTTTTTCTTCTTCTGGGCCTGCTCTTTCTTATGCGGACGCCTGCCTCCGGCCAGGCATTGGATGACGCCTTGCGGGAATACCAAGAGGGCAGGCCGGATCGGGCCGGACAGATACTGGATGATTTTGGCGAACCAGAGAAAAGCAGCCCCAAGACGCTTCTGCTTTTGGCCAGGATAGAGCCGGTGGGGGAGCGGTCGGAAATCTATCTGCGCGAAGCTTCAAGCCGGGGAGATGATGAGGAAGTCGGGGGTGAGGCGCAGCTTCTCATGTGCCAATATGAGTTCTGCCGAGGCAGGTACCTGGCCGCTTCGGATCTGGTGGAAGAACGGGACCGGAAATTCTTTGGCGGAGAAGTCTACCCCGAGGCCCTGTGGATTTCCGGGTCATCTTTTTTAGCCGCGCAGGAATCCGATTCGGCCCTGGCTCGCTTTAGCCGAATCCTGGCGGACTTTCCCCAATCCCCCTGGGCAGCCTGGGCGCAACTGGCCATAGGAGATTGTCTGCTGGAGGCCGGGGATTATGACCAGGCGGCATCGGCCTACAAACGCGTTTTGGAGGATCACAAATATTCGGAGGCATTTCCCTTTGCCCTGTCCGGTTTGGTGGATTGCTACGGCGGATCCGGGAATCCCGAAGAAGCCCTTTTCTATTACAACTTGCTGCAGGAGAGATTTCCCCGGAGCCTGGAGTCCCCCCAGGTACTTCCTCCAATCAGCTCCCCCCGCAGCTCGGAGGAAGCGGGAAAAGCGGAACGGCTGGTGGGAGTCAGTTACACCATTCAATTGGGGGTCTTCGGGGTGAGGGAAAATGCACTGAGGCTGAAAAAGGAGTTCGAGGAGCAGGGATACCGGGTGAGAACTGAGACCAAGACTATCAGCGGGAAGACCTACCAGGTGGTGCAGTTGGGATCGTTCGACTCCTACCAGGAGGCCCTGGCTCTAAAAAAGAAGCTGGAGGCCCAGACGGGTGAGAGCTACCGGGTGGTGATCAGATAAGATGCGCTCTTCGCGGCTTTCGGAATATCAACCTTCAGCCGACTCAACATTCAGCCCCGCCGCTTCGATTTGACTTGGGACGCCTGGCCGTAACCCGCAGGTCTTAAGCCCGGACAAATTTCTAATGTAGCCGGAAAGACTTCGTATTCCGTTTACAGGTAGAAAATCATGGCTGAAGAGATCACTCCCTTGATGAAGCAGTACCTTAAGATCAAGAGTCAATACCCGGAGGAGATAGTCTTTTTCCGTATGGGCGATTTCTACGAGATGTTCGGCGATGACGCCAAGGCGGCCTCCGACATTCTGGGCATCGCCCTGACCTCGCGGGGACAGATAAAGGGAGAGAAAATACCGCTGGCCGGAGTGCCTTATCACGCCGCGAACAAATACCTGTCGCAGCTGCTCAAGGCCGGGAAGAAGGTAGTGGTATGTGAGCAGATGGAGGACCCCAAGCTGGCCAAGGGAATCGTGGACCGGGACGTGGTGGAGATCATTACGCCGGGAACGATCACCATAGACGGGGTGGTGGAATCTGCTCAGAACAACTATTTGGCCAGCCTCAGCGGGGATGGGGAGAAGTTGGGTATGTCCGTGTTGGATCTCACCACCGGAGAGTTCAAGCTGGACCAGGGCAGCCGGTCGGAGATTCTGGAAAGACTCTCGGTGGTAAATCCTGCGGAGATCCTGATTCCCTCCAACTGGTCCCAGGAAAAGGTCTCGCAGTTCACGTCGCTTCTGGGCCAGTGCACCGTCACCGCGTTGGAGATTTGGAAGTTCGATTACGATTTCGCCTACCAGGTTCTGACCCAGCAATTGGCCGTCAAATCGCTGGACGGGTTCGGCTGCCAGGAGATGCCGCTGGGCATCTCGGCGGCGGGTGCCGTCTTGGCCTACCTCAAGCAGACCAAAAAGCCGCTTCTTTCTCACATAAGCAAGGTCTCGCCGTTTTTCGACGGCCGAACCATGTTCCTGGATTTCAATACCATCCGTAATCTGGAGTTGATCTCTCCGCTAAGGGAGGGTCAGAAGGGAGGCACCCTTTTCGATCTGCTCAACAAGACCAAAACCCCTATGGGGGCACGGCTCTTGAGGCATTGGATCACCAACCCCCTGCTCAAGCTGGAGGAGATCACCGGCAGGCTGGATGCCGTGGAGGAATTGAGGACCAACAAGGATTTGTCGGACGCGCTGGCCGAAACCATCAAGGGCATCTCGGATCTGGAGAGGCTGGCCGGGAAGCTGGGCTACGGCAAGATCACCCCCAGGGACTTGATCTGGCTGAAGAACTCCCTTACGCATACCCCGGAGATGGGCTGCATTCTCGAAAACGCACGCTCCCGGATGTTGAAATCCATAAGCCAAAACCTTCCCGATACCGGAGAGGTGACAGATCTAATCCAAAATTCCATTGTGGACGATCCTCCCCTGGCTTTGACCGAGGGAGGTATCGTCAGATCGGGTTTCTCCCCGGAGCTGGACAGCCTCAAAGGAGACATCAAAGGCAGCAAATCGTGGATCGCGGGCTTGCAGCAGAAGGAGAGAGACAGAACCAAAATACCGTCGCTGAAGGTGGGATTCAACAAAGTCTTCGGCTACTATATCGAAGTCACCAAACCCCACCTTTCCAAAGTCCCGCCGGATTATATCCGCAAGCAAACCATGGTGAATGCGGAGAGGTTCGTCACGCCCGAGCTTAAAGAGAGGGAGGCGCACATTCTGGGAGCGGAGGAGAAGATCTTCAAGCTGGAACACGATCTGTTCCTGGACATCGGTTCCCGGGTGGCAAAACACACAGGCAAGATACAGAAGACCGCAGAGTTGGTGGCAGTGGTGGACGTTTGTCTGAGCTTAAAGGAGGTGGCTCTCCGGCACAATTACGTTCGACCGGAGGTGGACCTCTCCGGTTGCATCTCCATCCAGGACGGGCGCCATCCGGTCATCGAGACCATCCTGCAGCCGGGCAGCTTCGTTCCCAACGACACGGAGATGGATCCACAATCGGAACAGATACACATCATCACCGGACCCAACATGGCGGGAAAATCGACCTATCTCCGGCAGGTGGGCCTGATCGTTCTGCTGGCTCAAATGGGCTCCTTCGTGCCTGCCAAGGCGGCCCGCATCGGACTGGTCGACAGGATATTCACCCGGGTGGGAGCCGCCGACTATCTAACTTTAGGTCAGAGTACTTTCCTGGTGGAGATGATGGAGACGGCCAACATCCTAAACAACGCCACACCACAAAGTCTGATTCTATTGGACGAGGTGGGACGCGGCACTTCCACTTTCGACGGCCTCTCCATAGCCTGGTCGGTGG